>CAYTFW010000155.1:2822-15808 GCA_964437145.1 uncultured Rhizobiaceae bacterium
GGGCCACCGCCAGGCCGAGCACGAAGATCGGGCAGGTCGCGTAGATCAGGCCGATATTGGTCGCCGTGGTGGTACGCGCGCCGATATAGACGAAGGCGCCGCAGATCCACATGCCGAGCGTGCCCAGGATCAGCAGCTGCCAGGCCTCGCGCCTCAACGCCGCGCGCTTGCGCCACAGCGCGGCGCCGACGAAGGGCAGCAGGAACAGGCAGGCCAGCGTCCAGCGGCCCGCCGCCATCGCGTGCGGCGCGAGGAAGTCGACGGAGCGCGCGACGAGATGGTTGACGGCGAAGAACGCCGGCATGGTGAACAGGAAGACCCAGGCGAGGGCGAGGCGGAAGGCGGGCGACACGGGCGGCAGTCTAGAGCATCGAACCGTCAGTCGGACGCTCCTGTCATCCCGAGCGCAGCGAGGGATCCAGGCAGCCGCCTAGATCCCTCGCTGCGCTCGGGATGACAGGAGCGCGCTCTAAACCGGCTTCAGTCCCTCGGGCGGCGGCGTGCCGCCGGCTTCCTTCACCGCGGCGCGGTAATGCGCCTCGCTGTCGAAGGGCTCGTACTTGGGATAGTCGCGCGGCGGGCGCTTCACCGGCTCGCCGGTCGAGGGATCGAGGAACAGCGGCTTGGCGTCGCGGCCGATCACGGGGATGACGCGGCCCCAGCGGCTGAAGACGCGGCGCATCGAGGCCGAGAAGTCGACATAGGTGTCGAACTCGAGCTTGTCCTTGGCGAAGATCGCCTCGAAGGTGTTGACGAACTCGTCGACGAAGGGCTTCTCGACCAGGCCCATGTTCGAGATCATCCAGCAGCGGTCCTCGAACACCCAGTAGACGCTGAGCCCGATGAATTCTTTTTGCCGCGTGAAGTAGGGGAAGAACGGGAAGGCGCGGCAGGCCAGCGAGCGGTTCTCGCGCTCGCAGAAGGCCGCGCCCTTGCACTCGATGGCGCAGGCGCCGTGATGCAGGTCGGCGACGATCTGGCGCGTGGCGGCGTCATAGGGCTTGAAGCGGTGCCACAAATCGGTGCGCGACTTTAGAAAGGCGAACTCGCTCTTCTCGACCACTGGTACGGCCATCTGCGTCGAACAGCAATAGGGCGTGCCGTTGTTCAGCGGCGAGCATTTCTTGCCGCAGTCGAAACGCGACACCGGCGCCTCGAAGCCCTCGTAGAGCTTGGCGAAATCCTGGGGCTTGAGCTTCGGTGAGGGCATGCGGCTCGGTGGGGTTGGCGGGACGCGGCTCGCTTGTAGCGGTTCCGATTGTGAAGGACTAGTTACGGTTTTATTGCCCATGCCGGGCGAAGGGTCATGGATGCACCCGCCACACGGTGGTTTCGCGCAGGCCGCGGTTTTCGAGCTGTAGCGAGGTGGGGATATCGTAGCGCGCCAGCTCTTCCAGCCGGTCGGCGGTGAAGTAGTTGCGGCCGGGATCGCCCAGCAGCACCAGCCGGCCCTTCGCCGCGTGTCCGCGCAGCCAGTCCATGGCGCGCGCCGTCATCTCGCGCTCGTAGCAGACGTCGCCGGCGATCACGACATCGGCTTCGGGCGAGCCGGGCGGGCCTTGCAGCCAGTCGGCCTCGCTGGTCTCGATGGCGAGGCCGTTGGCTTCGGCGTTGAGCTTCATCGCGGCGATCGCCACTGGATCGATCTCGTTGCCGATGACGCGGCGCGCGCCCGAGCGCGCGGCGGCGAGGCTGGCGACGCCGCAGCCGGCGGCGAAGTCGATGACGTGCTTGCCCCTGACCATGTCGGGATGGGTAAGCAGATAGCGTGCCACCGCCTGACCACCGGGCCAGCAGAACGCCCAGTAGGGTGGATCGACGTTCTGCTTCTCCAGCCAGTCCTCGGTGGCCTGCCAGATCGGCAGGTACTCGGCCGCCAGCCACAGCCTCAGCTCCGGCACCATGGCCGGCGTGCCGAGCGCGGTGTAGGTGCGGATGAAGCCGGCCGGATCCTCGGGCGCGCGCGCCATCAGAAGCGCGCCGCGATGATGCCGATCAGCAGGATCCAGCCCAGCCAGCGATTGGCGCGGAACTTGTGCAGGCAGTCGGCGGGATCGTGCGGCTTCAGCGTGCCGACCTGCCAGGCGAGGTGCGCGGCGACGCCGGCCAGGCCGAGCCAGTATGGCCAGTCGATCTCCGCCAGCCAGCCGGCGCCGCCGAAGCAGAGCACGGTGATCGTCGCGAACAGGGTCAACCAGGCCAGCGGCGCGTGCTGGAAGCGGCGCGCGGTGGAACGCACGCCGACGATGGCGTCGTCGCGCTGGTCCTGCATGGCGTAGATCGTGTCGTAGACCAAGGTCCAGGCGATGCCACCGGCATAGAGCGCGAGCGCGGCGGGTGAGACGCGCGCGTTTGCCACCGCGTCGCCCATCAGCGCGCCCCAGTTGAAGGCGAGGCCGAGCACGACCTGCGGCCACGACGTCACGCGTTTCATCAGGGGATAGATCGCGATGATCAGCAGCGAGGCCAGGCCGACGACGATGGCGTTGAGGTTGAAGGAGAGCAGCACGGCGGCGCCGATCGCCGCCTGCAGCGCCAGCCAGACCAGCGCTTGCGTCGGCGTCACCTCGCCGGCGGGCAAAGGCCTGTCGCGCGTGCGCTCGACCTGGGCGTCGATGTCGCGGTCAAGCAGGTCGTTCCAGGTGCAGCCGGCGCCGCGCATGGCGACGGCACCGACGAAGAACAGCGCCATCCAGAGCGCCCAGGCGATGATCTGCGCGCGCGTCTGCAGCGGCGCGAACAGGCTGATCGACCACCAGCAGGGAAACAGCAGCAACCACCAGCCGATCGGCCGGTCCCAGCGCGCCAGCCTTCCATAGGGCCGCGCCCAAGCCGGCAGCAGGCGCAGTGTCCAGTGGCGCGGGCGGATGTCGGTGAAACCGTGGCCGGTCATGTCGCCATCATGGGGAGAGGAGATGCTATGCTCAATCGATCAAGCGAGAGGAGAGGTGCGATGCATCGTTCGATCCCGATACTCTCTACACTCATCGCGCTGTTGGTGGCCGGCGTCACGCTGGCGCAGCTGCCGCGCACGCCCGCGCCCGCTGGCGCGCAGGTCTATTTCATCACGCCCCGAGACGGCGAGGAGATCACTGGCCCGGTAACGGTGCGGATGGGGCTGAAGGGCATGGGCGTGGCGCCGGCCGGCGTCGAGATGAAGGATACTGGTCATCACCACCTGCTGATCGACGTCATCACCCTGCCGCCGATGGGCGAGAACCTGCCCAACGACGATCAGCATCGCCATTTCGGCAACGGCCAGACCGAGGCGACGATCACCCTGCCGCCCGGCCGGCACACCCTGCAGCTCGTGCTCGGCGACCACAATCACATCCCGCACCAGCCGCCGGTGATGTCGCCGAAGATCACGATCACGGTCAAATGACGATGAAGGCGACGCCGTCGCTTTCATCGTCATCCCGAGCGCAGCGAGGGACCTCCTGGGACCGGGAGATTCCTCGCTGCGCTCGGAATGACGGGTTGGGGCCGGCCCCATGACGCCGCGGCTGTTCGTCGAGGACGATCTCGCACCGGGCGGGGCGCTGACGCTCGACGGGCCGCGCGCGCATTATCTGCGCGACGTGCTGCGGCTGGGCGTCGGCGCCGAGGTGCTGCTGTTCAACGGCCGCGACGGCGAGTGGCGAGCGACGGTCGCGGCGACGGCCAAGCGGTCGCTGGATCTTGGCATCGAGAACCAGACCCGGCCGCAAATCGCCGAGCCCGATCTGTGGCTGTGCTTCGCGCCGGTGAAGAAGGCGCGCATCGACTTCATCGCCGAGAAGGCGACCGAGCTCGGTGTCTCAGCGCTGCTGCCGGTGATCACGCGGCGCACTAATGTCGAGCGCGTCAACCTCGAGCGCCTGCGCGCCAATGCCGTCGAGGCGGCGGAGCAGACCGAGCGGCTGAGCGTGCCCGAGGTGCGGGGACCCGTCTCACTGGAGCAGGTCCTGCGATCGTGGCCCGCGACGCGGCGGCTGCTGATCGCCGACGAGACCGGCGGCGGCCGGCCGATCCTCGACGCGCTGGGCGACGCCCGGCCGGGGCCGTGGGCGGTGCTGGTCGGGCCGGAGGGCGGCTTCGCGCGCGAGGAGCTGGATCGCATCGCGGCTCTGCCCGGCGTGCTGCCGGTCGGGCTCGGTCCGCGCATCCTGCGCGCCGACACGGCGGCGATCGCCGCGCTCGCCTGCCTGCAGGCCGCGATCGGCGATTGGCGCGAGCCGACGCCCCGGCGCTGGCCCGATTATGGCGGCACGGTCGAACGAGGAAACCTTATGCGAGGACGCGGCGAGCAAGGTTGAGCGCGGCCTCAGGGCTTGCTAGCAACGTCGTCGATTACGACAACAGCAACACGTCGGCAGGCGCGATCGACCGCGACGCCGGCAGGGGGAAACACTTCATGTCGGCACCGCCCAGTGGCGGAGGCGCGCCCATCACGGACCGCCGCCAGCTCGTCGAGTATTTCGAGTCCGGCTGCAAGCCGGCGGATCGCTGGCGCGCCGGCACCGAGCACGAGAAGTTCGGCTTCATGCGCGCCACGCGCCAGCCACTGCGCTACGACGGCGGCGTCAAGCCGATGCTCGACGGCCTGGCCGATCGCTTCGGCTGGGACCGCGCGCTGGAGAACGGCAAGGTCATCGCGCTCACCCGTGGCGCCGCCAACATCACGCTGGAGCCGGGCGGCCAGCTCGAGCTCAGCGGCGCGCCTTTGGCCACGGCGCATGAATGCGCCGTCGAGACC
Organism: uncultured Rhizobiaceae bacterium; assembly: GCA_964437145.1. Lineage (GTDB taxonomy): Bacteria > Pseudomonadota > Alphaproteobacteria > Reyranellales > Reyranellaceae > JAFAZJ01. Next base: position 7,561 of record CAYTFW010000155.1, read on the forward strand.
GATAACCACCTCGACGAGGTCAAGGCGATCGCCGGCCCGCTGGGCGCCGGCTTCACCGGTCAGGGCTTCACGCCGACCTGGCGGCGCGAGGATTTCGACTGGATGCCCAAGGGCCGCTACAAGATCATGCGCGCCTACATGCCCAAGAAGGGCACGATGGGCCTCGACATGATGCTGCGCACCTGCACGGTGCAGACCAATGTCGATTACGGCTCGGAAGCCGACATGGTGAAGAAGTTCCGCGTGTCGCTGGCGCTGCAGCCGCTGGTCACCGCGCTCTACGCCAACTCGCCCTTCGTCGAGGGGCACGACACCGGCTTCCAGAGTCGGCGCAGCCATGTCTGGACCGACACCGATCCCGACCGCTGCGGCATGCTGCCTTTCGTCTTCGAGCCGGGCTTCGGCTTCGAGCGCTATACCGACTATATTCTCGGCGTGCCGATGTACTTCGTCTATCGCGACGGCAAGTACATCGACGTCAGCGGCAAGTCGTTCCGCGATTTCATGGCCGGCCGCCTGCACAACGAGGTCGGCGACATCGCCCGCGTCACCGACTGGGGCGACCACGTCACCACGGCCTTCCCCGAGGTGCGGCTGAAGCGCTACCTCGAGATGCGGGGCTGCGATTCGGGCCCGCGCGACATGATCGTGGCGCTGCCGGCTTTGTGGATGGGCCTGCTCTACGACACCACGGCGCTCGACGCCGCCTGGGACCTGGTGAAGGACTGGAGTGTCGCCGAGCAGCAGACCCTGCGCGACCAGTCGCCGCGCGAGGGCCTGCAGACCGTGATGAAGGGCCACACGCTGCAAACGCTGGCGCGCGAGGTCCTGAAGATCGCCGAGGCGGGGCTGAAGGCGCGCGCCAGGCTCGACGCGCGTGGCTGCGACGAGACCATGTATCTCGATCCGCTCAAGCGCATCGCCGAGAGCGGTGTGACGCTGGCCGACGAAAAACGCGCCCGGCTGGCGGGCGCGTTGAACGGCGACTACGGCGCGCTGTACGAGGCTTACGCGTACTAGCCGTCATCCTGAGCGCAGCGAAGGATCCTGCGGTGGCGCGATCGGCCACTGCGCCGTTTTGTGGTCGCGATACCGCAAGGTCCTTCGCTGCGCTCAGGACGACAATCAGGCCCTGTAGAACGGCTTGTCGCCGCACACCGTGACGCGATGGCCGTAGCGGCGGTGCGGGTGGTAGTCGAACAGCGCGTGGTGCTGGGCGCAGCGATTGTCCCAGAAGGCCACGGAGTTGGGCCGCCACTTGAAGCGGCATTGCAGCTCGGGCGTCTCGATGTGGCGCCACAGCATTTCCAGGACGGCGTCGCTCTCGGCCTTCTTGAGCTGCGGGATGCGCGTGGTGAAACCGCGGTTGACGTAGAGCCCGATCTTGCCGGTCACCGGATGGGTGCGCAGGATCGGATGCTCCGCCTGGGGGAAGTGCTTCGCGCCGTCCTTCTTGTTCATCTGATGGCTGTGCGCCTTGAGGCTGTCGTGGATCGCCGTCAGGCCGACCAGCATCTTCTTCACCGGCTCCGACAGCGTCTCGTAGGCGCGGTACGTGTTGGCGAACATGGTGTCGCCGCCGCCGTCGGGCGGCACCTCGGTGAGATAGAGGATCGAGCCCATCGGCGGCTCCTCGTCACACGAGACGTCGGTGTGCCACTCCTCGCCGGCGACGTGCTTGCTGTTCTCGTCGGCCTTGATCACCAGGATCTCGGGATGGCCCTCGATCGGCCTGGGCGCGTTGGGGTGCAGGTGGAGGCGGCCGAAGCGCTGGCCGAAGGCCTTGTGCTGCTCGACGCTGAGCTTCTGGTCGCGGAAGAAGATCACCAGATTGTCCATCAGCGCGTCATGGATCTCCTGGAACTGCTGGTTGCCCAGCTCACCGCCGAGATCGACGCCATGGATTTCCGCGCCGATCACCGGCGAGATCTTGCGCACCTCGATCGTCTGATAGCCCATGGTCGGTTCCCTCCGATGTCGTGGCGACAGATTGCGCCCAGCGCGGCGGAAAGGGCAGTCTGGAGTGGTGGTATTCCGTAATACGGAATAGTCTGGCGGCCATGCCGCTCGCCTCGCCGCGACCCATCGAGCCGGTGCGCCGCACCTTCGCCGTGCTGGAGGCGCTCAACCGTCGCCGCGCCGGCACCCTGTCGGCGCTGGTCGACGCCACCGGCCTGCCCAAGCCGACCATCGCGCGCCTGCTCGAGACGCTGATCGCGCTGGGCTATGTCAGCCACGTCTCGCGCGCCCGAGGCTACCGCGTCACCGACCGCGTCGTGCTGCTGTCGGCCGGCGCGCGCTTCGTGCATCGCGTGGTCGACGTCGCCACGCCGCACATGCGTCGCTTCACGCGCGAGAGCGGCTGGCCGCTCTATCTCGGCACGGTCAGCGGCACGACGGTGGCGATCCGGTACACGACCTCGCCCGAAAGCCCGCTGTCCTTCGAGCCCACCGGCTACGCCGATCGCTTCCCGGTGCTCGAAAGCGCGCTGGGCCGCGCCTGGCTCGCCTTCTGTCCCGAGGACGAGCGCCGCGCCATCTTGCGCGAGATCGAGGCCAAGGGCGGCACCGGCCGCGAAGCGGTGCGGCAGGGCGGCGCCTTGCGCGCGGCGTTGGCGGAAATCCGGGCCCAGGGCTTCGCCTTCACGCGCTCGACGCGGCAGGACCGGCTCAACGGGCTGGCCGTGCCGATCATGGGCGGCGATCACGTGCTGGGCTGCCTGTCGATGCGCTTCCCCAAGAGCGCGATGAGCGAGGCCGAGGCGGCGCAACGCTATCTCGCGCCGCTGGGCGCGATCGCCCGACGCGTCGCCGAAGCCACCTCGGCGCCGGAGGCGCTGCCTCCACCCGTGTCGAGGCGGAGTTCGGCTTAAGGGGTGCGAACGAACGCTCCACATGGCGATGCGGATCGGTCCACACGGGCTGTTCCAGGCGGCGAACGCGCGATACGCTGCGCGTGGACCGGGTCGACGTCAATCGACGTTGGGGCGTCAGCCACACGCAGGGGTATGAGCGGGATATGGGTGTCGAGCAGGAAGTGGGATTGACGCCGGAGGAAACGTCGTTCGCCGTGCCTTCACCCGCCGCGACTCCGCCGGCGCGAACGCAGCCGGCGGTACAGCCCGCGGCGCCGGTCGGCGCCTTGCCCTATCGCTCCAAGCGCTGCCGGCACGGCACCTTTCTCTACAACACGCGCGACCGCTACATCGGCCGCAGCCTCGATCTCTATGGCGAGTATGCCGAGCTCGAGCTGCAGTTGCTGCTGCGCCTGATCAAGCCGGGCGACATCGCGATCGACGCCGGGGCCAATATCGGCGCGCTGAGCGTGCCCATGGCGCGGCGGGTCGGGCCGGACGGCTGGGTGCTGGCGGTCGAGCCGCAGCGTCTGGTGCACCAGACGCTGTGCGCCAACGTCGCGGCCAACGGCCTTCCCAACGTCGTGACGCATTGGTGCGGGCTGGGCGCCGCGTCGGGCATCGCCGTGGTGCCACCGCTCGACCACGGCCAAGAGAACAACTACGGCGGCATCGGCCTGCGCGCCGGCGGCGCCGGCGAGCGCGTGCCTGTCGTGACCATCGACTCGCTTGATCTGCCAAGCTGCGCCCTGATCAAGATCGATGTCGAGGGCATGGAGCTCGACGTGCTGCGCGGCGCGGCCGAGACCATCCGCCGGCATCAGCCGCGCCTCTTCGTCGAGAACAACGGCACCGACCGCTCGCCGCCGCTGATCACCTGGCTGCTCGAGCGGGGCTACCGTCTCTATTGGCACGTGACGCCGCTGTTCAATCCGGACAATTTCGCCAAGGTCCGCGAGGACATCTTCGCCAACGTGCTCTCGACCAACATGCTCTGCCTGCCACCCCGCGACACGGCGGAGGTGCGCGGCATGCGCGCGGTCGGCGGTCCCGAGGACACCGCGCTGGAATCGCAGCGCCGCCGGCGCGAGGCGGCCGCTTCGGGGCGGTCGTAGCCGCCAATGCTGCGCGCGATCATCTTCCTCGCGGCGATGCTGGCGGCCGCCGGCGCGCAGGCCCAGCTCGCGCCGGTGCCGTCACCCGAGCGCTGGCGCGACTATGACGGCGGCGCCGACGGTTTCACCATCCGCGTGCCGGGCATCGTGCAGAAGCGGCCGTGGAGCGATGGCGGCTTTCCGGCGGTGCACTACCTCACCGGCAGCGTCGAGGAATCCTTCAGCGTCACCGTGGTGTTCTACCCGCCCTCGATCCGCGGCAGCGCCACGCCGCCGCTGATCGCGCAGCGCTTCGCCACCCTGATGCTGGCGCGCGTCAGCGCCGACAAGCCGACGCGCAACGAGGCCGATTCCTGCGGTGGCGGCGCGCCGGGCCATGTGGTCGAGGCGCCGCTGCCCGACGAGCTCGACTACTTCGCGCGCGTCTGCGTGACGGCCGAGACGGTCTACAAAGTCGAGGCGGTGGTGAACCGGGAGAAGCTGCCGGCGGCGCTACCGCATGTGCGCGCCTTCCTCGATTCCTTCCGCACCCGCGCGCGCCTGGCGCCGGCGGCGCCCGCCGCGCCGCGTCCTGAGCCGCCCAAGCCTGCCGAGCCCACACCGCCACCGCCGCCCGCACCGCGCGTGACCGTGCCGATGCCGACGGCGCCGAAGTAGAAGTGGAAAAGGAAACGATCAGGCGCCCAGCCGCTTGTGTTGTTCGACGGCCCCCTCACCCCAACCCCTCTCCCGCGAGGGGAGAGGGGAGGAAGACTCGTCGCTCATGCCCCCTCTCCCCTCGCGGGAGAGGGGTTGGGGTGAGGGGGCGCGTCAACAGCGCGGATGTCAGGTCGCCGTACCGCCGACGGTAAGTCCATCAAGCCGCAGCGTCGGCTGGCCGACGCCGACCGGCACGCCCTGGCCGTCCTTGCCGCAGGTGCCGACGCCGAGGTCCATCTCCAGGTCGTTGCCGACCATGCCGATCTTCAAGAGCGCCTCGCTGCCCGAGCCGATCAGCGTGGCGCCCTTGACCGGCGCGCCCTGCTTGCCGTTCTCGATCAGGTAGGCCTCGGTGCAGCTGAAGACGAACTTGCCGTTGGTGATGTCGACCTGGCCGCCGCCGAAATTCACCGCGTAGAGGCCGCGCTTCACCGAGGCCATGATCTCCTTCGGATCCTTGTCTCCGGCCAGCATGATGGTGTTGGTCATGCGCGGCATCGGGCTGTGGGCGTGGCTCTGGCGCCGTCCGTTGCCGGTGGGCGCCGCGCCCATCAGGCGCGCGTTGAGGCGGTCCTGCATCAGGCCGACCAGCTTGCCGTCCTCGATCAGCACGGTGCGCTGGCTGGGCGTGCCCTCGTCGTCGACGGTCAGCGAGCCGCGCCGGTCGCGCATCGTGCCGTCGTCGACCACGGTGACGCCGGGCGAGGCGATGCGCTGGTTCATCAGATGGGTGAACACCGAGGTCTTGCGGCGGTGGAAATCGCCCTCGAGGCCATGGCCGATCGCCTCGTGCCAGAGGATACCCGACCAGCCCGCGCCCAGAACCACCGGAAGCTCGCCGGCCGGCGCGTCGACCGAGTCGAGGTTGACCAGCGCCTGGCGGATCGCCTCGTCGGTCTGATTCTTCCAGTACTCCGGTTCGAACAGGCCGCTGTAGCCGATGCGCCCGCCCGAACCGGACGAGCCGCTTTCCATGCGATCGCCCTTGCCGGCCACCACCGACACGTTGAGCCGCACCATCGGCCGCACGTCCGCGACCTTGCGGCCATCGGCGCGTACAATCTCGATCACCTGCCAGGAGGCGGCGATCGAGGCCGAAACTTGCTTCAGCTTGGGCTCCTTGCCCCTGGCATAGGCGTCGATCTCCTCCAGCAGCTTCACCTTGCGCTCGAAGGCGATGCCGTCGAGCGGGTTGGCGTCGGTGTAGAGGATTGAATTGGTGCCACGCGGCCCCTCGGCCGCCGTGCCACCCTTGCCGCTGGCGACGGCGCGCACCGTGGTGGCGGCGCGCTTGAGCGCCTGCTCGTCCAGCGCCGAGGCGTGGGCGTAGCCCACCGTCTCGCCCTTCACGGCACGCAGGCCGAAGCCCTGGGAGACGTCGAAAGAGGCGCTCTTCAGCTTGCCGTCGTCCCAGGCCAGCATCTCGCTCTGGGCGTATTCGAGGAACAGCTCGCCATCGTCGGTGCCGCTCAGAGCCTCGCGCACGATGCGCTCGGTGCGCGCCTCGTCGAGGCCGGCGCGCTTGAAGAAGAGGTCGGTGGCGGTGGCGATATGGGACATGGGGGCTCCGCTGGCTCAGGGCTGAACATAGGCGTCCGATGCCGATACGTCACCCCGCCAGCACGCAATGACCTTGGGACCGCCGACGGTCCCATTAACCGGCTGAGGACACGGGCGTTTTCGCCTGCCGGAGTGCGGCAGGCGGACGCATCGCGGCGAAGGGCGAATTGGGGTGACCGGGCTTTACGTCCTCTGCTAGATACGCCCATCATCCGCGTGGATGTTTGCGGCAAGCGGTGAGGAGTGGGGGCATGGGTTCGAACAGCGGCGCGTCGATCTTGGGCCGCCTGACGACGCTGGCGGCCGCCGGCTTCGCTCTCATCGCGTCCCACGGCATGGCCGTCGCCCAGGACAGCGATTTCGTCGACCTGCCGCACCGCGGCCAGATGAACCTGCATCATCCGGTCACCGAGATCATGGACAAGCTGGTCAGCCTGCATAACTTGTTGCTGGTGATCATCTCGGTGATCACCGTCTTCGTGCTGGGCCTGCTGGTCTATGTGATGGTGCGCTTCCGCGCCTCGCGCAATCCGGTGCCCTCGCAGGTGACCCACAACACGCTGCTCGAGGTCGCCTGGACGGTGGTGCCGATCATCATCCTGATCGTCATCGCCATCCCGTCCTTCAAGCTGCTGTATTTCATGGACCGCACCACCGAGCCGGGCCTGACCGTCAAGATCACCGGCAAGCAGTGGAACTGGCAGTACGAGTATCCCGACCACAAGATCGAGTTCGAGTCCTTCATGGTGAAGGAGGCCGACTGGGCCAAGCTGTCGGATGCCGAAAAGCTCCGCCGTCCGCGGCTGCTGGCGGTTGACAACGAGATGGTCGTGCCGGTCAACACCAATGTGCGGTTCTACGTCACCTCGACCGACGTGATGCATGCCTGGGCGGTGCCGGCCTTCGGCGTCAAGCACGACGGCATTATCGGCCGCCTGAACCAGGGTTGGTTCAACGTGCGCAAGGAAGGCCTGTACTACGGCCAGTGCTCGCAGATCTGCGGCTCGGGCCACGCCTACATGCCGATCGCGGTGCGCGTCGTGTCGAAGGAGGCGTTCGACAAGTGGGTGGCCACGAAGAAGGCCGCCCAGCTGCCCGCGCCCACCGAATTTGCCGCCACTGATTCCATAAGGGCTGAGCCGACGCGCTGACGCGCGCCCGGCCCACAACAGTCGCGTAGACGGAAGGAAGTCGCCATGGCCACGAACGCCGCGCACGGCGCCCACCACGACGCCCACGGTCATGATCATCACGACCATACGCCGGGCTTCTTCGCCCGCTGGTTCCTGTCGACCAACCACAAGGACATCGGCACGCTCTACCTGGTGTTCGCCGTCTTCGCCGGCCTGATCGGCGGCGCGCTCTCGGTCTACATGCGGCTCGAGCTTTACTCGCCCGGTGTGCAGTACATGAACTGGCACTCCGACCCGGGCCACCACTGGAACGCGATCGTCACGGCGCACGGCCTGATCATGGTGTTCTTCGTGGTCATGCCGGCGCTGATTGGCGGCTTCGGCAACTGGTTCGTGCCGATCATGATCGGCGCGCCGGATATGGCCTTCCCGCGCATGAACAACATCTCGTACTGGCTGACCGTGGCCGGCTTCATCATGTTGGTCTGCTCGGTGTTCCTGGGCGCCGGCGCCGGTACGGGATGGACGATCTACCCGCCGCTTTCGGCCAAGGGCAGCATCGGCCCGTCGATGGATTTCGCGATCTTCTCGCTGCACCTCGCCGGCGCGGGCTCGATCCTCGGCGCCGCCAACTTCATCACCACGATCTTCAACATGCGCGCGCCGGGCATGACCTTGCACCGCATGCCGCTGTTCGCCTGGTCGATCCTGGTCACCGCCTTCCTGCTGCTGCTGGCGCTGCCGGTGCTCGCCGGCGCCATCACCATGCTGCTGACCGACCGCAACTTCGGCACCAGCTTCTTCGATCCCGCCGGCGGCGGCGATCCGATGCTGTTCCTGCACCTCTTCTGGTTCTTCGGCCATCCCGAGGTGTACATCATGATCC
>CAYTFW010000156.1:0-6732 GCA_964437145.1 uncultured Rhizobiaceae bacterium
GACCAGCTCCTCGCGCGCCGCCGCCGCCGCGCCGGACGCCGAATCGCGCACCTCGATCGCCTCGAGCCTCAGCTGCTCGATCTCGGCCGACACCAGATTGGGCCGCGTCGCGACATCGGCGATGCGATCGAGCGTGCGCGTCCAGCCGGCCAGCATGACCGTAAACGGCCGCTCTGGCGCGCCGGGCTGCGGCGCCTGCGCGAGCGTGCCGGTCGCCAGCGCGCAGAGCGCCACGACCGTCAGCAAAAAGCGCCGCATGGCGAGGGCCAGGATGTCCATCGCCCTTCCGCTACCGCGTTGCGTAGCCAGACGCAACGCCGCCTTACCTGCCCCCGGAGGGGGAAGGGAAGACGACCTACGACACCGGCCCCACCGGTCGGGCCGGCGCGCGCACAGGCGCCGACGCCGGTGCGCCGACCATGCGCGCCGCGCGGCGCTTCTTGGCCAGCATGATCATGCCGACCGCGCCGCCGACGCCGACCACCAGCACGGCGATGCCGACCAGCGGGCGGTGGTACAGCCAGGCGACGGCGATCGTGGTCGCCGCCAGCAGCAGCGTGAGCACGAAGGCGATGGCGCCGGTGCCCATGCGGATGACGTCGCCGAGAATCGGCAGCACATCGCCCAGCACGCCCAGCGGGCGGAAGAACAGGGTGAAACCGACGAACATCAGCAACGCGCCCACGCCGCGCAGGATCCATGTCAGCGTCGAGTTGGCCGCCTGCGCCTCGCTGAACAGCTGTGCCGCCGGCACCACGCCCTTGGCGACGATCAGCAGCTGGTCGCCGGCCTTGGTCTGGTAGCGGCCGAAGCCCGAACCGGCCTGGCGCGCGACGACGGTGAGCTGCTGCGCCGTGACCTGCTCGAAGCTGACGCGCAAGTCGCCGACGCGCGGCGAGGCTGGATCGACACCGATATAGATCGTGCCATCGGTGACATGGACGTTGGCGCCCAGCCGCTGACGCAGCGCCTGCTGCCGCGCCTGGTCGACCGGCAGACGCTCGCCGCCACCGACCTGACCCAGGGTCTCGGCGGTGAGCTGGAAGGCGCCCAGGCTCGCCGACTGGGCGACATTCTGGCGGCTCTGGTAGCGCATCTCCGGATTGCCGTGACCACCGGGCTGCTTGAAGCGCGAGGAGTCGTTGCGCTTGTCAGACCATTCGCGGACATAAGTGTAGACCGTCACCGTGTCCTGGCTGCCGCCGACATTGGTGCGCTTCTCCTGCCGGGACTCCTCCTTCCACTGGTACATCTCAACCTTGCGCACCAGCTTGATCGCGGTCGCCGACATGCCGAACTCCGCGTCGGCGACCGGGCCGGCGAGCTTCAGGTCGCCGGCGACATGCACCAGTCTGCCCTCGTTTGCGGGATCGACGCGCGCCGGCTGGGCACCCACCACGGAAGCGGCGCCCTCGCTCAGCGAGCGCGACGTGGTGACGGCGCGGCCCTCGTTCCAGAACAGCAGGCCGACCGACACGGCGACCATCACGAGGCCGGCGAGCACGCCGACGATCGCCTGCTTCATGCGCTCGAACCACGAGGTGTGGGTGGTCTCGGTGAAGCTGTCGCTGACGCTCTCGGCGCCGTCGTTCTCGACGCCGTCGCCGAAGCCTGGATTGAAGCTTGAATTGTCGCTGCTGCCCGAGTCGCTGCTGCCTTGACTGTCGTCCGACATGCTCCCCTCCGTCTTCGCGGCCTGCGGCCAGTGTACTTGCATGGTACGCGCCATGCACCTACGGTTCGCGCGGATATCGCCGCCCACGACGGAGGTCACGCATGAAACGCTCGATCATCGCCATCGCCCTCTTCGCGCTGGCCGCGGGCTTCGCTGTCGCCAGCCTGCCGGGCGACGTCGCGGCGCAGGCGACCTGCCGCACCAAGTGCACCGACGAGGAACAGGCCTGCCTCAAGCGCACCGGCAACAAGAGCCAGTGCGGCAACACCGCCGGCCAATGCCTGGCGAAGTGCAAGTGAGCACGGCGGCGGAGCGCGCGTGATGGATCGCCCGGCGCCCACCCCGGTCTCGTTACAGCTGGGCGAGATCACCGTGCTCAGGATCAAGGAGACGCTGGGCAAGGCGTTCCCGCCCTCCTTCCTGCTCCCAGACATGGATCGCGAGGTCCTGCGCGAGCACGCGGGCTGGCTGGTGCCCAGCCACTACGATCCGGCGGCCGATCGCTTCGTCATGGGCACGCATTCCTGGGTGCTGAAGACGAAACGGCACACGATCCTGATCGACACCTGCATCGGCAACCAGAAGCACCGGCCGGGTCGGCCGGGCTTCAACATGCTCGACCTGCCCTACCTGCAGCGCCTGGCCGATGTCGGCCTGTCGGTCGAGGACATCGATGTCGTGTTCTGCACCCACATGCATGTCGACCATGTGGGCTGGAACACGCGTCTGCTCGACGGCCGCTGGGTGCCGACATTCCCGCGCGCGAAATATCTCTACTCCCGGCGCGAGTTCGAGTGGATGAAGGCCAATGCCGAACGTGCGCCCGACTCCGAGGACGCGGCGCTCTACAACGACTCGATCGGGCCGATCGCGGCCGCCGGACAGGCGGTGATCGTCGACGACGGCCACGAGATCGAGCCTGGCATCACGCTGGAGCTGGCGGCCGGCCACACGCCGGGCTCGATGGTGATGCGCGTGCAGTCCGGCCAGGGCCGCGCCGCGTTGATCGGCGATATCTGCCACCACCCGCTGCAGGTGTTCTTTCCCGAGTGGAACAGCGCCTTCTGCGACGACGCCCAGGGCGCGCGCGCCACGCGCAAGCGCGTGCTGGCGAGCGTGGCGTCGGATGGCGGCCTGCTGATGCCGGCGCATTTCGGCGCGCCGCACGCCGTGCGCGTCAAGGCCAAGGGCGACCGGTTCGAGATTCCGTTCTGACGACGGGGCGCCTGCTTCGACTTTCTCTTACCTTCCCCCTCCCGGGGAAGGTAGATCCAAGTTCGATGTGCGATAGCCCCGCCCCGGAAGTAGGGAGGACGAGGCCCAGCGGTCGCCGCCCTACTGGCCAAAGGCCTGCTGGTTGCAGGCGGGCACCAGGTTATTGAACTGTTGGATCTTGGGATGGTCGCGGCCGGCGCGCGCCGCTTCGTCCATCTCCTCGAAATCCGCCGACGTGAATGTCTTCTCGCCTTCGTTGGCGACGCAGTTGCAGAACAGGCCGCATTGCGGCTTCTTCGACACGTGGACGTTGGGATTGGCCTCGCAGGCGGGGATGCAATCGGCCAGGAACTTGCCACGCTGGCTCATGCTCCACTGCGCCTGGGCCGGCGCCAGGCTCAGCAGCAGCGCCGCGGCGAGAACCACGCTCGATGTCAGGATCTGTCGCATGCTCACTCCGCCGCGCTCTTGAAACGGTGGTCGGGCAGGTCGACGGCGCGGTCGATCTCCTCCCCGACATCGATCTTCCGCACCTCCGGCATCACCTCGCGCGCGAACTGGGTCATGTTGCGCACGGCCTCCTGGTGCGGCATGCCGGCGTAGGAGAACACGCCGACGAAGGCCTTGTTGGCGGTCTGCTGGTGGATCTTCGCGATCTTGGCGTAGGCCTGTTCGGGCGTGCCGTAGACCTGCAGGTCGGCGAAGAACTCGATCGCCTTCTCGTCGCCGTAGGTGTGCAGCTTCTCGTTCATCTTGACGTAGTACTCGTAGCCCTTGGTCGTCCTGATGTGGTCGCCGGCGAACTGGTAGTGGTCGAGCACGGTGCGGTAGTAGCCGCCGATGTACTTCATCGCCATCTCCCGCGCGCGATCGGCGCTGGCATCGACGAAGATCCAGCCGGCCGAGACCGGCTTGGGCGGCTCCGCGCCGTTGATCTCCTGGAACAGCTTGCGGTACTCGGTGAGCTCCTTCTCGACCTCGCGCCACGGCTTCTGCGGGATGATCAGCAGGCCGACGCCCAGCCGCGCCATGATCATCGCGCTTTCGGGCGAAACGGCGGCGGCGTAGGTGCGGCCGCGGAAGCTCTTGAACGGCGCCGGGCGGATCGCGGTCGGCGGCTGTTTGTAATGCTTGCCGTCGTAGCGCATCTCGCCGCTCTCGAGGCCCTCGAGCATCGCCTCGGCGTATTCCACGAAGCGCTCGCGGCTCTCGCCCATGTCGAGGCGGAAGCCATCGAACTCGACCTTGCCGGCGCCGCGGCCCAGGCCAAGGATCATGCGGCCATCGGATAGATTGTCGAGCATCGAGATCTGCTCGGCCGCGCGCATCGGATCGTGCCACGGCAGCACGACAACCATCGAGCCCAGCTTCACCGTGCGCGTGCGGCCGGCCATGTAGGACAGGAACTGCACGACGTCGGGGCACATCGTGTAGTCGGTGAAGTGATGCTCGACCGACCAGATCGACTCGAAGCCCAAAGGCTCGGCCATCTCGGCCAAGGTCAGCTCGTTGCGATAAACCTGACGGTCGGTGACCCGCCGGCCGGTGTTCTGGAAGATCGCGGCCATCCCGACATGCATGGCGAAGCTCCTGTGCGGTCGTGAGGCCATGCTAGAGCGTATCGCGCGTCGATGGAATCACTCTGTCATTCCGAGCGCAGCGAGGAATCCACGCGCTGTCCCTGGATTCCTCGCTGCCCTCGGAATGACAGGAGCGACGCGTGAACTGCTGCGCATCTGCCGTACTTCCGCCGCAGGCCCGGCGCAGCATGAAGCGATGCTTCCGCGCCGTTGGTTCCTCGTCACCGCCGCGGCGCTGGCTGGCGGAGTCCCGCCCGCGCTGGCGCACGAATGGCTCGACCCCGCGCGGCGCGACGCGCTGGTCGATCGTTTCGCGCCGCCGCCGGGTCATCTCCGCATCGCCGCTCCCGCCGGCGCGTTCGGATCCTGGCTGCGCGCGCTGCCCCTGCGTCCATCAGGTGCGCCGATCTTGCTGCACACCGGCCAGCCGCGCGGCACGCAAAGCGGCGCGGCGGCGATTGTCGACATCGATGTCGGCCGCGCCGATCTCCAGCAATGCGCCGACGCCATCATCCGCTTGCGCGCCGAATATCTGCGCGCGTCGGGTCGACAGCACGCGCTGGCGTTTCGCTTCACCAACGGCGAGCGTTACGCCTACGCCGACTATCTCCAGGGACGCCGGCCGACGCCGCGCGGCAACACGATCACCTGGGTCTCGGCGCGCGCCTCCGACGACACGCGCGCGGCGTTCCGCGCCTGGCTCGACATCGTCTTCACCTACGCCGGCACGATCTCGCTGGCGCGCGAGCTGGCGCGCGTCGACGACCCCACGCGGATCGAGCCCGGCGACGTGCTGATCCAGCCCGGCTCGCCCGGCCATGCGATCGTCGCCGTCGATGTCGCCGAGCGCGAGGGCCGACGCGTGGCGCTGTTCGCGCAGAGCTTCATGCCGGCGCAGAGCATCCATGTGCTGCGCGGGCCGCTCGCGGGGGCCTGGTATCCGATCGCGCGCGACGCGCCGATCGACACGCCCGATTGGCGTTTCGTCGCCACAGATCTCAAGCGCTTCCCGCCGGCTTGAGGCGACTCCGACGACCTTGTCCCGCTCGACGAGGACGGCGCGGACCTGTAGATCGGTCGGCGCTCGGTCCTCAACGCGCGGCGTCGCCGGGTTCGCGTGAGAGGCCGCGCCAGCTGGGGCTCTCATGACGTCATTGACGCTTACCTTCCTGGGCGGCGCGGGAACGGTCACCGGCTCGCGCCATCTGCTCAAGCAGGGCGGACATAGCGTCCTGGTCGATTGCGGCCTCTTCCAGGGCCTCAAGGAACTGCGCCTGAAGAACTGGGCCCGGTTTCCCGTCGCCCCGGAGTCGATCGACGCGGTGGTCCTGACGCACGCGCATCTCGACCACTCCGGCTACCTGCCCAAGCTGGCCCGCGAGGGCTTTCGCAAGCGCGCCTTCTGCTCGATCGCCTCGGCGGAGCTTTGCCGCCTGCTGCTGATCGACAGCGCCAAGATCCAGGAGAACGACGCCGCTTTCGCCAACAAGCACGGCTTCTCGAAGCATCATCCTGCGCTGCCGCTCTACGATCAGCGCGACGTGCTGCGCGCGCTCGATCTGCTGAGGCCGGTCGCCTTCGATACGCCGACCGATGTCGGGCACGGCGCGCGACTCACGCTGCGACGGGCCGGTCACATCCTCGGCGCGGCGACGGCCGAGCTGGCCTGGGGCGGCAAGACCGTCGTGTTCTCCGGCGACCTGGGCCGCTATGCCGATCCGCTGATGCCGGATCCGGAGCCGGTCGCGGCCTGCGACTACCTTGTCGTCGAGTCGACCTATGGTGACCGTCTGCATCCCGCGACGGATCCGGCCGACGCGCTGCTCGACGTCATCGAGCGCACCGTAACGCGCGGCGGCACGGTGCTGATCCCGGCTTTCGCCGTCGGGCGCGCGCAGGAGCTGCTGTACCTGTGCTGGAAGCTCAAGACGGCCGGGAAGATTCCGCTGATACCGATCTATCTCGACAGCCCGATGTCGATCGACGCCAGCGAAATCCTTCAACGCCATCCGCATGACCATCGGCTGTCCGCCGAGGACTGCCGGCGATCGATGGCGGTGGCGAACTATGTCCGGGAAGCCGAGGAGTCCCGGGCGCTCAGCCACAGCCCGGTGCCGAAGATCATCATCTCCGCCAGCGGCATGGCGACCGGCGGCAGGGTGCTGCACCATCTTCGAGCCTTCGGACAGGATCCCCGCAACACCATCCTGTTCGCCGGCTTCCAGGCGGCCGGCACGCGCGGCGACTCGCTGCTGAAGGGGG
>CAYTFW010000156.1:6742-15775 GCA_964437145.1 uncultured Rhizobiaceae bacterium
AAGGGGGCGCGGGAGGTGAAGATGCACGGCGCCTGGATTCCCATCCGCGCCGAGATCGACGATTTGCCGATGCTGTCGGCCCACGCCGACGCCAACGAGATCATGCGCTGGCTCGCCGGCTTCCAGCGCCCGCCCAAGCGGACCTTCATCGTGCACGGCGAAGGCAAGGCGTCGGTCGCGCTGCGCGATCGCATCGCCCGTGAACTGGCCTGGAACTGCGTCGTCCCCGCCGAAGGCGACAGGCACGTATTGTCATAAGCGCCCACCGCCGCCAGTCACCTCACACCTGGGCGGCCCGCCTGACCTGAATCAAGGCGGCGCCCCCCGGTCGGATGCGACGTCTCCATGTCCGAGAAGGGAACCACGATGCGCGCGCAGGACATCGAGCGTCGAACCGCCGGACGCCCGTCCATCAGCGCAATATCCGGTCTTCGCCCCGAGGAGGCGGCGCGCCTGCTGTCGTCGGTCGGTCCGAACGAGGTCGCCGCTCCCAGCGGACGCAGCGTCCCGCGCATATTTCTGGAGACCATGCGGGAGCCGATGTTCCTGCTGCTGATCGGCGCCGCTTCCCTCTATCTGGCGTTGGGCGACCTGGGCGAGGGCCTGTTCCTCGTCGGCGGCGCCATCGCCGCGATCGGCCTCGTGATCGTCCAGGAGGCGCGCAGCGAACGCGCGCTCGCCGCCTTGCGCGAGCTGGCCCAGCCCAATGCGCGCGTCATCCGCGATGGATCCGAGCGCGAGATTCCCGCCCGCGAGCTGGTGCCCGGCGACATCCTGCTGGTCGGCGAGGGTGAACGGCTTCCAGCCGACGGTGTGCTCGTGGCGGGCGAGGTGCTCAGGGTCGACGAGTCGGCGCTGACCGGGGAGTCGGCGCCTGTCTCGAAGATCGCGGCCGATCCCGCGGCGGTGCGCGACGCGGGCGAGGTGACACCGGGTGCGGAGAGCGGCCCCTTCCTGTTCGCCGGCACGCTCGTCGTGCGCGGACAGGGTGTCGCTGAGGTGACGCGAACCGGCCGACGGTCCGCCCTGGGCCGGATCGGCAAGTCGCTGGCCGAGATCGCGCACGAGCTCACGCCGTTGCAGAAAACCGCGGGGCGCCTCGTCGGGCTTCTCGGCGTGGTCGCGATCGGCTTCTGCGCGCTGGTGGCGGTCGCCTACGGCTTGCTGCGCGACGACTGGATCGGCGGCGCGCTGGCCGGCCTCACGGTCGCGATCTCCCTCGTGCCGGAGGAATTTCCGCTGGTGCTGGCGATCTTCTTCGCCATCGGCGCCTGGCGGCTGGCGACACACAATGTGCTGACGCGGCGCAGCTCGGCGATCGAGACCCTGGGCAGCGCCACGGTGCTGTGCGTCGACAAGACCGGCACGCTGACCGAGAACCGGATGACGATCGCGCGCTTGTGGACGCGCGAGGGCGACGTCGCCGTCGCCGGCGGCAGCGATCTCGCGCCATCGGCGCGCACGGTGCTGCGGATCGCGACCCTGGCCTCCGCCACTCGCTCGGTCGATCCGATGGACAAGGCGATCCACGCGATGTCGCGCGTGGCGATGGCCGATGAGGAGCTGTCGCACGCGGAACCGGAACAGGCGTGGCCCTTGCGGCCGGAGTCGCTGGCGGTGATCCAGGTATGGCGGACCGTCGGCGAAGGCCGAGTCGCCGCCGCCAAGGGCGCGCCCGAGGCGATCTTCAGGCTGTGCCGCCTGGACGCCGCCGAGGTGGCGCGCCTGCACGAGATCATCGAGGGCTATGCGACACAGGGGCTTCGCGTGCTGGGCGTCGCGTCGGCCGAGGACGACGGTCCGCTCGGCGCCGAGCCGCAGGCCTTTCCATTCCGGTTCGCCGGCCTGGTTGGATTCATCGACCCGCTGCGCGCCGAAGTGCCTGATGCGCTCGAGGAGGCGCGTCGGGCCGGGATCGACGTGATCATGCTCACCGGCGATCATCCCGCGACGGCGATCGCGATCGCGCGCGCCGCCGGCCTGGATGTTTCGGCCGGTGTGTTGCTCGGCGCCGAGGTCGCGGTGTTGCCGTTCGAGGAACTATGCAAGCGCCTCGAGACGGTGCGGGTCTTCGCGCGCATCGTGCCCGAGCAGAAGCTGCGCATCGTGGAGGCGCTCAAGGCCGACGGCGAGATCGTCGCGATGACCGGCGACGGGGTCAACGACGCGCCAGCGCTGCAGGCCGCCCATATCGGCGTGGCGATGGGCAAGCGCGGGACCGACGTGGCGCGCGAGGCGGCCGATCTCGTGCTGCTCGACGACAGCTTCGCATCGATCGTCGGCGGCGTGCGGCTGGGGCGTCGCATCTTCGCCAATCTGCGGCGTGCGCTGATCTACATCACCGCGATCCACATTCCCATCGCCGGGCTGGCGCTGCTGCCGATCCTGCTGGGCTTGCCGCCGATCCTGTTTCCCATGCACGTCGTCCTGCTCGAGCTGATCATCGATCCGACGTGTTCCCTCGTCTTCGAATCCGAGCCGTCCGAGGCGGAGGCGATGCGACAGCCGCCCCGGCCGGCGACCGAGCCGCTCTTCGGCCCGGCCCATGTCGGCATCGCCGTGTCGCAGGGCACGGGCGTTCTGATCGGTGTCCTCGGTCTCTACTGGTGGTCCCTGACCATGGGCGGGGCGCCCGAGCCGGCGGCGCGCGGCGCCGCGCTCGTCGCCCTTATCGTCGCCAACCTGGTGCTCGCCCTGGCGGACGCGGCCGTGCCGGGACGGCTCTTCTCGGATCGCCGGCCCACCTACTGGTTCATCGTCGGCGTGGTCGCGCTGGTGCTGGCGCTGGTGCTCGGCGTACCGGCCGTCGGTTCGATCTTCAAGATCGCGATGCCCGACGCGGGCCTGCTCGGCCTCGCCGTCGGGATCGGGGTTGTCGCCGGCGGCGTGTGGCGATCATGGACGGTCGTGCGGTCGGCGGCTGGTCGCTCGGTCCGACTCGGGTGAACCGCGGGGGGCCTGGTGGTCGGCCGCGACCGGTCTCAAGCGCTTCCCGGCAGCTTGAGACGACGCGGGCTATCGGCCTTGTCGCGCGCCAGCTCGTCGAGCAGCCAGGTGCGGAAGGCGACGATCTTGGGCCGCTGCGCTGTGTGCGCCGGACAGACGAGCCACCACGCCTTGCCGCTGGCCACGACATCGGGAAAAGGCTGCACGAGTCGACCTTCACGCAGATCCTCGACGAAGAGATCGGGCGGGCCGATCGCCACGCCGGCGCCTTCGAGCGCCGCCTCGACGGCGATCTTGGTCGAGTCGAAGGCCAGCACGCGGCGCGGCGTGAAGTCGTCGAGCCCCATGGCGCGCAGCCAGATCGGCCATTCCGGCTCGAAATGCGTGTCGATCAGCGGCGCCTTGCGCAGATCGTCGGGGGTCTTGAGCTTCGCCGCCAGCTTCGGGCTGGTCAGCGGTGTGAGCACGTCGACGAACAGCTTGGTGGCGTGCAAGTCCTCCGCCGGCTGGCCAGCGAATCGGATCGCGCAATCGACATTCTCGCGCTCGAAGTCGACGTTGCGCTGCGTCGTCGTCATGCGCACCTCGATGTCGGGATGCGCGGTCTGGAAGCGATGCAGGCGCGGCACCAGCCAGGCGAGCGCGAAGGTCGTCACCAGGCTCACCGTCAGCACCTTGGCGCCGCCGCGCTGCTCGAGCTTGCGCAGCGCCGCCGCCATGCGGTCGAAGGCGTCGCGCAGATCGGGCAGCAGCGCCTCGGCGTCCTCGGTCAGCAACAGGCCGCGCGGCAGGCGCAGGAACAACGCCACGCCCAGCCGCTCCTCCAGGCCCTTGACCTGATGGCTGACGGCCGCCGGCGTCACCGACAATTCATGGGCGGCGGCGACGAAGCTCTTGTGCCGGGCGGCGGCCTCGAAGGCCCGCAAGGCATTGAGCGGCAATAGGGCCCTGGACATAGGTAAGGCTTATATCAGCTAAGCCTCAGGGCGAGAAGACATCCGTTGTGAATGCGGCTCGAACACCCACATATCGCTTACAAGTCACGCGTTTGCGGGCATTTGTATCGATACAATGCCCAAATGGAGCTGAGCCATGACGCTCATGATCGACAACCTCTTCGACGCCCCGGCGCCCCAGTCGCTGAACGCCAGGCCGTTCACGTCCGTCGCCACCGCCGCGTTCGACTGGCTGTTCAATCGTCTCGCGCTGGCCCGCTCGCGCGCCGATCTGCTGGAGATGGACGACCGGATGCTGGCCGATATCGGGCTCGACCGGGCGACCGCCAAGCATGAGGGTCAGCGCGGCTTCTGGGGCTGACGTTCGCGCCGCTCCCGCGCACAGCCAGCTCTGTCATCCCGAACGCTAGCGAGGGATCCAGGTGGCTTCCCTAGATCCCTCGCTAGCGCTCGGGATGACAGCCTCAGCGAAAATCCGGGACGCGAATCGCGTTGGGCAGCACCGTGACGGTCGCCGGCAGGCGGCCGACGGTCTCGCCATCGAGATCGACCAGTGTATCGGCTTCACCGCTCTCCAGCTCGATCGTTCGCATCCCCTGCCGCAGGCTGACCGAGGGATGGGCCAGATGCCCGCCGTCGTAGAGCTTGGGCATGAGCTTGAGCAGCGCCTCGACGCGGCCGATGCGGCCGAGCTCGACCATATCGAGCAGCCCGTCATCGGGCCGCGCCGGCGGCACCAGCTTCATGCCGCCGCCGCCATTGGGCAGGCCGGCGATCATGCCGCCGAACAGGAAGCGCTCCTCAGCGGGCGCGCCATCGATGGCGATACGCGTCGCGCGCGCGGCGTAGCTAAGCACCACCGCCGGCGTGGCCAGGTAATAGGCGATGCGGCCCAGCCGCTTCATCCAGCGCGAGGCTGAAGCGTCGCGGCTGATCGCGGCCGGCGCGCCGAAGCTCACCAAGATCAGGCCGTGGCGCGTGACAGGCGCGCCGTCGAGGCCCCGGAGCTCAACCCGTATGACGTCAAGCGGCCGCGTACGCCCGTCGGCGAGCGCGTCGATGGCGGCGGCGGGATCGAGCGGCGCGCCGATACCGCGGCAAGTATCGTTGCCGGTGCCCGCCGGCATCGGCGACAGCGTCAGGCTCGCGGCATCGACGCCCGACGACAGCATGCCGTTGAGCACCTCGTTGACCGAGCCGTCGCCGCCCAGCACCACGAAGCGCTCGCAGCCGGACCGCGCCGCCTCGCGCGCCCAGCGCGTCGCGTCGCCGGCGCGCTCTGTCAGCGACGCGTCGAGCGGCCCCAGCACCGCCTCCAGCCGCGCGCGGTACCCCGGCCAGCGCCGCGCCATCCGGCCCTTCGCCGCCGTCGGGTTAACGATGACCTTGGTGCGCATCCCCCTGCCGACTCCGTCGCGCCAGCCTAGCCTGTCATTCCGAGCGCAGCGAGGAATCTAGGCGGCGCCCTGGATTCCTCGCTGCGCTCGGAATGACAGGTGCACTACACTGCCGCCACCTTGCATCTGGAGTTGTCATGACCATCGATCCCGCGATCGCCGCTTTCGCGTCCGACCTCACCGCCTGGCGCCGCGACATCCACGCCCATCCCGAGCTGGGCTTCGAGGAGGAGCGCACCAGCGCCATCGTCGCCGGCAAGCTCAAGGAATTCGGCTGCGAGGTCACGACCGGGATCGGCAAGACCGGCGTCGTCGGCACCATCCGCGTCGGCAACAACCCGCGCGCCGTCGGCCTGCGCGCCGACATGGACGCGCTGCCGATGGACGAGACCAACACCTTCGCGCACGCGTCGAAGCACAAGGGCCGCATGCACGCCTGCGGCCATGACGGCCACACGATCATGCTGCTGGGCGCCGCGCGCTATCTGGCGAAGACGCGCAACTTCGACGGCACGGTGCACTTCATCTTCCAACCCGCCGAGGAAGGCCGCGGCGGCGCCGAGGCGATGGTCAAGGACGGGCTGTTCGAGAAGTTCCCCTGCGAGGTCGTGTTCGGCATGCACAACCGGCCGAAGCTCGATGTCGGCCGCTTCCAGATCCGCTCCGGCCCGATGATGGCCGGCGGCGGCCTGTTCGACATCCACATCAAGGGCAAGGGCGCGCATGGCGCGCGGCCCGAGAGCGGCATCGATCCCGTCGTCATCGGCGGGCATATCATCACCGCGCTGCAGACGGTGATCTCGCGCACCTTGGCGCCGATCGACTCGGGCGTGATCAGCATCACCCAGATGCACGCCGGCGACGCCTACAACGTGATCCCCGAGACCGCCGTCTTGCGCGGTACGGTCCGTGCCTTCCGCAAGGAGGTGATGGCGACCATCAAGGAGAAGATCGAGCGCATCGCCTCGGGCATCGCCCATACCTTGGGCGGCGAAGCCAAGGCCGACGTGCGCATCGTCTTCCCGCCGCTGGTCAACAACCCCGACGAGGCGAAATGGATTGGCGACGTCGCCGCCTCGATCGTCGGCGAGCACAACGTCAACCGCGAGGGCGCGTATGTGATGGCCTCGGAGGATTTCTCCTACATGCTGGAGAAGGTGCCGGGCGCCTTCATCCTGATCGGCAATGGCGGCGGCGAAGGCGGCTGCGAGGTGCACAACCCCGGCTACGACTTCAACGACGAGGCGTTGCCCTTGGGCGCGACGCTGTGGTCGCGGGTGGTCGAGACGCGTCTGGCGAAGCGCGATTGACCGGCAGCGACAAACCGCCGATCGGCCGCCCCGGCGTCCTCGCCGTGGACGACAGCGTGTTCCTCAAGCGTGACGAACTGCGCGGCATCCGCTTCGCCCTCGAATACGAGCGCGCCGAGCTGGCGTTGCGCGATTGGGGCGTGCACTCCACCGTCATCGTCTTCGGCAGCGCGCGCATCCCCTCGCCCGAGATGCTGGAGGCCGCGCGCCTGCGCGAGCCCGGCACCGACGCCGCGCTGCTCGGCCGCCTGGCGCCGCTGGCGCGCTACTACGACGTGGCGCGCGAGTTCGGCCGCATCGTCTCGCAGCGTGGCGGCGCGCTCGAGCAGACCATGGACGGGCGGCACAACGTCATCGCCACCGGTGGCGGGCCCGGCATCATGGAGGCGGCCAATCGCGGCGCCGCCGATGTCGGCGCGCCGTCGATCGGCTTCAACATCGCCCTGCCGCACGAGCAGGTGCCCAACCCCTATTCGACGCCGGAGCTGACCTTCCACTTCCACTACTTCGCCATGCGCAAGATGCACCTGGCGATGCGCGCCCGGGCGCTGGCGGTGTTCCCCGGCGGATACGGCACGCTCGACGAGCTGTTCGAGATCCTGACCCTGCAGCAGACCGGCAAGGGCCACCGCGCGACCGTCGTCCTGATCGGCCGCGAGTTCTGGCGCGACGTCGTCGGCTTCGACAGGCTGGTCTCGCGCGGCCTGATCGACGACGCCGATCTATCGCTTTTTCGCGTGGTGGATACGGCGGAGGAGGCCTGGTCCTATCTGGTCGAACGCGGCCTGCTCGAACGCGCGGAGTCCGACATCACGCCGCTGCCGATGGATGAGGTTTGAGCACGCGATGCAGGTCGAGGGCTGGCGCGTTTCGGCCCATGCCGAGCAGCGAGAGGATGGCGTGCGCCTGGCCGCGGTGATGGGTCTGGTGGTTGAAGAAATGCGGCAGGATCAGCGCGGGTGGATCCTCGAAGACGCGGCCCTCGTTGTTGACGTAGTGCAACGGCCGCTCGAAGAAGCCCTCGGGCGGCGCGGCGAAGAACGCCTCGATCCGGCCATCCATCTCGACGCGCGCGGCGCGCAGGGCGTCGAAGGTTTCGTGGGTGATCGCGTCGAGGCCGGTCGACGGCGCCTGCCCGCCTTCGAAGCGCGCCATCCAGATGCCGTCACCGATCAGCAGATGGTTCAGCGTGCCGTGCAGGCTGCCGAAGAAGGCGCCGACATCGCGTTTGCGATCGGCATCAGGCAGGCCGGAAGCGGCGGCGTAGAGGCGTTGGTTGGCCAGCGTGTTGTAGCGGGCGTATTGGCGCCAAAGATCGTCGTTTCGCATCTGCGAAAGGTAGTTCTCGATTGATCTTGGCTGAAGATCGTCCAATGTTCGGTCCATGATGAATTTGGTTCATCAATAAGGAAATCAGGGCGGCGTGGATCGGATCGGCGACATGGCGGCGTTCGTCAAGGTGGTAGAGGCCAATGGCTTCTCGGCCGCCGCGCCACAGCTCGGCCTGACGCCGTCGGCGGTGAGCAAGCTGGTGACGCGGCTGGAGGAGCGGCTGGGCGTGCGGCTGTTCAACCGCACCACGCGCAAGCTGGCGCTGACCGAGGCGGGCGAGAATTTCTACCGCGACGCCGCGCGCATCATCGGCGAGGTCGACGAGGTCGAGGCGGCGATCGGCCGGCGCGGGCACGAGGCGCGCGGCCTGGTCAAGGTCACCACCTCGCTGGCCTTCGGCGCGCACCAGATCCTGCCGCTGGTGCCGGAGTTCCTCGACAACCATCCCGGCATCGAGCTCGACCTCAGCTTCACCGACCGCGTCGTCGATCTGGTGCAGGAGGGCTTCGACGTCGCCTTCCGCATCGGCCATCTCGCCGATTCCAGCTTCGTCGCGCGCAAGATCGGCGAGGATCGGCGTGTTGTCGTCGCCGCGCCCTCCTATCTGAAGAAGCACGGCGAGCCCAAGCATCCCGACGAGCTCGCGCGCCACAACTGCCTGGGCTTCCGCGACCGCACGTCGATGAATCGCTGGCCGTTCCTGGTCGACGGCACGACGCGCGAGGTGATGGTGCGTGGCAATTGCCGCGGCGATGACGGCGACATGCTCTACCAGCTCGCGGTCGAGGGTGTCGGCATCGTGCGGCTGACGCGGCTGACCGTGGCGCGCGCGGTACGCGACGGCAGCCTGGTCGAGATCCTGCAGCCTTTCACGCCGCGCGACACGATCCCGATCCAGGCGGTCTATCCGCATCGCCGCCTGCTGCCGCCCAAGGTCACGGCCCTGGTCGATTTCCTCACCACCAAGTTCGACCCGCCACCGTGGGAAGACGAGTCCGCGCCGTCATGATCACGAGTGTCTTCCCTTCTCCCCGCGCAGGCGGGGAGAAGGTGCCCGAAGGGCGGATGAGGGGCTTCGCGGAGTTTCGACAA
>CAYTFW010000157.1:0-15692 GCA_964437145.1 uncultured Rhizobiaceae bacterium
GGGTGCCGCCGCCGGTTTCGGGCTCAGCCTGATCCTGGCCTGCGATCTCGCCATCGCCAGCGACGATGCCTTCTTCACCTTGGCCTATCGCCACATCGGCCTGTCGGCCGATGGCGGCGCGACTTACTTCCTACCGCGCATCGTGGGCGAACGAAAGGCGCTGCAGATCGCGCTGCTGGGCGATCGCTTCAAGGCGCAGGAGGCTAAGGACGTCGGCATCCTCAACTGGATCGTGCCGCGCGCCGAGCTCGTCGCGGAGACCGCGAAGCTGGCGCGCAAGCTGGCCGACGGGCCGACCTTCGCCCTGGGCAAGGCCAAGGCGCTGATCAAGGGCTCGCTCGACAATTCCTGGGACGAGCACTCCCACCGCGAGGCGGAGAACCTCGCGGCCTGCGCCGCCACGAGCGATCACCTCGAGGGGCTGAAGGCCTTCATCGAGAAGCGGCCGGTGAAGTTCCAGGGGCGGTGATCATCAGGCTTTGTCGATCAGTCTGGCGAAGGCGGCGAGGTTCTGCTTGATCACGTCCTTCGTCGGCTGGTCGTTCAGCACCGTGGGCGCGTTGTCGACCATCTCGAACTTCGAGCCCGCCATGGTGACCATGACCTCGGGCCGATTGACGATGATGCCCTCGAGGAAGATGAAGACCTGCCTGAGGTGATATTGCGCGCGCGCGCCGCCCAGTATGCCGGGCGCGGCCGACATCAGGGTGATCGGCTTGTTCTGGAAGGGCTGGTTCGGCACGCGCGATAGCCAGTCGATGGCGTTCTTCAGCGGCGCCGGGACGGAGTAGTTGTACTCCGGCGTGACGATGATCACGCCGGCGGCGCCGCGGACCGC
Organism: uncultured Rhizobiaceae bacterium; assembly: GCA_964437145.1. GTDB lineage: Bacteria > Pseudomonadota > Alphaproteobacteria > Reyranellales > Reyranellaceae > JAFAZJ01. The sequence goes on from CAYTFW010000157.1 coordinate 839, forward strand.
CTCGGCGAGCGTGGTGACCGATGCGGGAAATCCCGCCGCCTGGATGTCGAAATTATACAGCGGTAGGTCGAGCGACGGCGCCTCGACGATCTCCATGCCCTCCGGCGCCAGCGGCTGGAGCGAGCGTAGCAGCGCGCGGTTGACGGACGCCTTGCGCAGGCTGCCGCAGATGGCCAGCACCTTGGTCATATCGATCGCTCTCCCGGGGTATCAGGCGGTTTTCTGGACGATGGTCTCGAGATGCTCGACCAGCGCCTCGGGCATCGAGTAGTTCGGCGAGTGGCCCGAATCGAGCTGCAGGATGTTGAACGGCATCGAGCTGGTGACCATGCGCTGCATCGGCAGGGTGATGGCGTTGCTGCGCAGGCATTCGATGTACCAGCGCGGCACGCCGCCGAAACGCTCCTCGGTGTAGGTCATCGGCGTGGTGACGATCGCGGCGGCCTGCGGGCGCATGCGCGACATGGCGCGATAGACGTCGGCGGGATCGCAGTCGTTGAAGAACAGCGTGGGGATGATCGAGCGCTTGAAGGTATAGGTCAGGCCGTCCGGGTCGGCCTCGTAGGCGCGACGGATCATCGAATCGGGATCGCTGCCGGTGATGTCGCGGTTGGTCTTGCCCGGCGGCGGCAGCGTGCCGGTGAGATAGACCAGGGCGCGGATCTTGCGCCGGCGCGCCTCGGCGGCGTGCGTGATGGTGAGTCCGCCGACGCTGTGGCCGACCAGGATCACCGGCTCCGGCTCCTTGTCGAGCATCTTGGAGACGAAGTCGACATAGAGCGGCAGGCTGACCGCGGCTGCGGGCGTGAGGTGATCGTCGCCGCTGCCCGGCAGGTCGGGCGCCAGCGCCTTGTGGCCGCGCGCCTCGAGCAGCGGCACGACCTTTTCCCAGCACCAGCCGCCCTGGCAGGCGCCGTGGATCAGGATGAACGTCGCCATAGCTTGATCCTACGCGCGGCCGACGAGGTTCTTCGAGCCGGGCGCCGGCACGAAGAAATCCGGCGCGAGCTCGGCGCCCGGCACCACGCTGTAGCCCGAGAGGTCGGTGACCCCGGCCTCCTTCAGCGCCTCGTCGTCGATGAAGAACCGGCCGGTGCATTCCCGGCTGGGGCGCGTGAGAATCCAATGCGCCGCGTCGGCCATGATCTCGGGCTTGCGGCTGCGCTTCATCAGCTCGTCGCCGCCCAGCAGGTTCTTGATCGCCGAGGTGGCGATGGTGGTGCGCGGCCACAGACAGTTGAAAGCGATGCCGTCAGCGCGGAACTCTTCGGCCATCGACCACATGAAGATGCTCATGCCGTACTTCGCCAAGGTGTAGGCGGCATGCGGCGCGAACCAGTGCACGGAGAAGTCGAGCGGCGGCGAAAGCGTCAGCACGTGCGGGTTAGACGCCTTCTTCAGGTGCGGGATGCACTTCTGCGAAACCAGGAACGTGCCGCGCGCGTTGATCTGGTGCATCAGGTCGTAGCGCTTCATCGGCGTCGCGAGCGTGCCGGTCAGGCTGATGGCGCTGGCGTTGTTGACCAGGATGTCGATGCCGCCGAAGGTCTCGACCGTCTTGGCTACCGCCGCCTCGACGCCCTGCTCGTCGCGAATGTCGACGGCGATCGGTAGCGCCTTGCCGCCGGCCTTTTCGATCTCCTCGGCCGCGGTGAAGATGGTGCCCGGCAAGCGCGGATCGGGCACCGCTGTCTTGGCGGCGACGACGACATTGGCGCCGTCACGCGCGGCGCGCAGGCCGATGGCCAGTCCGATGCCCCGGCTGGCGCCCGTGATGAAAAGTGTCTTGCCGCGCAGACTCACTCGATCCAATCCCCACAAAACTGATCCTGCTCCCGGCTGCTTAGCCTTGGCCCACGCGGGCCGCAAGCCGGCGTTTTTGCAACGCGGCCGCCCCTAAAGGCTGTCATCCAGAACGCGGGGGACTCCCTTTGGGAGCGCCGGCGTCCCGCCAGCATCTTTGTAGGCCGGCGAGACGCCGGCGCTCCCAGGAAGACACCATGAAGCCCTCGCTCAGAATGGCCGCAGGTCGTAGCCCAGCCGCGGGAAGTGCACGACGACCTCGCCAACTTTGGGATCGGTGCGCCGGATCGCGATCTCACAGTCGTCAATGAATGCCAGCTCGCCTTCGACAGGATTTCGACCATAGTCGTCGGCGCGAATGCGCACGCGGGCACCGAGCGCCGGGTCTTCCGGCTGCGGCGTTGAGGGACGCGCTGGTTCCGGTGTGCCAGCGCTGGCCTCGGCGATGGCCTCTTGTGCCGTGATGGTGGTCGGTATGCCGTGGCCGAAGGCGCGGACCTTCGCCATCCAGTCGCGGATGCGCGCGTAAGGCGCCAGCTCGTGCGCCAGCCGGTCGGTGCGCGCGGTGATGAACCACAGGGCGTGATAGACGGCCAGGTCGGCGACGGTGGGCGCGTCGCCGGCGATCCAGGCGCGACCGTCGGCCAGCATCGACTCGACGGCGGCGATCTGCGGTCGCACGTGCGTGGCGCTGCGCGCGGCGGCGCGCGCCATCGTGGCTGCGTCGGGCTCGGGCAGGCCGCGCATGCGCGCACGGTCGGCCTGCAAGGTTGGCGGCAGCACGTCCATGTTGTTGCCGGAGACGTAGAGCGACATCGGTCGGAACAGGCGGTTCTCCGCCCAATAGGCGATGGCATCGGCCAACGCGCTGAGGTGTGGCGGAAACAGCGTCGGCTCAGGCACGCGCCGTTCCAGCTCGCGCACGATCAGCGCCGTGTCGCAATAGACGTCGGCGCCGATCTGCAGCACCGGCGTGCGGCGATAGCCGCCGGTCAGCGGCGTCAGGTCGGGCTTGGGCGCGATCGGCGGGATGACCACCGATCGCCACGCCAGCCGCTTGAAGCCCAGCGCGAGCCGCGCCTTCTCGGAATAGTTGGAGAAGTCGTAATGGTGGAGGATCAAGCGCTACTCGATCTTGATGCCCGCCGCCTTGATCAACGGCCACCACAGATCGGCCTCGGCTTTGTGATGCGCGGCCAATGCCTCAGGCGTCTGTTGCGCCGGCGCCGGAATGTCCTGGCCCAGCGCGGCGAAGCGCTCCCGTACCTGCGCGTCGGTCAGCGCCTCCATGATCGCCGCGGTCAGCTTGGCGGCGACATCCTTGGGCGTGCCCTTGGGCGCCCACAGTCCGTGCCAGATGGCGATGTAGAGGCCCGGCACCCCGGCCTCGTCGACGGTGGGGATATCGGGCATCGCCGCCAACCGCGTCTTGGCGGTGACCGCGAAGCCACGGATCTTGCCCGCCTTGACCTGCGGGATCGAATTGGCGGCTTGGTCGAAGATGAGGTCGATCTGGCCGGCCATCAGGTCCTGCATCGCCGGGCCGGCGCCGCGATAGGGGACGAAGCGCAATTTGCCGCCGGTCTTCTGCTCGAAGTAGATGCCCGCGATATGCGAGGCGGAGCCGACACCGGCGGTGCCAGCGGTCACCTTGTCGGGGTTGGCCTTCACGTACGCCGCGAGCTCCTGCAGATTGGTGGCGGGAAAGCCGTTACGCACGGCGACGATCTGCGGGTTGGTGGCGATCAAGCCCAGCGGCTCGAAATCGCTCAGCACGTTGTAGGTCAGCGGGTAGACCGCCGCGTTGACCACGTGGGTGCTCCAGTGGCCGATGCCGATGGTGTAGCCATCGGGCGCCGCGCGTGCGACGCGACCGACACCGACTGTGCCCGCCGCGCCAGTCGTGTTGTCGACAATGACGGCCTGGCCCAGGGTGCGGCTCATGCGCTCGGCCATGATGCGCGCCAGCGTGTCGGTCGGCCCACCGGCGGCGAAGGGCACGACGATGGTGATCTGCCTGGTCGGAAAGGCCTGGCCGTGCGCGACGCCGGCGAGCGCGATCAAGCTGGCGACGACGGCGAATAGCAGGCGGTGCATGGTCGCGTTTCTCCCGGGAATGACTTACTCGTCGGCAGCCAAGCGCAGAAGATCGGCGCCGGCAAGCCGATAGAACACCTTCTCCTGACGCGGCCGGATCAGGCGGCGCGAAGCACGCCGTCCTCGGCCTCGAGCGGCAGCGGCGCGGTGTTGCGCGACGTCACCCAGTCGGGGCGCGAGTCGGGGCCGAAGGCCGGCGCGTTGGCGCAGGCGTTGCAGGAGATGTAGATGTGCCAGCGATCGTCGGCCGACAGGTTGTGACCCGACGCGTGCAGCGTGTTGCAGTGGAACAGCACGCAGGTGCCGGCCTTGCCGGTCACCGCCACCGGTTCGGGGGAGCTGCGCAGGATCTCGATCATGCGCTGTTTCGGCATCGCCCAGAACTTGTAGGCGGTCGACTCGTCATAGACCGGCTCGATGCGGCCGAGCTTGTGGCTGCCCGGGATGAGGTAGAGCGCGCCGCCCATCTCGGTGGTGTCGGTCATCATCACGTTGAAGGTCGCCATGTCGGGCCGCGCGCAGCCGTCGCGCTTCCACGAGCCGTAGTCCTGGTGCCACTGCCACACCGTGCCCTCGATCGCGGGCTTGGTGTTGATCTTGGTGTGATAGACGTAGACCTCGTCCGTGCCGATCACCTGCCGCACCGGGCGCAGCACGCGCGGCGTGCGCACCAGCGCGCGGAACGGCGTGGAGCGTGTCGCGCCATCGGTCTCGTGCACGCGAAAGACCGTGCGCACGCCGCCGCTATGCTCGCGTACCACCTCCTCGGATTGCACGGTCGACAGCCGCGCCACCTCGCGCCGCAGCACCGCGATCTCCTCGCGGTCGAACAGGTCGGGGAAGACCAGGAAGCCGTCGCGGTCGTATCGCGCGAGCTGCTCGGGCGTGAGGTTCATGGGGCGCTCCTCCTGCCGGCAAGTGTAGCGGCGGGCGTACGTCTTGGGTACGCCTCAGCGTGTGGGCGCCCGGTCAACCGGTAGCAGCACCGGCGGAAGGGCGAGGGGATCGTAGGGCCGTGGCCGGTTCAGCCGCAGGTGGCGCCACCAATAGACCGTACCCAGCAGGCCAACCATAACCAGCGCGAGCAGGCCGAGCATGACGTTCTCGCTCGTCAGCACCAGCGCAAACACGACCAGTGCAAGGCCTGCGCCGATATGCAGCGCGTACACGATCGGCGAGACGCCAGCGACGAACTGTGGCGGCCGATCGAGTCGGGCCAGTCTTTGGTGCAGGCTCTCGATCAGCGGACGCCAGGTCGTGGCCCGATTGTCGTAGGCGAAAAGACGATTCGACACGCTGCGGATCTGCAGAGCGCGCCCTTCGCGTGTCTCCACCTGGCAGATGTGCTGGTCGCTGAAGGCGCGCAACGGCCGGCGCCACAGCCGCACGCGCGCGATGTTGCCCAGGGCGATGCGTCGGCTCGCGCCCGACGGCGCCGTCACGTCGATGGCGTCGTCGGAGAGTACGACGACCGTCTCGCCCTCGAAGACTGTTCGACGAAAGCTGTGGCTCATGGCCGTCAGTGTAGCGTACGAGCCGGCCGGGATGTACCGTCACGCCAAGACCGCGACAGCGGCGCCAGGGAGGACATCATGGGCACAGGGGCAGGGCACGTGCGCCGACGGGCGGTCATCGCCGGCGCGGTCGGCGCGGCCGCGCTGGGTGGCGGCGCTCGCGCGCAGATCGGCGGCGGGCGGCCGATCCGTATTCTCGTCGGCTTCTCCGCCGGCGGCGGCAACGACGTCGTTGCGCGCATCATCGCGCAGAAGATGGGCGAGTCGATGGGCCAATCGGTGATCGTCGACAACAAGCCCGGCGCCAGCGGCCTGATCGCCGCCGACATCCTGGCCAAGGCGCCGCCCGATGGACTCACCCTGATGGTGGCGTCGCAGACGACCTACGCCGTGGCCTCGGTGCTCTACCGCTCGGTGGCGTTCAACGCCGAGAAGGATTGCGTCGGCGTGGCGCTGCTCGGCGCCTCGCCGCTGGTGCTGGTGGTGCACCCCTCTGTGGCGGCGAAGTCGGTGGCCGAGCTGATCGCCATGGCGAAGGACAAGCCCGGCGTGCTCAACATCGGCCATGGCGGCGTCGGCACCACGCCGCATATGGCCGGCGAGCTGTTCATGGCGACGGCCGGCATCAAGATGACGCCGGTGCCCTATCGCGGCGAGGCGCCGGCGATCACCGATCTGCTGTCGGGCCAGCTGCCGGTGATGTTCTCCAACATCTCGGTGTGCCTGGGCCATGTGAAGTCGGGCGCGTTGCGGGCGCTGGGTGTCACCAGTGCGATGCGCTCGGCCGTCGCGCCCGATCTGCCGACCATCGCCGAGTCCGGCCTGCCAGGTTTCGAGAACGAGACCTGGTTCGGCCTCACCGCCTCGCCCGGCACGCCGCGCGATGTGCTGACGCGATTGAACGTCGAGGTGCAGAAGGCGCTGGCCGATGCGGATGTGAAGCGGCGCTTCGCCGATCTCGGCATGTCCACCGGCAGCGGCACGCCCGAGCAGCTCGACGCGCTGATCAAGGCGGAAGTGGTGAAGTGGGGCAAGGTGATCCGCGACGCGGGCATCAAGCCGGTCGATTGAGCGATTGGGAGTACGGACCATGAGCGACGCCTACGACATCGACATCGTTGTGCAGGGCTTTCCCGGCAAGTCGGTCTGTCACGGCGGTCTGGGCTGGAGCAGTGTCGTGCTGGTGCGCGGCCATGGTCGCATCGCGCTGGTCGACACCGGCCCGATCGGCATGCGCAAGCTGATCAAGGAACGCCTGCATCAGCGCGGCATCGCGCCCGGCGACATCACTGACCTGCTGCTGAGCCACGCGCACCACGACCACAGCATCAACTGGCCGATGTTCCGCAACGCCCGTGTGGTGATCGCCAACACCGAGCTCGACTGGGCGCTCAAGCAGCCGATCGGCGAGACCCCGGTGCCCGAGCTCTACATGCGCGAGCTCGCCCAATGGCCGAAGCTGACGCGCGCCAACGACGGCGACGAAGTGATGCCCGGCATCACCGCCCATCTCGCGCCGGGCCACACGCCAGGCTGCCTCGTCTTCCGTCTGCAGGACGCCACACGCGACGTGATCTTCACCGGCGACGCCGCCAAGAATCGCGCCGAGCTTATCTCGCGTACCGCCGACATGACCGACGACGCGGGCCAAACGCGCCGCTCGATCGAGATGATGTGGCGCTTCTGGCGCGCCCGACCCAGCAACATCCTCGTACCCGGCCACGACCTGCCGATGACGCTGGAGAACGACCAGCCGACCTATGTCGGCAAGCGCGAGGCCGCGATCACGATCTGGAACGGCGCGGATCTCGAACAGACGACCTGGATCGAGCTGGCGAAGTTCAAGGCGGCGGCGATCCTGCAGCCGGCGAAGTAGCTCAGGCGGCTCTGCGAACCTTCACCTCGATGACAAGCCCAGCGGCGCTTGCCATCGAGACCAGCGTGCCGAGCGAGAACAGGGTGATCTTGCCGCGCATCAGGTTCGAGATGCGGGGCTTTGACACGCTGAGACGCTTCGCCGCCTCGGCCTGGGTCCAGCGCCGCTTCTCGATGTGGTTACGCAGCGCGATCATCAGCGTGGATCGCGCCCGCATCTCGGCTGCGGCCTGTGGTGTGGGCTCGATCGCCGACCAAACATCGGAGACTGCCGTCGATTTCATTTCTTGCGCTCTGTCAGTAAGCGCACGGCGCGCTCGCGGCCGGCAAAGTAGGGAGCGCTCGTGCACTCATGGAGCGTCGATCTCCGGGAACAGGAACGCTGGGATGGCGTCGGGCCTGTAGCGCCGACTGCGCTTTAGCGTTCGGCGCCATGCCCACAATACCATGCCACCCGGCGTCAACCACGCTACAACAATTGGAATGAACGTAACGTCAGTACCAAGTATCTCGATCGGTAGCTTGTTTTCCACAAGCTCAACCACAAGCAACGCTCCGATCCGGTCGACCGCGAGAAACGCGACGATCAATACCCCCAGGAGCATCCAGACGCTCTGCAGCAGTGGCCCGCCACGATAGGCCGTCTTCGCGTCTTGAGCGTGAATGGCGATACGGCGATGCAGACTATCGACGAATAGTCGATACGCTGATGCGTCGCGCTCCCCGATGCCCTCGAACTCGCGCCGCTGCTGATGAATGCCAACGATCAGTCTTTCGCCCGATCCGAACTCAATTGTCGTCGAATACACCAAGAACGACGGAGTGTCTTCCTCGCCTCGCATCTGGCGCTCCAACGTGACAGACGCAATCGAACTCGTCGGCCAACTCAGCGTTGTTGCCCAGTCAGACCGCTTGAGGGAGATGTTCAGCTCGCTCAACGTGACTCGTGCTGCGGGCTGATATCGTCGATCGAGCAGATCTCCCGGATTGCCGCGGAGCGGCCCATGACGCAGCACAAATGACTCGGTGCTGATGGCGCCAATATTCATGGCGGTGTCTCGGTATCGACGGGCTGACGGTGTCGAAACGCAAAGGGCGGGACCTCGCGGTCCCGCCCTCGCTCATTCTGGCATGACGCCTGCGCTTACTGCACGACCTCGAACAGGCCGGCCGCGCCCATGCCGCCGCCGATGCACATGGTCACGACCACATTCTTCGCCTTACGGCGACGGCCTTCGATCAGGATGTGGCCGGTGCAGCGCGCGCCGGTCATGCCGAAGGGGTGGCCGATCGAGATCGAGCCGCCGTTGACGTTGAGCTTCTCGTTGGGGATGCCGAGCTTGTCGCGGCAGTACAGCACCTGCACGGCGAAGGCCTCGTTGAGCTCCCACAGGTCGATGTCGTCCATCTTCAGGCCGAAGCGGGTGAGCAGCTTGGGGATGGCGTAGACCGGGCCGATGCCCATCTCGTCGGGCTCGCAGCCGGCGACGACCAGGCCCTTGAAGATGCCCAGCGGCTTCAGGCCGCGCTTGGCGGCTTCGGCGTCGCTCATGACCACCGCGGCCGAGGCGCCGTCGGAGAGCTGGCTGGCGTTGCCGGCGGTGATCCACTTGTCCGGACCCATCACCGGCTGCAGCTTGGCGAGGCCTTCCTTGGTCGTGTCGGCGCGGTTGCCTTCGTCCTTGGTCAGCTTGACCTTCTTCTTCGAGGTCTCGCCGGTGTTCTTGTCGGTCACCAGCATCTCGGTTTCCATCGGCACGATCTCGTCGTCGAACTTGCCGGCCTGCTGGCCGGCCGCCGTGCGCATCTGGCTCTGCAGCGAGTACTCGTCCTGGTACTCGCGGCTGATCTTGTAGCGCGCCGCCACCGTGTCGGCGGTCTGGATCATGCTGTGATAGATGCCCGGCACGTGCTCCTGCACCCAGGGGTTCACCAGGCGGTGCTTGTTGCCGCCGCCGCCCTGCACCAGCGACACCGACTCCAGGCCGGCGCCGACCACCACCGTGGCGCGGTCGACCAGCACGCGCTGGGCGGCCATGGCGATGGTCTGCAGGCCCGAGGAGCAGAAGCGGTTGACGGTCACGCCCGAGACGCTGACCGGCGCGCCGGCGCGGATCGCCGAGACGCGCGCGACGTTGGAGCCCGTCGTGCCTTCAGGCGCGGCGCAGCCCATGATCACGTCCTCGATCTCGGCGAGATCGACCTTGGCGCGCTCGGCGGCGTGCTTGATGACATGCGCGCCCATCTCGGCGCCATGGGTGTCGTTGAAGGCGCCGCGGAAGGCCTTTCCGATCGGCGTGCGGGCGGTTGAAACGATGACGGCGTCCATATGTCCCTCCTGGGTATCCCTGTGATCCTAGCCTAGATCAAACGTCGGCGAACTTCTTGCCTTCGGCGACCAGCCGCTTCAGAAGCGGCGCGGGCTCCCAGAACGGATCGCCCGACATCTCCTTGTACTTCAGCAACGCGTCGTGGATGGTCTTGAGCCCGACGACGTTGTCGGCCCACCACATCGGGCCGCCGCGATAGACCGGCCAGCCATAGCCGTTGACCCAGATCACGTCGATGTCGAGCGCGCGCTGGGCCATGCCCTCCTCGAGGATCTTGGCACCCTCGTTGACCATCGGATAGAGCGTGCGCTCGAGGATCTCCTGGTCGGAGATGGCGCGCCGCGTGATGCCCAGCCGCTTGGAGTTCTCCTCGATGATCTTCTCGACCTCGGGATCGGGGATCGGCGTGCGGTCGGGCAGGTTGTACTTGTAGTAGCCGGCGCCGGTCTTCTGGCCGAAGCGGCCGAGCTCGCAGATCGCGTCGGCGACGTAGCCGGTGTAGCGCACGTTGCGCTTTTCCTTCTCCTTCTTGCCCTGGCGGATGCGCCAGCCCACGTCGTTGCCGGCGAGGTCGCTCATCGCGAAGGGGCCCATCGGGAAGCCGAAATCGTAGATCACCTTGTCGATCTGCTGGGGAAGGGCGCCTTCCTCCATCATGTAGGCCGACTGCACGCCGCGCATGCGCAGCATGCGGTTGCCCACGAAGCCTTCGCAGACGCCGACCAGGACCGGGATCTTGCCGATCTTCTTGGAGAACGACATGACGGTGGCGATGACGTCCTTCTCGGTCGCCTTGCCGCGCACGTTCTCCAGCAGCTTCATGACGTTGGCCGGCGAGAAGAAGTGCATGCCGATCACGTCGCCGGGACGCTTCGTGTACGAGGCGATCTGGTTGACGTCGAGGCCTGACGTGTTCGTGGCCAGGATCGCGCCCGGCTTGGCGATTTCGTCGAGCTTCTTGAAGACGCCTTCCTTGACCTCCATGGTCTCGAACACCGCCTCGATGATGACGTCGGCGTCCTTCAGGTCGTTGTAGTCCATGGTCGGCTTGATCAGCGCCATGCGCTTCTCGACGTCCTCTGCCTTCATGCCGCCGCGCTTGGCTGTGTTCTCGTAGTTGGTGCGGATGGTCTTCAGGCCGCGGTCGAGCGCTTCCTTGTTGGCCTCCAGCACCGTCACCGGAATGCCGGCATTGGCGAAGTTCATCGCGATGCCGCCGCCCATGGTGCCGGCGCCGATGATGCCCGCGGTCTTGACCTCGCGCTGCGGCGTGTCCGCCGGCACGTCCTTGACCTTGGCCGCCTCGCGCTCGGCGAAGAAGTAGTAGCGCTGCGCCGCGGATTCGCTCGAGGTCAGCAATTCCTGGAACAGCTCCCGCTCGCGCGCCAGGCCCTGGTCGAACGGCAGCTCGACGGCCGCCTGCACCGTCTTGACGATGTGCCACGGCGCCTTGAAGCCGCGCGCCTTGCGCGCGATCGACTTCTCGAAATCGGCGATCGCGGTCGGGCTCTCCAGCTTCACCTGCTGGTCGCGTACCCGCTTGAGCGGCGCCTTCTGCGCCACCAGCTCGCGGGCGTAGGCGACGGCGCTCTCCAGCAGATCGCCCTCGGCGATCTTGTCGACGATGCCCTTGCTGGCGGCTTCCTTGGCCGGGATGTGGCGGCCCGAGACCATGGCTTCGAGCGCGTAGGCGGCACCGGTCAGGCGCGGCAGGCGCTGCGTGCCGCCGGCGCCGGGCAGCAGGCCGAGATGCACTTCAGGCAGGCCCAGCCGCGTGGTCGGCGCCGAGATACGGTAATGCGCGCCGAGCGCGGTCTCCAGGCCACCGCCCAGCGGCGTGCCGTGCAGCGCCGCGACGATGATCTTGGGCGAGGTCTCCATGATGCGGATGACCTCGTTGAGATCGGTGCCGGCGCGCGGCTTGCCGAACTCGCGGATATCGGCGCCGGCGATGAAGGTGCGGCCGCCGCCGATCAGCACGATCGCCTTGATCGCCGGATCGGCGCCGAACGCCTTGACGCCCTCGTCGAGGCCGGTGCGCACGGCGGCGCTGAGCGCATTCACCGGCGGATTGTTGACGGTGAGGATGCCGATCTCGCCATTGGTCGAGCGGATGACGGCTGGCTCTGACATGTCGCTTTTTCCCTCCGGAGCTTCGTTCCGCGCCGCGAAAGCGCGTTCTGAGCATTGGCGGACTCGTACCGCCTCAGACCGACAGGCGCAATGCGTCCTCGGCCGCTTCGATTATTCCGGCTCGATCCCGGTCTCGGCGACCAGCGCGCGCCACTTGGCGACCTCCGCGGCGGTGAATGCGCTGAGCTCGTCGGGCGTCGAGGCATAGATTTCGAAGCCCATCTCGGCGAGGCGCTGCGCGATCGTGGCGTCGGCCAGCGCCTTGCGTGCGGAGGCGTTGAGGCGCGCGACGATCGCGCCGTCCGTGCCGGATGGCGCGTACATCGCGAACCAGGTCAGCAGCTCGAAGCCGGGCAGGGTGGCGGCGATGGACGGGACCCCGGGCAACAGCGCGCTGGGTTGCGCCGAGCTGACCGCCAGCGCGCGCAGCTTGCCGGCGCGGATCTGGCCGAGCGCCGCCGAGACGTCGATGAACATGAACTGCACGCTGCCGCCCAGCACGTCGGCCATCGCCTGTGGCGGGCTGCGGTAGGTGACCCGCGCGATATCCAGGCCCAGGCGTTTCACCAGGGTCGCCGAGGGCAGCAGATTGCCGCTCGATCCGGTGCCGTAATTCACCTTGCCGGGATTGGCGCGCGCATGCGCCACCAGCGCGGCCACGTCGCGATGCGGCGACTCAGCCGGCACGACCAGGACCTGGGCGATGTGGCCGAGCTTCGTCACCGGCGCGAAGTCGCGGACCGGATCATAGGGTATGGTCTTGAGCAGCGACGCGGCCGCGGCCTGCGTCGTCGCCGAGCCGACGAGGATCGTGTGGCCGTCGGCCGGCGCCTTGGCCACGAGATTGGCGCCGATCGAGCCCTGCGCGCCCGGCTTGTTGTCGATGACGATCGGCTGGCCGAGATCGGCGGCCATCGATTCCGCCAGCACGCGCGCGAGGTTGTCGGTCGCCGTGCCCGGCGCGAAGCTGACGACGAAGCGGATCGCTCTGTCCGGCCAGGCCGCGCGCGCCGGCGTGGCGAGACCGAGCAGCGCCGCGCCACCAGCGGCGATGAAGGAGCGGCGGCGCGTGATCATGGTGCTCCTCCTTAGGACTGCTACGCCGTCGGCAGCTTGTAGTCCTTGAACTGCTCGCGCAGCTTGGTCTTGAGGATCTTACCGGTGGCGCCGTGCGGGATGGCCTCGACGAACTGCACGTCGTCGGGCATCCACCACTTCGCGATCTTGCCCTGGAGGAACTCCAGCACCTGCTCCTTGGTGACATTGGCGCCCGGCCGGGGATGCACGATCAGCAGCGGGCGCTCGTCCCACTTGGGATGCGCCACGCCGATCACCGCCGCCTCGGCGACGCCGGGGCAGCCCATGGCGGCGTTCTCGAGGTCGATCGAGGAGATCCACTCGCCGCCCGACTTGATGACGTCCTTGGAGCGGTCGGTGATCACGACCGAGCCGTCCTTCTCGATCTTGCAGACGTCGCCGGTGGCGAACCAGTCGTCCTTGCCGAACTGGCTCTTGCCGTCGCCCTTCATGTAACCCTTCACGATCCAGGGACCGCGCACCACCATGTTGCCGGAGACGCTGCCGTCCCGCGGCAGGTCGTTGCCGGCGTCGTCGACGATCTTCATTTCGCAGCCGAACACCGGCCGGCCCTGCTTGGCGGTGATGGCGAAGCGCTGCTCGTCGGGCAGCTGGCGCTCGCCGCGATTGAAGCGCGTCGTGGTGCCCAGCGGGCTCATCTCGGTCATGCCCCAGCCCTGCACGACCTCGACGCCGTGCTCGTTCCAGAAGCGCGAGATCATCGAGATCGGCACCGCCGAGCCGCCGATCAAGGTGCGCTTCACGGACGACATCTTGAGCTTGTTCTGCGCGCAGTAGTCGAGCAGGGCGAGCCATACCGTCGGCACGCCGGCGGAAAGCGTCACCTGCTCTTTGTCGAGCAACTCGTAGACGCTGGCGCCGTCGAGCTTGGCGCCGGGGAACACCAGCTTGGCGCCGGCGATTGGCGCGGCATAGACCAGGCCCCAGGCATTGGCGTGGAACATCGGCACCACCGGCAGCACCGTGGTGTCGGGATCCATCGGGATCACCGAGCCGTTGGACGCCATCATCGTGTGGATCAGCGTCGAGCGGTGCGAGTAGAGCACGCCCTTGGGATTGCCCGTCGTCCCCGAGGTGTAGCAGAGCGACGAGGCGGTCTTCTCGTCGAAGTCCGGCCAGCGCAGCGTGCCCGGCTTGTCGGCGATCAGCTCCTCGTAGCACAGCAGGCTGGGTATCTTCGACGACGCGGGCATGTGCGCGCGATCGGTCATGACCACGACATGCTTCACCGTCTTGAGGTGGGCGATCACGCCTTCGACGATCGGCAGCAAATTCAGGTCGACGAGGATGATCTGGTCCTCGGCGTGGTTGGCGATGTAGGTGATGTGGTCGGGCGCCAGGCGCGGATTGATGGTGTGGAGCACCGCGCCGATTCCGGAGATGCCGAAATAGCACTCGAAATGGCGGTAGGTGTTCCAGGCGATGGTGCCGACGCGGTCGCCCAGCTTGATGCCCAACCCCTGCAGCGCCTCGGCCAGCTTCTTCGAGCGCTTGTGCGCATCGCCGTAGCCATAGCGATGGATCGGGCCCTCGACGGTGCGCGAGACGATCTCGACGTCGGAATAGTAGTTGGCGGCGAAGTCGATGATCTGCGAGATCAGCAGCGGACGGTCCTGCATCAGGCCGAGCATTGGCGTTTCCTTTGGTGCTTACTGTGGTTCCTGCCACGCTTTCATAACATGCCCGACCGGGGTGGCCACACCCACCCGGCCAGGGCGATCACAATGTCCCTCGGGCCGGGGCGGGGGAGGGTATAGGCGTCGGCGCCGCCTCAATATTGTCCCGGGAACCGGCTGTTGCGGATGATGTCGTGCCAGGTGGGGCCCGCCGGCGGCTGGCGCGAGGTGTTCCAGAAGATCCGCCCGTTGCCGGCGCCCGCCACATGCGGCTCCGGCTCGACCCGTGGCGGCGATGGCGCCGGCCGCATAGGGCTCGGCGGATCGGGCGGCCTCATTCCTTTCAGCACGATCGGCGGCCGCGGTTCTTCGGGCTCGGCCATCGCAC
>CAYTFW010000158.1:0-15401 GCA_964437145.1 uncultured Rhizobiaceae bacterium
GTTGCGGCGGGCGGCAAGGCCAAGGCGGTGCGCGCCGATCTCTCCTCCGCCAAGCAGACCGAGGCGCTGATTGGAAGGTGCCAGGCCAAGGGCGTGGCGCTGACCTGTCTGGTCAACAGCGCCTCGCTGTTCGCCTTCGACGCCGCGCCGCATGCCAGCGCGACGCTGTTCGACCAGCACATGGCGGTGAACCTGCGTGCGCCGATGCTGCTGGCGCAGGCGCTGGCGCGGCAGCTGCCGGATGGCGAGACCGGCGTCATCGTCAATCTCCTCGACCAGAAGCTCTGGAACCTGAACCCGGACTTCTTGAGCTACTCGCTGAGCAAGGTCGGCCTGCAGGGCCTGACCACCATGCTGGCCCAGGCCTTCGCGCCGCGTCTGCGGGTAGCCGGCATCGCGCCCGGCCTGACCCTGCGCAGCGGCAAGCAGACCGACGAGCGCTTCCGCCAGCAGCACACCGCCAATCCGCTGCGCGTCGGCGTCGAGCCCGAGGATCTGGTCCGCGCGCTGCGCTTCATCCTGGCGACGCCGTCCTTCACCGGCGACACGCTGATCGTCGACAGCGGCGAGCATCTGACCGGCCGTCCCCGCGACATCGCCTTCGATCCGAAAGCGCGAAGGATCGGCACGAAATGAGCGGCGACGACATCGCCTCTGACCTGCTGCGCCGCGACGGCGAGACGCGCCGCATCTTCCTGCGCGATCTCAGCGTGATGGCCGATATCGGCATCCACGACTTCGAGAAGACGGCGCCGCAGCCGCTGCTGATCAACATCGATCTGTGGGTGCGGGTACCGAAAGGCGACCTCGCCGACGACATCGCGAATGTGCTCGACTACGACTTCGTGCGCGACGGCGTCGTGGCTCTGGTGAAGAGCCGGCGCTTCAACCTGCAGGAGACGCTTGTCCACGCCATCCTCGATCTGTGCCTGACACGGCCGCAGGTGCTGGTGGCGCGCGTCTCGAGCGCGAAGACCGATGTCTATCCAGACGTCGCCGCCGCTGGATATGAGGCCACGCGGGTGCGGCGATGATTCAACTCCTCCGTCGTCCTGAGCGAAGCCGCGAAGGGGCGCAGTCGAAGGACCTTCTCTCAACTGAACCATCGTGTTTGTTGAGGCAAGGCCCTTCGACTACGCTTCGCTCCGCTCAGGGCGACGGAGAATGGTAATGGAGGGAGAACCATGAAAACACGCGCCGCCGTGCTGTTCGAGGTCAACAAGCCGTTGCAGGTGGTCGAGCTCGACCTGGCGCCGCCCAAGGCGGGCGAGGCGCGGGTGAAGATGAAGGCGGCCGGTGTCTGCCAGAGCGACTGGCACGTGATGAACGGCGATTGGCCGACCGCGCTGCCGGTGGTGCCGGGTCACGAAGCCGCGGGGATCGTCGAGGAGGTGGCGTCCGACGTCACCTCGGTGAAGCCCGGCGATCACGTGGTCTTCTCGTTTCGGCCGCATTGCGGGCGCTGCCGCTACTGCACGGCGGGCCGCACGGTGCTGTGCATCGGCCGCCTGAACTCGCCGCCGTCGGCGCTGTTCGACGGCACCTTGCGGCTCTCGCAGGGCGCCACGGGCGTCAACCAGATGGCGCGCATCGGCACCTTCAGCGAGCAGGTCGTGGTGCCGGCGGAGATGCTGGTGCCGATCCGCAAGGACATGCCCTGGCCACAGGCGGCGCTGGTCGGCTGCTGCGTCGCCACCGGCGTCGGCGCCGTGACGCGGCACGCCAAGATCGAGACCGGCTCGACCGTGCTGGTGATCGGCTGCGGCGGCGTCGGGCTCAATGCGATCCAAGGCGCGATGCTGTCAGGCGCGCGCAAGATCATCGCCTGCGATCTGCTCGACAATAAGCTGGCGATGGCCCGGACCTTCGGTGCGACGGACACGGTCAACAGCACCAAGGAAGACGCGGTCAAACGCATCAAGGAGCTGACCGGCGGGCTGGGCGTCGACTACGCCTTCGACGCGGTGAGCATCGACAAGACCCAGGCGCTGGCCTTCGACTCGCTGGCGCCGGCGGGCCACGCGGTGACGGTCGGCGTGCCCGCCGCGACCATGCGCGCAGCCTACTCGCCGCTGAACATGGTGTTCACCGAGAAGACCATTTCCGGCACGTTCTACGGCTCGGTGCGGCCCAACGTCGATTTCCCCGTCCTGGTCGACCACTACATGAACAAGCGGCTGAACATCGACGGGCTGATCAGCCGCACCTACAAGCTGGACGACATCAACGAGGGCTTCCGCGCCATGATGGGTGGCGAGGTGGCGCGTGGCGTCGTGGTGTTCGACTGATGCTCGATCGCCTGCCCCAGCTCGTGAACGCGGACGCGGTGCTGCAGTACCGCGGCCGCGGCCTGAAGACGACATTCCTGGTCGCTGTCGGTGCGCAGGAATGGCTGCTGCACATCGACGACGGCAAGATCGCGCGCGTCGAGAAGGGGCCATTCCGCATGCCCGCCTACAGCTTCGCGCTGCGCGGCGGCGAGGATGGGTGGAAACGCTTCTGGCAAACCGTGCCGCCACCCTACTATCAGGATCTGTTCGGTCTGATGCGCCAGGGCGAGCTGCGCGCCGAAGGCGATCTGCGCCAGTTCTGGGCGCGCATCATGTATGTGAAGGGCGTGCTGGGCGCGTTGCGCGGACAGGCGGGTGCGGCATGAGCGTCGAGTTCGAACCCGTCGTTGGCCGCTACCTGCGCTTCCCGTTCAAGGGCCGCGACTACCGGCTCTATGTCGAGGAAGCGGGGCAGGGCATCCCGCTGCTCTGCCTGCACACCGCCGGTTCGGACGGCCGGCAATACCGCGCGCTGATGAACGATGCGGCGATCACCGCGAAGTACCGCGTGATCGCCTTCGACCTGCCGTGGCACGGCAAGTCTTCGCCGCCCGAGGGGTTCCACCTCGAGGAGTACAAGCTCACGCGCGAGTTCTACATCGACATCATCGTCGCCGTGGCCAGGGCGCTGGAGCTCGACCGGCCCGTGGTGATGGGCTGCTCGATCGGCGGGCGCGTCGTGCTGGGACTGGCGGCCGATCACGCCCATGTCTTCCGCGCCATCATCGGTCTGCAATCCTCGGCGACACCCAGCGCCTACTACGACATCGGCTGGCTGAACCACCCCGAGGCGGATCACAGCGAACTAGCGTTGGGCGCGGTGTCGGGTCTGATGGCGCCGACCGGGCCCGAGGCCGCGCGCTGGGAGACGCTGTGGCACTACATGCAGGGCGGGCCAGGCGTCTTCTACGGCGACCTGCATTTCTACACGGTCGACGGCGATTTGCGGGACCGGCTGCACCGCATCGACACGAGCAGATGCCCGCTCTACCTGCTGACCGGCGAGTACGATTACTCATGCAAACCCGAGTACACGCTGGAGGTCGGCAAGGCCGTGCCCGGCGCCAAGGTCACCATCATGAAGGGGCTCGGCCATTTCCCGATGAGCGAGAACCCGCCGCTGTTCCGCAGCTTCATCCTGCCGGTGCTGGAGGAGATCGCGGGGCGCTAATCGTGCCTTCCTGGGAGCGCCGGCGTCTCGCCGGCTCAAAGATGCCGGCGGGACGCCGGCGCTCCCAATGAATCGAAGTTCAATGCTCCTCGCGTCGGCCGGCCTGATGGGGTGCGCCCTGATCTGGGGCTCAATGACGCCGATCCTCAAGCAGCTGACGACGAGCATCGACCTCTGGCTTCTGTCGTCGATGCGCTACCTGCCGGGCCTGCCGGTACTGTGGCTGGCGTGGTGGCTGGTGCGGCGGCCGAGCGGCGCCAAGCGTCCGGCGCGCATCGGCGAGCTGGCCTCGCTCGGCCTGGCGATGGCCGGGTTCTCGGTGCTTTACACGTTCGGCGTGCGCCACTCGCACCCGGTGACGGCGGCGATCGTGCTCAACACCGGCCCGGTGATCGCGGCCGCGATGGCGTGGCTTCTGCTGCGCGCCAAGCCCGTGCGCGGCTTCTGGATCGCGGTGGCGCTCAGCCTCACCGGCGCCGCGCTGGTGATCGGCGGCGCGCCCGGCTTCCGCGAACGCGGTCTGGGGTTCCAGGGTGGCGAGCCCTTGCTGATCATCGCCCAGATCGGCTGGCAGTGGTACTCGATCCGCGCCCAGCAATGGTTGGGCGATCGCGGCCAGATCGGGCTGAGCGCGATCACTACCACCGTCGGCGGCCTGTGGATGGTGGCGCTCTATGGCGGGATCGTCGCCGCCGGCGTCGGTGGCGCGCTCCCGACCGAGGTGACGCCGATGCAGGTGGGCTACCTGGTCTGGGTGTCGGTTTTCGGCGTCGCCGTCGCCACCCTGCTGTGGAATTTCGGCGTCAGTCGGCTGTCGCTGCCGGTGGCGTCGCTGCACATGACGGCCTCGCCCGTCGTGGCGGTGGCGACGGCGTGGATCGTCGGCTATCCGCCGACGGCGCTGCAGATCGCGGGCGGCGTGGTTGTGCTGTCGGGCATCGTCTACCTCCAGACCCGTCAGCTGGTGAGGGCGCGGACATGACCGGCTCGCCCGCGAAGCGCGCCGCCTGGATCGGGCTGTCGGCGTTCTTTGTCACGGCCGTGTTCTGGGGCGCGAACATGCCGGTGACGGCGGTGCTGTTCCGCAGCTTCGATCCCTACTACATGTCGATCTGGCGGGTGGCGGTCGCCACCCTGGCGCTGGCCGCGATGCTGGTCGCGACACAGGGCTGGTCGGCGCTGGCGATCCCGATCGGCTGGGCCCGTTTCGCGCTGCTTGGGCTCAGCATGAGCGCGTTCTTCGTGATCTATAACGTCGGCCTGCTCTACACCAACGCCATCACCGCCGCCGCCGTCATGGTCGGCTCACCGATCTACGCCGCGCTGTTCCTGCGGGTGGCGACCGGCGCGCCCTTCGACAAGGGCTTCTGGGTGGCGGCGCCGCTCACCCTGGTCGGTGGCGCCATCGCCGTGCTGGGTCGGGCGGACTCCGGGGGCCACACGCTCAGCCTGCAGGGCGGCGAGCCGCTGATCGCGCTCTGCATCGTCGCCTGGACTCTGTACTCGATGGCCGCCCAACGCTGGTTCCGTCCCGAGGAGACCCAGCTCCGGCGCACCTATGTCGGGTGCTTCTCGGCGATCTTCTGGTCGAGCGCGATCTGGCTGGTTTGCCGGGCGATCGGCATCGCGGGGCCGCCGAACCTCGATCCGCCGGCCGAGGCGGTCCTGATGCTGGTCGGCATCTCGGTGCTGGCTACGGCCGTGGCCGGGGTGAGCTGGAACATCGGGGTCAGCCGGCTGGGCATCGCCGCCGGCTCGCTGTGGCAGAACGCCGTGCCGGTCTTCGCCGTGCTGATCTCGGTAGCGTTCGGCATCCATCCGACCGGCCAGCAGATCCTGGGCGGGGTGATCGTCATGGCCGGGGTGGCCTATATGCAGTGGCTGAAATTCCGCTGACGATCACGCCGTAATTGCGCCCCCTGGCTGTGCTACACGGTTGCTTTCCGCCGCCCGGTGCGTGAGCGTGCGGCGGTATCCGGGGGAAGGCATGAAGGGCGTCATTCTGGCCGGCGGCAAGGGCACCAGGCTGTATCCGCTGACCAAGGCCACCAACAAGCATCTGCTGCCGGTCGGCCGCGAGCCGATGATCTATCACCCGATCCGTCACATGGTGGCGGCGGGCATCACCGACATCCTGGTGGTCACGTCGGTCGACCACATGGGCGAGATGGTGAACTGCCTGGGCTCGGGCGTCGAGCTGGGCTGCGGACTGACCTACCGCGTGCAGGACGGCGCGCTGGGCATCGCCAACGCGCTGTCGCTGGCCGAGGGCTTCGCCGGCGGCGGCAAGATCTGCGTCTTCCTCGGCGACAACGTCTTCCAGAGCTCGATCGCGCCGATCGTCGAGTCCTTCCGCAGGCAGGAGAAGGGCGCGCGCGTCGTGATCAAGAGCGTGCACGATCCGGAGCGCTACGGCGTGGCCGCGCTCGACGAGCAGCATATCGTGGAGATCGAGGAGAAGCCGGCCAAGCCCAAGACCTCCTTCGCGGTGGTCGGCCTGTACTTCTACGACGGCCAGGTCTTCGACATCATCCGCGGCATCAAGCCCTCGGCGCGCGGCGAGTACGAGATCACCTCGGTGAACAACGCCTATATCGCGCGCCGCCAGCTGCAGTACGAGATCTACCCCGGCGCCTGGACCGACGCCGGCACCTTCGAGTCGCTGCTCGAGGCCAACAAGCTGCTGCACGACACCGCCAACGAGATCGCGCGATGAGTCTGAAGGTCAGCGGCTGCCGCTGGGTGGATGTGCGGGGTTCGTCCGATCCGCGCGGCACGGTGAGCTTCATCGAGACCGGCATCGATCTCGACTTCACCATCCGCCGCGCCTTCTGGATCCATGGCGTGCCGGCGGGCCAGCCGCGCGGTCATCACGCCCATCGCGAGGTGCGGCTGGCGATGATCGCGGTGGCCGGTGGCGCCGACCTGGTGCTCGACGACGGTAGCGTGCGCGAGACCGTGCGGCTCGACCGGCCGGATCGCGCGATGCTGGTCGAGCCCTGGGTCTGGCACGAGCTGGTCGATTTCGCCGCCTCGACGGTCGTGCTGGTGCTGGCGTCGGCCAACTACGCCGAGGCCGACTATATCAGGGACTACGATACCTTCCGCCGCGAGGTCAAAGCGCGATGATCCCGTTCCTCGACCTGCGCGCCGTCTATGTCGAGCTCAAGCCGGAGATCGACGCGGCGATGGCGCGCGTCGCCGATTCCGGCTGGTACATCCTGGGCAAGGAGGTCGCGGCCTTCGAGCAGGAGTTCGCGGCCTTCTGCGGCGTGAAGCACTGCGTTGGCGTGGGCAATGGGCTGGAGGCGCTGGAACTCGTGCTGCGCGCCTGGGATATCGGCCCGGGCGACGAGGTGATCGTGCCGTCGAGCACCTATATCGCGACCTGGCTCGCCGCGACGGCGTGTGGCGCCAAGCCGGTGCCGGTCGAGCCCGACATCCGCACCGCCAATCTCGATCCCGAGCGCGTCGCGGCGGCGATCACGCCCAGGACCAAGGCGATCATCCCGGTGCATCTCTACGGCCAGGCCAGCGACATGGACCCGCTGATGGCGCTGGCCCGCAAGCACGGCGTCAAGGTGCTGGAGGATGTCGCCCAGGCGCAGGGCGCGCGCTACAAGGGCCGCCGCGCCGGCGGCCTCGCCGACGCCGGCGCCTTCAGCTTCTTTCCGAGCAAGAACCTCGGCGCCATGGGCGACGCCGGCGCCATCACCACCGACGACGACAAGCTGGCCGACCGGCTGCGCACCCTGCGCAACTACGGCTCGAAGGTGAAGTACGTGAACCTCGAGACCGGCGTGAACTCGCGGCTCGACGAGATGCAGGCGGCGATCCTGCGCGTCAAGCTGCCGAGCCTCGACACCTTCAACGAACGCCGCCGCGCGCTCGCCGCGCGCTATCTCGAGCGGATGCGCGGGATCACCGGCGTCGAGCTGCCCTACGTGCCGCAATGGGCCGAGCCGATCTGGCATCTCTTCACGGTGCGCTGCGCCGACCGCAAGCGGATCACCGACGCGCTCGACGCGGCCAAGATCGGCTGGCTGATCCACTATCCGATCCCGCCGCATCTGCAGGAAGCCTATCGCGGACTGGGTATGGGGAAGGGCGACTTCCCCCTCGCCGAGCGCATCGCCGAGACTACGCTCAGCCTGCCGATCGGCCCGCACGCCACGGCCGATCAGATCGACCGCGTCGCCGACGTCGTTCGATCGGCGGTGTAGAGAAGTGATCGTCGTCCGGTGCTGAAGCTCTTCAAGGCGATGGCCAAGACCGGCGGGGCCGGTCTCGCCGGGCTGTTCTTCGGCCTGATCGCCAACAAGATCTTCGCCGTCACCCTGGGGCCGATGGGCGTCGGCGTGCTGGCGACCTATCGTCAGGTTCACGACATGGCGACCGGGCTCGGCATCTTCGGCGCCGGCGCCGGCCAGATCCAGGCGTTGAGCTCGGTCGAGGGTGAGGCGCGGCGACGGCGCGTCGTGGCGTCGATCTGGTTGTCGTTATGCGGCGCGGTGCTCACGGCGCTGACCTTGCTGCTGACCGCGCCGCTGATCGCCGAGCACGTCTTTCGCGACCGATCGCCCGACATCGTGCTGGGCGTGCGCTGCCTCGCGCTCACCGTCGGCATCGCCATCGTCGGCGTCACCCTGCAGGGCCTGATCAACGTCTCGCGCGCCATCGGCCGGCTGGCGATCGTGCAGGTGCTGGGCTCGCTGACGCTGGCGCTGATCGCCTGGCCGCTGGCCCGGCTCGCCGCGGGCGGTCATCAGCTCGCCTTCGTCGGTTTCGTGCTGCTGCCCATCGTGGTGCAGTTCGCGGCGGCGAGCTGGTACATCCACCGGCTCGGCTGGACGGCGCCGGTGCTCGAGGCCTTCACGCGCCGGCCCGAGCCCGCCGACATGGCGCACCAGCTGCGCTTCTTCGCCGCCGGGCTGAGCGCCGGCGCGCTGTCGGCGCTCTGCTTCATGGCGATGCGCGCCCTGCTGGTCGAGACCGGCGGCCAGGAACTGCACGGCCTGTTCCAGGCGGCCTGGACCCTGGCGTTGCAGAATGTCGGCCTGCTGATGACGGCGGCGAGCACCTACCTGCTGCCGACCATGGCCGGCGCGGCGAGCGCGGAGGAGCGCAGCCGCACGGTCAACGACGCCGTCGAGATGCTGGCGCTGTGCTCGATCCCGCTGATCGGCGGCGCGCTGCTGTTCCAGCCGCTGATCCTCGAGCTGCTGTTCTCGCAGCGCTTCCTGCCGGCGCTCGACGCGCTGACCTGGATGCTGATCGGCAATTACTTCCGCGTCTTTCAGGCGCTCTTTTTCAACGTCGTGGTCTCGGCGGCGCGGGTGCGGGTGATGATGATCACCGAGATCGCCTGGTATGGCGGCTTCTCCGGGTTGGTGGTCCTCGCGCTCAGTCCGCACGCGCCGGCGTGGCTCACCGACCTGAACGGCATCGGCATCGCCTTCGCCGTCGTGCAGATCGCCACCATGCTGGGCGGCCTGTGGTACACCCGAGCGGCGCTCGGCGTGCGCCTGACGGCGCGGACCCAGGCGATCTGGCTCGGCGGGCTCGCCATGATCGTGATCTGCGCCGCCGCCACCTGGCACGATCGCTCGACCAACTGGCAGGTCTCGGTCCCGTTGGCGCTGCTCGCCCTCGTGGCGCCGATCGCCTTCGCCGGCCCGCGGCGCTGGAACGAGGTGCGCGCTGTCGTCAGCGGCTGGCGGGGCCGCGACTGAGCGCGGGATCGCCCAGGCGCTCGCCGCGATAGGCGCCGCTCATCACGCGCTCCCACCAGCCCCTGTTGTCGAGAAACCAGCGTACGGTCTGGCGCAGGCCCTCGTCGAAGGACCGGCTCGGCCGCCAGCCCAGCTCCGCGGAGATCTTGCCGGCGTCGATGGCGTAGCGCTGATCGTGGCCCGGCCGGTCGGCGACAAAGCGGATCAGCGTGTCGTGCGGCCGGTGCGGTGAATCCGGCAGCATCTCGTCGAGCGCGCGGCAGATGGCGCGCACGACATCGATATTGCGCCGCTCCTCGTTGCCGCCGACATTGTAGCTCTCGCCGACGCGGCCCTTGCGCAGCACCGTGAGCAGCGCCTCGGCGTGGTCCTCGACATGCAGCCAGTCGCGCACGTTCTCGCCCTTGCCGTAGACCGGCAGGCTCTCGCCGCGCAGGCCGCGGATGATCACCAGCGGGATCAGCTTCTCGGGGAAATGGTAGGGGCCGTAGTTGTTGGAGCAATTGGTGGCGAGCGTCGGCAGGCCATGGGTGTGATGCCAGGCGCGCACCAGGTGATCGGAGCCGGCCTTGCTGGCGGAGTAGGGCGAGTTGGGCTGGTAGGGCGTGTCCTCGCGGAACTTGCCCTCGGGCCCGAGCGAGCCGAAGACCTCGTCGGTCGAGATGTGCTGGAAGCGGAAGGCCGCGCGACGATCCTCGGGCAGGGCGCGCCAGTAGGCGGTGGCGGCCTCGAGCAAGGTCCAGGTGCCGACGATGTTGGTCTGGATGAAGGGCGCGGCGCCGTCGATCGAGCGATCGACATGGCTCTCGGCGGCGAGATGCAGGATGGCGTCGGGCTGCTCCTCGGCGAGAATGCGGGCCATCGCGGCGCGGTCGCAGATGTCGGCCCTGTGGAAGCGGTGGCGCGCGTGCTCACGCGCCTCGGCCAGCGACTCCAGGTTCCCGGCATAGGTCAGCTTGTCGATGGTGGCGACGCGCCAATTGGTCTGGCGCACGATGCGCCGGACGACCGCGGAGCCGATGAAGCCGGCCCCGCCCGTGACGACGACCTTCATGTCTGGACGACTCTCATGGCGAACGCTGACATCCTCGCAAGACGATGGTAGGAAAACAACGTGGACCTTCGACTCAATGGCCGATCCGAATGACGGGTGAACCCCGCCGCTTCCACGAAAGCCTGTTCGGCCATATCAAGCGGCCACCATTGGACCAGTCCTGGCCCGACTCGTGGCGATACTCCCACGGGCATGACGTCGACTCGGTGTGGCCGGGCAGGACGGCGCGTGGCTACCGCGTCGCCTATCGCCACCGCTTCGCCCGCGCCATCGACTACGTGCTGGCGGCCAAGCCGGATGGCGGTCGCGTGCTCGACCTCGCGGCGGGGCAGGGCAACTTCTCCATCGTGCTGGCCGAGCTCGGCTACCAGGTCACCTGGAACGACCTGCGCGACGAGCTCGTGGGCTACGTCAAGCTGAAGACCGACCGCCAGGACATCCGCTTCCTGCCCGGCAATCTCTTCGAGCTGCCGCCCGAGCAGGTCGGCCGCTTCGACGCCGTGGTCGCCACCGAGATCATCGAGCATGTGGCGCACCCCGACGACTTCCTGCGCAAGCTCGCGGGCTTCCTCGAGCCGGGCGGCGTGATCGTGCTGACCACGCCCAACGGCCGCTACTTCCGCAACACCTTGCCGCGCTTCTCCGACTGCCCCGATCCTTCGCAATTCGAGGCGCTGCAGTTCAAGCCCGACGCCGACGGCCACATCTTCCTGCTCTACCCCGACGAGATCGTCACGCTCGCCGCCAAAGCGGGGCTGAAGGTCGACACGTTCTCGGTCTTCAACAACCCGCTGACGGCCGAGAACCTCAAGACGCGCTATCTGTCGCCGATCCTGCCCTACGGCCTGGTCGACGCCATCGAACGCGGTACGCAGGCGCTGCCAGCGGGATTGTCGCAACGTCTGCACATGCAATGGGCGGCGGTGCTGAGCCGCGCTTAGCGATACTTCCACTGCACCAAGGTAAACGGCGGCTTGGCGTCGTCATGGGGTTCGAAGACCGCCTCGACCTCGGCGCCGATGCGCACCTGCTGCTTGGGATCGCCCAGCAGATTGCCCAGCATGCGGATGTTGCCGGCGTGCGGCAGCTCGACCAGCACGACGATGTAGGGTCCCTGATCCTTGAGCGCCGGGTGCACCGGATGCCAGGGCCGCTCCCAGCTGTAGATCTTGCCGCGACCTTCGACCTTCACCCAGCCGATGTCGAAGGACAGGCACTTGTGGCAGATCCACTCCGGGCCCCATTGCCAGGTGCCGCAGGCCTTGCAGCGCTGCACCATCAACTCGCCGCGCCGCGTGCCCTCCCAGTAGGGCGCGTCGAGGCCGTCGTTCTCGGCGACGGGGGCCGGCAGGCCGGGCTTGAGATAGGACATCACAGCGTCTCCGCCGAACCGAGGATCATGCTCGACACCGGCGTCACCATCGGGCCGGCGATCACCATCGAGATGTGCGGATCCTTGACCTGCGCCGTCGATTCGCCGCGCAGCTGGCGCACCGCCTCGACCTGCAATTCGAGGCCGTGCATGTAGCACTCCGCGAGATTGCCGCCGCTGGTGTTGAGCGGCAGCTTGCCCGATGGCGCCATGAGGTTCTCGGGCACCATGAATTCGTTGGCCTCCTCGGCCTTGAAGAAGCCGTGCTCGACCAAGCTCATCAGCACGCCGCCGGTGAAGTTCTCGTAGCTCTGCAGCACGTCGACATCCGACGGCTTCACGCCGGCCATACGGTAGAGATGCGGCGCCACGGTGGTGAAGCTCGAGGTGGCGTAGAGCGGCGCGTTGTGACCGCGCGCGCCGTTGCGGTACTCCGAGCCCAGCGCCGCGCCCAGCAGATAGGCGGGCTTCTTGGCGAAGTCCTTGGCCTGCTCTGATGGCACGATGATCAGCGCCGCGGCGCCATCGTTTTCCATGCAGCAGTCGAACAGCCGCCACGGCTCGACGATCCAGCGTGAGGCGTCGTAGGCCTCGGCCGTCAGCGGCTTGCCGTTCATCACCGCGCGCGGGTTCTTCTGCGCGTGGGCGTAGGAGGCGAGCGCGATGGCGCGCTGCGCGCCGTCGCCGATCTTGTTCTCATGGAGAAAGCGCATGGCGCGCATGGCGTAGCGCTGCGCCGGCGACATCACGCCATAGGGTGCGTTGAGCGCGGCCTCGCCGGTCGCGACGCCACCCGGCGGCGCCGCGCCAAAGCGCTGGAACTGGCCCTGCGCCAGGGAGCGGAAGACCACGACGCAGTCCGCCAATCCACCAGCGACCGCCGCCGCGGCGTTGGCCACCGCGCCCGCGCCACCACCACCGCCGCCGCCCCACTGCATGTTGGAGAAGCGCAGCTCGGGCAGGCCGAGCGCCGCGGCCAGCCGCGACGGATCGTTGCGGTCGTTGCTGTAGGAGGCGAAGCCGTCGATGCGGCGCGGGTCGATGCCGGCGTCCTTGGCGGCGGCGAGGATCGCCTTGAGCGCCAGCACGAACTCGGGGTCGGGCGACTTGCCGTGCTTGTAGTAGGCCGTCTCGCCGATGCCGACGATGGCCACCCTGCCGCGCAACGTGCGGTCGGTCATGGGGACTCCTGGATTGGTCGGGGCGCGCCACTCCAGTGGCGCGTGGTGCAACGAAGACGCGCCACTGGAGTGGCGCGCCCCCAGCGCGTTAAGCCCTGTACTTCGCCGGCACCTCGAGGTTCAGGAAGCGGGCGGCGTTGAGGCCGAGGATGTCGGCGCGCGTGGTTTCCGACAGGTGGCCCATGGTGCGCTCGATCGCCTCGGCGGAATGCGGCCAGGTGCCTTCGTGATGCGGGTAGTCGTTGGCCCACATGAAGCACTTCGACAGGCCGTGCTCCTCGGCGAGCGCCAGCCCGGCCGGATCCTCCTGGAACGAGGCGAAGCCATGCGCCTTGAAGTAGTCGCTGGGCATGCCCTGCAGCTTGGGCCGCACCCAGAAGTGATGCTTCTTGTAGGCCTCGTCCATGGCGTCGAGCAGCCACGGGATCCAGCCGATGCCGGCCTCGATGGTGGCGAAGCGCAGCTTGGGGAAGCGCTCCAGCACCCCTGACGCGCACATATTGGCGACCGGCTCGATGGTCGGCGACAGCGAGTGGGTGACGTAGTTGATCACCGCGCCGCCATTGCCGCGCGAGGCGCGTGGATCGCGGCCGGTCGAGATGTGATAGGTGATCGGCAGGTTCACATCCTGGATCGCCGCCCACAGCCGGTCGAAATGCGGCAGGTTGTAGTTCGGGTGATCGATGTCGTGATGACCCCAGACCGGCTTGCACGGCAGGGTGAGGCAGCGGAAGCCGAGCTTGGCCAGGCGCTGCACCTCGGCGATCGAGCCCTCGAGGTCGGCGGTGGCGATGGCGCCGGCGATCACCACGCGATCCTGGTGGGCCGCGTACTGCTCCCACGCCCAGTCGTTCCACACCCGGCACTGCGCCTGGGCGAATTCGGCGTCCTGCGTCGCCCACATCGACAGGCCCTTGTTGGGAAAGAACAGCTCAACGTCGATGCCGTCGCCGTCATGGTCGGCGATGCGCAGCTTGGGATCGGCGCCGGACTTGTTGCGCGTGTCGTCCTCGCCCTCCATCTCGTGGATGCGCAGGCGGTCGGGGCGATGGCCCTCCGACACGCGCCATTTCACGCCGTCCTTGTCGGTGATCACGCGCGGCAGGCGGTCGCGATACTTGGCGTCGATGCGCTCGGCCCACAGATTGGCCGGCTCGTTAGCGTGGCAGTCGGCCGACACCATGAAATACTTCTTCGCGGCACCTGGGCGCGGGCTGCGCTGCCATCCGGCCGAGCCGGGAGTCTCGAGGCGCCACTTGTTGGGTTCATTGACGACGATGTGGTTCATGGCGTTCCTCCCGCCTTGACAGGTATTCTGATATCGGAACATTGTTCCGGTAGAGGAATTTTGACCCCGTCATGCCGCGCGACGCAACAGGGATATCGGCCGGCCCGCCGCGTGCGCCGACCCGCGCCATGCGGGTGATCGAGGCGTTGGCGACGCGGCCCGACGGCCTGACGCTGGCCGAGCTGGGCCGCGGCCTGGGCCTGCCCAAGACCAGCCTGTTCAGCATGCTGCGCGCGCTGGAAAGCGAGGCCTATGTCGAGAACGCCGGCGGCGTCTATCGCCTGGGCCCGGCGGCGCTGCGGCTGGGCGCGCTGATCGGCGGCGGCGCCACCTTGGAGCGCAAGCTCTCGCCGCTGCTGGCGCCGATCGTCGCCAAGGCCGAGGAGACGGTGCTGCTCGCGGTGCCGACCGAGGATCATCGCGAGGTCCGTTACATCGCCATCGCCGACGGGCCGCAGGCGGTGCGCTACGCCGCTACCATCGGCCTGCGTCGGCCGCTCTACTGCACGGCGTCGGGCCGCGCCGTGCTGGCCTTCAGCGATCCCGCGGTGGTGCGCGACTATCTCGCGCGCGTGCCGCGCCCGCAGCTCACGCCGCACACCGCGACGTCGAAGGCGGCGCTGCTCGACATCATCGCCGAGATCCGCCGCGCCGGCGTGGCCGAGACGCGCGACCAGATGTTCATGGGCCTGTGGGGTTTCGGCGCGCCGGTGTTCGACGCCCAGCGCGCCGTCGTCGCCTCGCTGATGATCGCCGCGCCCGCCGACCGCGCGCGCCGCAAGCGCGCCACGCTGGTGGCGGCGGTACGCGAAGGCGCCGAGGCGATGTCGCGCGTGCTGGGCCTGAGCGGCGAGTACATCGCGGCACGCTGACATCGTCACCATCCCGGGAACCGGCTGTTGCGGATGATGTCGTGCCAGGTGGGTCCCGGCGGCGGCTGGCGCGAGGTGTTCCAGAAGATCCGCCCGTTGCCGGCGCCCGCCACATGCGGCTCGGGCTCGACCCGTGTCGGCGATGACGCCGGCCGCATAGGGCTCGGCGGATCGGGCGGCCTCATTCCTTTCAGCACGATCGGCGGCCGCGGCGCTTCGGGCGCGGGCGGCGGCGCGTCTTGCGGCGGGTCCGGCGCGAAGGGATCGTAGTCGTCTTCCATCTGCCCGTCCGGCGCGCGGGCCTCGTCCGGCGCGGCGGCCATCGCGCATGGATTGCTATGGTTTTCCTTCTCCCCGCGAAGGCGGGGAGAAGGTGCCCGAAGGGCGGATGAGGGGCTTCG
>CAYTFW010000159.1:0-15336 GCA_964437145.1 uncultured Rhizobiaceae bacterium
CGCCAGCCCTACCCACCGCCGCGCCGCGCTTCGACTGGCCGGTGCGCGGCCGCACCTTGGCCGGCTTCGGCCCGCGCGCCGGCGGGCAGCAGAACGACGGCATCGACATCGCCGCCGCCCAGGGCACGCCGGTGAAGGCCGCTGACGGCGGCACCGTGGTCTATGCCGGCAACGAGGTGCGCGGGCTGGGCAACCTCCTGCTGGTCAGCCACAGCGGCGGCTACATCACCGCCTACGCCCATCTCGACAAGATGTCGGTGGCCAAGGGCGCGACGGTGAAGAAGGGCCAGACGATCGGCACGGTCGGCACCTCGGGCGGCGCGTCCGAGCCGCAGCTGCATTTCGAGATCCGCCATCGCAACAAGCCGGTCGACCCGGTCGGGCTGCTGCCGCGCTGACTCCTGTGCGTCTTGTTTGCTAGGGTGCCCTCCGTCTCGTTCAACGGAGGGAGAGAGCATCATGGTCGAACGCATCAACGCCGGCCCGCGCATGAGCCAGGCCGTCGTGCACGGCAACACCGTCTATCTCGCCGGCCTCACCGCCGACGACAGCAAGGCCGACGTCAAGGGCCAGACCAAGCAGATCCTCGACAAGATCGACGCGCTGCTTGCCAAGGCCGGCACCGACAAGAGCAAGATCCTCTCGGCCAATATCTGGCTGACCGACATCGCGACCTGGAGCCAGATGAACGAGGTGTGGGACGCCTGGGTCGCGCCCGGCAACACGCCGGCGCGCGCCACCGTCGAAGCCAAGCTCGCGGCGCCGGGTCTGAAGGTCGAGATCATGGTGCAGTGCGCGAAGTGACGGAGAGGAGAGGAGCGCATCGGCGCTCCTCTCCGAGCCGTCATCCCGAGCGTAGCGAGGGATCTCCTCGAAACGAGTCCTGATCGAAGGAGATTCTTCGCTGCGCTCGGAATGACGTGGAACGTCAGTTCATCGGCCCGAAGATCTTGCCCGGGTTCATGATGTTGTCCGGGTCGATCGCTTTCTTCACCGCGCGCATCAGGCTCACCGCCTCGCCGTGCTCGGCGTAGAGGTACTTGATCTTGCCGATGCCGACGCCGTGCTCGCCGGTGCAGGTACCGCCGAGGTTCTGCGCCCGCGCGATCATGCGGTCGTTGAGGCCTTCGGCCCGCGGCAGATAGGTCGGATCGTTCGGGTCCACCATCATGGTGAGATGGAAATTGCCGTCGCCGACATGGCCGACGATGGGGGCGTAGAGGCCGCTGGCGACGATGTCCTTCTGGGTCTCCAGGATGCATTCGGCGAGGTTGGAGATCGGCACGCACACGTCGGTCGCCCACATGCCCCAGCCCGGCTTGGCGGCCTTGGCGGCCCAGGCGGCGTCGTGGCGCGCCTGCCACATCTTGCTGCGCTCCTCGGCCTGGCTGGTCCAGGCGAAGTCGCCGCCGCCATTCTCGGCGGCGAGCGCCTGCACCATCTCGGCCTGTTCCTTGGTGCCCGCCTCGGTGCCGTGGAATTCCAGCAGCAGCAGGTTCTTGTTCGGCAGGCTGAGCTTGGAATACTTGTTCACGGTGTCGACCGTCTCGGTATCCATCAGTTCGATGCGCGCCACCGGGATACCGGACTGGATCGTCTGGATCACGGTGTTGACCGCGCCCTCTAGGCTGTCGAACGCGCAGGTCGCCGCGACCATCGATTCGGGAATGCCATAGAGGCGCAGCGTGATCTCGGTGATCACACCCAGCGTGCCCTCGGATCCCACGAACAGCTTCACCATGTCGTAGCCGGCGCTCGACTTGCGCGAACGGCGGCCCAGGCGCATCAGTCGCCCGTCGGGCGTCACCACCTGCATGGCCAAGACGTTCTCGCGCATGGTGCCGTAGCGCACGGCGTTGGTGCCCGAGGCGCGCGTGCTGGTCATGCCGCCGATCGAGGCGTCGGCGCCCGGATCGATCGGGAAGAACAGCCCGGTGGCGCGGATGTACTCGTTGAGCTGCTTGCGGGTGACGCCGGGCTGCACGACGACGTCGAGATCGGCCTCGTTGACCTGCAGCACCTTGTTCATGCGGCTGACATCGAGCGAGATGCCGCCATTGGGCGCGCTGATATGGCCCTCGAGCGAGGTGCCGGTGCCGAAGGGGATGATCGGCGTGCCGTGGCGGGAGCAGATCTGCACGATCTTCTGCACCTCCTCGGCCGATTCGGCGAAGACCACGGCGTCGGGCAGCGGCGCCTCGTGATAGCTGATGTCCTTGCCGTGCTGCTCGCGCACGGCGTGTGCCGTGCTCAGCCGGTCGCCGAGCATGGCCTTCAATTCGGCGATGGTGGCGTCGACCTGCGGCGGTCGAGAGGGGGCGGCGAGGGCCATGACGGGCTCCGGTTCGGCGATGCGAAAGGTTGCCGGACAATGGCCATAAAGTGGGGGGCATTCAAGGTATCGACGCCCTGCTGTGTCGTTTACAGGGCGGGGAGGGCCTTTCGACATGGCGGATGCGGCTGTCGCCGGGGTCACCGGCCAGATCGTCGAGACCGACATCCCGGCCCGGCTCGACCGGCTGCCCTGGGGCCGCTTCCACACCCTGGTCGTTATCGCCCTGGGCATCACCTGGGCGCTCGATGGGCTGGAGGTGACCTTGGCCGGCACCCTGGCCGGGGCGCTGAAGGAGAGCCCGGCGCTGCGATTCTCGAACACCGAGATCGGCCTGGCGAGCAGCGCCTATCTCGCCGGCGCGGTGCTGGGCGGGCTGGGCTTCGGCTGGCTCACCGACACGCTGGGTCGCCGCAAGCTCTTCTTCATCACGCTCGCGCTCTACATCACGGCCACCGGCGCCACGGCGTTCTCCTGGGATTTCTGGAGCTTCGCCGTCTTCCGCTTCCTCACCGGCGCCGGCATCGGCGGCGAGTACACCGCGATCAACTCGACCATCCAGGAGCTGATCCCGGCGCGGGTGCGCGGGCGCACCGATCTGGCGATCAACGGCTGCTTCTGGCTGGGCGCGCTGTTCGGCGCGGCCGGCTCGTCCGTGGTGCTCGATCCGGCGCTGTTCGCGCCCGATCTTGGCTGGCGTGCGGCCTTTCTGATCGGCGCCGTGCTGGGCCTGTTCATCCTGCTGATGCGGTTCTGGATTCCCGAAAGCCCGCGCTGGCTGGTGTTGCATGGCCGTGTCGAGGAGGCGCGCAAGATCGTCGACGCCATCGAGAGGAGCGCCGCCGATCGCGGCCATCGCTTCGACCCCGCGCCGGTGCCGATGCTGAGGCTGCGCGCCCGCGGACGCCTGCGGGTGCGCGAGGTCGTGCTTGTGCTGTTCAACCTGCACCGCCGCCGCGCCGTCGTCGGCCTGGTGCTGATGGCGACACAGGCCTTTTTCTACAACGCGATCTTCTTCACCTATGCGCTGGTGCTGACCGATTTCTACGGCGTGCCGTCGAGCGGTGTCGGCCAATACATCGTGCCCTTCGCGCTCGGCAATTTGCTGGGCCCGCTTGTCCTCGGACCGCTCTTCGACACGGTCGGGCGACGCGCCATGATCGCGCTGACCTACGCCGTGTCGGGCGCCCTGCTGGCGGTGACCGCCTGGTTTTTCTGGGTGGGCCACTTCGATGCCACGACGCAGACCATCGCCTGGTCGGTGATCTTCTTCGTCGCCTCGGCGGCCGCCAGCTCGGCCTATCTCACCGTGTCCGAGACCTTCCCGCTCGAGCTGCGCGCCGTGGCGATCGCGGTTTTCTACGCCATCGGCACCGGCGTCGGCGGCGTCGCCGGACCGGCGATCTTCGGCGCGCTGATCGACACCGGCGCGCGTCCGCCGCTCGCCTACGGCTACGTCGCCGGCGCCGCGCTGATGCTGGGCGCGGCGTTGGTGCAATGGCGCTGGGGCGTCGCGGCCGAGCGCCGCTCGTTGGAATCGGTCTGTCGCCCCTTGGCCGCGATCGACTGACGCCCTACGGTGCGGCGACATTCCCAGCCGCCGCGAGGACCCGTTCCGTGAACCAGATTTCGCCCACCCTGCGCAACGAGCCCGAGGGCGTCAGCATCAACGCCTGGTCCTCGATCAAGGATACGTTCGGCTCGCCCAAGGTGACGCGCGCCCAGGGCGTCTACTTCCACGACGACACCGGCAAGCGCTGGCTCGACTTCACGGCGCAGCTCTTCAACGTCAACCTCGGCCACCAGGACCGGCGCATCATCGAGGCCATCAAGGCGCAGGCCGAGAAGCTCTGCTTCATTTCGCCGTTCTATCGCAACGAGCCGCGCGAGGAGCTGGCGCGGCTGCTGGCCACCGTGACGCCGGGTGATCTCAACACCTTCTTCTTCATGAACTCCGGCACCGAGGCCAACGAGGCGGCGCTAACCTTCGCGCGCATGGTCACCGGCCGGCCCAAGGTGATGTCGCGCTACCGCTCCTATCACGGCACCGGGCTCACCACGCTGGGCGTATCAGGAGATCCGCGTCGCGGCGCCAGCGCCAACAACTTCGCCAGCTCGGTGAAGTTCCCCAACCCCTATTGCTATCGCTGCACCTTCAAGCAGACCTATCCGTCCTGCGGCGTGGTCTGCGCCACCAGCATCGAGGAGCAGATTCTCGCCGAGGGGCCCGACACCATCGCGGCGATGATCTTCGAGCCGATCACCGGCGGCAACGGGCCGATCATCGCGCCTCAGGAGTACTACAAGATCCTGCGCCAGCTCTGCGACAAGTACGGGATTCTGATGATCGCCGACGAGGTGATCAATGGCTTCGGCCGCACCGGCAAGTGGTTCGCCATGCAGCACTACGACGTGGTGCCCGACATGATGACCGTGTCCAAGGGCATCAACGGCGGCGTGCTGCCGCTGGGCGCGGTGATGATGAGCGACGCCATCGCCCGGAAATTCTCCGACCGCAGCGTGGCCATCGGCTCGACGCAGACCGGCAACCCGCTGTCCTGCGCCGCCGGTGTTGCGGCGATCTCGGCGATGATCGAGGACAAGGTGGTCGACAACGCCGCGAGGCTCGGCGTCTACCTGATGAAGCGGCTGAAGGAGCTCGAAGCCAAACACCGCCTCGTCGGCGAGGTGCGCGGCCTGGGCCTGCTGGCGACGCTCGAGCTGGTGAAGGACCGCGCTACACGCGAGCCGCTGGTGCAATGGAACGCGCCCGATCCGCTCGTGGGCCGCATCAAGGCGCTGTTCAATGAACGCGGCGTGCAGATCCACGTGCGCTCGAACCAGATCGTGATCTCCCCGCCGCTCACCATCACCGAGGCGCAGCTCGAAGAGGGGCTGAAGGCGGTCGACGAGGTGCTGACGAACCTCGAAGCCATGTAGTTGGATTTCTGGTTATTTTTCTACTTATGCGTGCTTTCCAAACCGGATGTCTGTGAATAGAATGTTCTCTATTCGTTCGAGGATGCGAAATGGCTGATCAATCCGCCATCGAGTGGACGGACGCGACTTGGAACCCGGTGACGGGTTGTACCAAGATCAGTCCCGGCTGTGACAATTGCTACGCGGAGCGTTTCTCCGAGCGCTTCCGCGACGTTCCCGGCCACCCCTTTGAGACAGGGTTCGACTTGACCTTGCGCCCCGAGCGACTAGACCAGCCGCTAGCGTGGAAGCGGCCAAGGATGATCTTTGTCAACTCGATGAGCGATCTGTTTCACAAGGAGATCCCTCGCGCCTTCATTGATCAAGTTTTCGACACCATGGAGCGTGCCGATTGGCACACATTTCAGGTGCTGACCAAGAGAAGCTCATTGATGCGCCGTTACGTGAATGAGCGCTATCCAGCTCAGCCAGTGCCGTCCCACATCTGGCTCGGCGCGTCTGTTGAGGATGGTACCCGGGCATCCCGCATCAAGCATCTGCGTCAGACCAATGCCAGGATTCGGTTCTTGTCCATTGAGCCACTGATTGGCCCGGTCAATGAACTTGAGTTGGATGGGGTTCATTGGGTCATTGTTGGAGGCGAAAGCGGTCCACACGCTCGGCCAATAGAGCTTCAATGGGTAAGGTCTATTCGCGACCGCTGTATTGCTGCTGGCGTTGCGTTTTTCTTTAAGCAGTGGGGCGGCAAGACCTCAAAAAGTGGGGGGAGGCTACTTGATCGACGTGAATGGAGTGAACTTCCCGATGTCTCGGCAAGCGTCCGTCTCGCAGCCGAATAAGTCGACGAGGCATGACGGTGATCAACCCTGCGAACTACAAAGGGCGCGAACAGACATACGTTAAGCACTTCTTTCTCGATCGCTATTTGGAGCGCGTTGCTCATGTAACGCTGGCTCGCCCCAACACTTGGGACGAGTTTGTATACATCGATGCGTACTCCGGCCCCTGGCGCGCCCAAGGAGAGAGCTCTGAGGACACGTCGGTCCACATTGCACTTACCAAGCTGGCTGCCGTGCGGAGCAACCTTGCTAGAATTGGTCGGAGAGTTAGGACCAAGGCTCTCTTTGTCGAAAGAGATCCGCGGGCGTTCAGTGAATTGCGTCATCTGTTGTCGCAGTTTCCTGATGATGCCGCTCATTCGATCCACGGGGATTTCAAAGACTATGGGCAGCAGGCCGCGAGGTTTGTTGGTGGGTCCGCATTCTCTCTAACTTTCATTGATCCGACTGGCTGGAATGTCGACCTACAAGCCATGCGTCCAGTTCTCCGCCTGCGCGGAGAAGTTCTTATCAACTTCATGTATGACTACGTAAATAGGATCCTCACGAACCCAGACGCCAAGATTCAGCACCAGTTGGATTCATTCTTTGGTGGGGTAGGATGGCTCGAAGAGATCAATAGCAAGTTGGCAATGGGCAGCGATCGGGAAATGGCGATCGTCAGCGTGTACGCCGCGCGGCTTAAGGACATCGGCGGCTTCCAACACGTTACGCATACGAGAATCATGAAGCCACAAGCTGATCGAACCTATTTCTATCTCATATATGCAACACGTCATTGGAGGGGGCTGGAGGAGTTTCGTGACGTCGAGGAGCAAGCGCTCGAAGCGCAAGAACATGTGAGGTTCGATGCACGCCTCGATGCGAAGGAAGCGAAGAGCGGGATGGACGACCTATTGCGCAGCGTGTCCGATCCACCAGGGTTGCGTGCCCTTCGTCAGCGGAAGACTCAGATGGAAGCATTGGCCCCCGACGTCTTCAGGAACCTTCTTGCTGCAACGCCTCAGTTTAGAGCGGTTGAAGCGTTGTCAGGGATGATGGAGTTGCCTTTGGTATCGCGGAAGGTGGCAGTGCAGCTTCTGATGCAAGCTGTCGGGGCAAACATCGCGGACTTGGAGTTGGGGCCGAGAGAAAGAACCCCGAAGGAGACGACGGTGGTCCGCTCTAGGATTTTCCAGAGCAATCGGTAAGCTGAGGATATGGCGTAGGCGCGGAACTTGACTTTTGGCGGCGCGTTCCGCCGTCCGCTTCTTGCCGCGGCCAAAGCAGAACACAGCAATTCTGCCTCGTAGGCGCGGAAAGGGCTGGCACGCGATTCCTGTGCTACATACCCGCCGCCAAACAGAACGACTTCGAGGGACCGCCATGACTATCCGCTTCGACAACCGCGTCGCCATCGTCACCGGCGCCGGCAACGGCCTGGGCCGCGCGCATGCGCTGCTGCTGGCCAGCCGCGGCGCGAAGGTGGTGGTCAACGATCCGGGTGGCGCGCGCGATGGCCGCGGCGGCGATCACGCCGCGGCCGACAAGGTCGTCGCCGAGATCAAGGCGGCAGGCGGCCAGGCCGTGCCCAACTACGATAGCGTCGCCGACAAGGAAGGCGCGAAGAACATTGTCAAAACCGCGACCGACGCCTTCGGCACGCTCGACATTGTCGTCAACAATGCCGGCATCCTGCGCGACAAGTCGTTCCCCAACATGACGATGGAAGACTTCGACTTCGTCGTGCAGGTGCATTTCCTCGGCACCGCCTATGTCACGCACGCCGCCTGGCCGATCCTGCGCCAGAAGGCCTATGGCCGCGTCGTCGTCACCTCGTCGAACTCCGGCATCTACGGCAATTTCGGCCAGGCCAACTACGCCGGTGCCAAGCTGGCGCTGGTCGGCTTCGTCAACGCGCTGCGCCTGGAAGGCGCGAAGTACAACATCATGGTCAACGCGCTGGCGCCGGTCGCCGGCACGCGCATGACAGAGGACCTGATGACGCCGGAGGTGCTGGCCAAGATGAAGCCGGAATTCGTCTCGCCCATGGTCGCCTATCTGTGCAGCGAGCAGTGCCAGCACAGTGGCGATATCTGGGCCGCCGGCGCCGGCTACTTCTCGCGCATCGAGTATCGCGAGGGGCCGGGCGTGCGCCTGGGACCGCAGGCCACGGTCGACGACGTCGCGGCCAATATCGAGAAGATCGCCGACCTCTCGACCACGGTGCGCTATCGCACGTCGAGCGAGGAGGTCCAGGCGGTGCTGGGTGGCTGACGGCGATCGCCGCGACACCGATTGGGATCCCGCGCCGGTCATCGACTGGCTGGCGCGCGAGGGCAGGCTGCTGCCAGACGTCGTGCCGCTGGTCGACGCGCTTTGCGCGCGCCTGCTCGAAGCGGGTGCGCCGCTTTGGCGCCTGACCATCGGCTTGCAGACCATCCACCCGCAATTGCGCGGCATGGGCACGGTGTGGCGGCGCGACCGGCCGGCCTATGAGCAGGGCCGGCCGCACGGCATCGAGATCTCGCCGGCCTATATCGGCAGCCCGCTGCACGAGCTGGCGACCACCGGCCGGCCGGTGCGCTATCGCCTCGATCGCCTGGCGCCGGACAACCATCCGGTGCTGCACGAGGTCGCGGCCGAAGGCGGGCGCGACTACTACGCCCTGTCGGTCGCGGTGGCGCATGGCCGTCGGCCGGCGCTGACCTTCTCGACCGACCGCGTCGAGGGTTTCAGCGAGGCCGACATCGCGAAATTCGAACGGCTGGCGAACCATCTCGGGCCGGTGCTGGAGAGCCACCTGCACTATCGCGTCTCGACCACCTTGCTGGAGACCTATCTTGGCCGCGAGACCGCGCGGCGCATCCTCGATGGCCTGATCCGCCGGGGCGACGGCGAGGCGATCAACGCGGTGCTGTGGTTCTCCGACCTGCGCGGCTTCACCGCGCTCAACGAGCGGCTGCCCGCGGCCGAGATGCTGGAGCTGCTCAATTCCTACTTCGAGACCGTGGGCAACGCGCTGTCGCGCCATGGCGGCGAGATCCTGAAATTCATCGGCGACGGCGTGATGGCGATCTTCCCGGTGATCGACGCCGGCTTCCTGCCCGACATCACCGCCGGCGCGCACGACGCGGCGCGCGAGGCGCACGCGGAGTTCGCCGAGATCAATTTCGGCCGTGCCGAGGCCGGGCGGCAGACGATCCGCTTCGGTGTCGGCCTGCATGTCGGCATGGTGACCTTCGGCAATATCGGCACCCGCGACCGCCTCGACTTCACGGTGATCGGCCCGGCGGTCAACCGCTGCTCCAGGATGGGGGGCATGACCAAGGCGCTGGGCGTGTCGACCGTTGCCTCGGCGGAGTTCAATGCGCTTTGCCCGCGCAAGCTGCGGCCGCTGGGCGCGCATCGCCTGCGCGGCGTACCGCAACGGGTCGAGCTCTACGCGCCGGAATGGGCCTGAGCTTTCGCGCGGCGGAAGCGGATTTTCGCGCGATTGCATGGCCGGCGCGCCGCCCTATACTCGCGCCATGCGCAGAACGTCCTACGGCCACATGAACTGCTCGATCGCCGCGGCGCTCGACATCGTCGGCGAGCCGTGGACTTTCCTGATTGTGCGCGACGCGCTCTACGGCGTGCGCCGCTTCGACGACTTCCAGGTCAATCTCGGCATCGCGCGCAACGTGCTGACGGCGCGCCTGAAGCGGCTGGTCGAGGCCGGCGTGTTCCGCCGCGTCGCCTACCAGCAGCGTCCGCTGCGCTATGAATACCGGCTGAGCGAAAAAGGCGCGGCGCTGTTTCCCATCATCATCGGGCTGAAGGAATGGGGCGACCGTTTCGGCGCCGCCGCCGAGGACGGCCGGCCGATGGAGCTGGAGGACGCCACCAACGGCCATCGCGTCGAGCCGGCGCTGGTCGATTTGCGCACCGGCCGCAAGCTCGACCTGATGGGCGTGCGCGCCGTCGCCGGCGAGGGCGCCACCGCCGAGACAAGGCGCTTCTTCGAGCGCATCGCCTTCGAGCGCGCCACTACAAGGCGCGTCGCGCGCCCGTGACGCCGGCCGGCGCGGGGTAGCCTTTCACGATTTCGTGTCGTCGTCCCGGGCGTGCGCCGCGTGCGCGCGCCGCGCGCGCTCCTCCTCGAGCTTGGTGGCGCGCTTTTCGGCGCCGGTCCGACCATGGATCGCCCGGTTGGCGTCGGCTTGCGCCTCACGCTCGCGTCGCGCCTTTTGCTTGCGCGCCCGCCTGAGGTTGACAATATCGGCCATGTCGTATTGTCGCCGCGTTCCGCGCCTTTGATAAGGTCGAATCGACGCGTGGAGGTTCCCATGCTGAAGAAGGTCGCGATCGGGCTGGGCGCGTTCGTCGCGCTGGTTGTCGTCGTCCTGCTGGCGGCGCCGCTGCTCATCGATGCGGAGAGCTTCAAGCCGCGCATCGCCGCGGCGATCCGCGACGTCACCGGTCGCGAGCTCGCCATAGCGGGACCAGTGAGGCTGCGCCTGCTGCCCTCGCCGGTGGTGGAGGCCGCCGACATCAGGCTGTCGAACATGCCGGGCGGCAAGGCCGCCTCGATGGTCGAGGCCAAGTCGCTGCGCTTGGCGGTTGGCGTGTTCTCCCTGCTGGCCGGCCGGCTGGACATCTCGGAGCTGAAGCTGGTCGAGCCGCGCATCGCGCTGGAGGTCACCGCCGACGGTCGCGCCAACTACGAGTTCGCACCGCCCGCGGCGCAGCAGCCCGCCACCACGGGCGGCGCGCCGCCGAAGGCCGCAGGCGAAGGCTATCGCATCACCGCCGAGCGCGTCGTCGTCGAGAACGGCACGGTCAGCCTGATCGATGCCCGGGCAAAGCGAGAGATACGCCTGGAGCAGATCGCGCTTACCGCCTCGCTGCAGGGGCTGCCGGCGCCGGCGAGGCTCAACAGCACGATGGTGGCCAACGGTGTCCGGTTGGCGCTGGAGGTGAACCTCGCGACCCCCAATGGCGCACGCCAGCCGGTCGAGGCGGTACTGAAGGTCGATGACGGCGACCTGCGTCTTGCCGGCGCGATCGAGGACCTCGCGAAGGCGCCGCGTTACGTCGGCTCGGTGAAGCTCACGGCGGCGGATTTCGCCGGCTTCGTCACGCGGCTGGCGCGCGCGACCGGCACGCCGCCGCCCGATCTGCCGCCGGCGCTGGCGCGCAAGGTGGCCTATGAGGGCGGTCTCGACGCATCGGCCACCGCGATCGTCGCGCGCGACTTCAAGCTTGGCCTCGGTGAGGACGCGGGCACGGGCTCGCTGTCGGTGACGCTCTCACCGCTGAAGATCGACGGCAAGGTCAGCTTCACCCGGCTCGATCTCGACAAATGGCTGGCTGCCGCACCGGCCACGCCCGCCGCGGCGCCGGCACCCGGCACGCCTGCGACAAGGCCTGCGACCCCGCCCGCCGGCGTGCCGACCGACCTCGCGTTGAAGCTCGACCTGCGCGCCGCCGAGATCGTCTATGGCGGCCGCGGGGTGAAGGATGTCGTGATCGACGTGGAGCTGGCGCAAGGCAGCATGGCGCTGCGCAAGCTGGCGGCGATCCTGCCCGGCGGCACCAAGCTCGACGCGGCGAGCAGCGCGCAGGGCAAGGCGCATCGCGGCACGATCAGCCTCGACGGCGAAAGGCTGCGCGAGCTGCTGACCTGGCTCAAGGTCGATGTCGCGTCGGTGCCGCAGGGCAAGCTCGGCGCCTTCTCGTTCAAGGGCACGCTCGCCGGCAGCGGCCTCGACACCATCTCCATCACCGACGCCACGGCGCAGCTCGATGGCACGAGCATGAAGGGCGGGCTGAGCGTGGCGCTCAAGGCGCCGCCGGCCTTTACGCTTGAGCTGCAGGCCGATGCCCTCGACCTCGACGCTTGGCTGCCGAAGCAAGCC
Organism: uncultured Rhizobiaceae bacterium; assembly: GCA_964437145.1. GTDB lineage: Bacteria > Pseudomonadota > Alphaproteobacteria > Reyranellales > Reyranellaceae > JAFAZJ01. The sequence continues at coordinate 11,991 of CAYTFW010000159.1, forward strand.
GACGCCGCACGGCCCGCCGCCAAGGGCGCGGCGCCCCAGCCGGCGGCTCCCGCCGACCTGTCGGGCATCGATGCGCGTGTGAAGGCGAAGATCGCGCGGCTGACCTATGGCGGCGAACGCCTCGATGGCGTCGATGCCGACATCGCGCTGCGCGGCGGGCGGCTGACGATCACCGACGCGCGCGTCGCCGGGATCGCCGGCGGCGCGCTGAGCCTGAAGGGCAGCGTCGCCAATCTCGGCGCGGCCCCCGTCTTCGATCTCAATATCGGGGCGCAGAACGTCAACGTGGAGCGCCTGGCGAAGCTGGCGCACCAGCCGCCACCGACCAAGGCGCCGATCGGCGCGCTCACGGTCCAGGGCGGCATCGCCGGCACGGCGAACGACCTCACTATGCGTGACTTGCAGATCGCGGCGTTGGGCAGCCAGTTGCGGCTGACCGGCAAGCTGGCGCTGCAGCATGGCGGGCCGCGCTATGATTTCAGCGCCTTCTCGTTGCGCACCGATGATCTCGGCAGGCTGTTCGCCGCGATCGGCCAGAATCCGCCGGGCGTCACCGATATCAGCGCCGCTGGCGCGTTGCAGGGTGATCCCAAGGTCGTGTCGTATCGCGGCAACTTCGCGCTCAAGGGCATCCAGGCGCAAGGGTCGGTGCGGGTCGATATAGCGGCGGTGCCGCATATCACCGCCGATCTGCGCGTCGGCGATCTCGATATCGAGAAGCTCATCGGCGGCGGTGGTGCTGGCCCGGCTGCCGGCGGCGGCGCTGGCGGTGGACGTCACTCGCGCGCGCCGATCGATCTGTCGCCGCTGAAGGCGCTCGACGGCCAGTTCAAGCTGGTCGCCGCCACCTTGCAGAAAGGCGTATGGCGGCTGGAGAACGCTCAGCTCGAGGCGTCGCTGAAAGGCGGGGTGCTGAGCATCGCGCGCCTCAACGGCGGCTTCTATGGCGGCACGCTCGATCTCACCGGCAAGGTCGATGGCGCGCGTGCGCCCGGTCACCTCGATGCGCGCGTGAGCGCGGCCAACGTCAATCTCGGGCGTTTCGTGCCGGCGGTCGTGGGGTCGAACCGCATCGGCGGGGTGATGAACGCCAACGTCGCCTTCAACGCCTCGCTCGCCAGCGTGCATGATCTCGTCGGCACGGTGGACGCCGATGGCAAGATCAACGGCACGGTGCGCTTCAACGTCACCGACGCCGAGCGCGTCGCGGGCCAGGCGGTCGGCGTGGTCGGTGGCGTGGTCACGCAAGGAGCCGCGGGCGCGCTGCGCGACATCACCGGCCCGGTCATCGGCGGCCTCGCGCGCGGCGCCGGCGACACCGTGGAAGGCCTGGGCCTCGCGGTGCGCATCGCCATGGATCGCTTCGTCGGCCGCAACGCGCCGATGAACGGCGATATCACCGTGCGCGACGGCGTGCTGAGCACGAACAATACGCGTGTCGACGGCGAGCGCGCCTGGGCGATGGTCGTGGCCAACGTCAACCTGCCGGCCTGGACGCAGGACACGACGCTCAACGTCTTCGTGCAGGAGGATCCGAGCCGGCCGGCCGTCACGGTGCGCCAGACCGGCAGCGTCGACAATCCGCGTCGCGCGATCGCCACCAGCGGCGCCGGCGCGCCGCAGCGGCAACAGCAGCAGCCGCCTCAGCAGCAAGCACCACCGCAACAGCGACCGAGCCCGGTTCCGGGGCCGGTACGAGACATTCTGAAGGGACTCGGTCGCTAACCGGTGGCTGGGGCGCTTCAGGCTTTCGTCGCCGCTAACCGCTCCCTTAGGTCGCCGAGCACGAAGAGACGCAGCGCGCCCGACAGGTTGGGCGCGCTGGCGAGGTCGCGACCGGCGATGCGGGCGCGATCGACCTCCGCCACCAGCGCCGCCAGCGACTGGCCGCGGCGCGCGGCGATCGCCGCCAGCTCGTCCCAGAACGCCGCCTCGAGCGACACGCTGGTGCGATGCCGGCCGATGGCGATCGAGCGTTTGCGCACGCGCGCGTCGACGGGGATCACGGCGTCTCCTCGGGCCGCGTCATCGCGTCGGGGTTCACCCACCGATCGAACTGTTCCGCCGTGACGAAGCCAGAGGCGAGCGCCGCCTCGCGCAGCGACAGGCCTTCGAGATGCGCCTTGCGCGCGATCTTGGCCGCCTTGTCGTAGCCGATATGCGGGTTGAGCGCCGTCACCAGCATCAGCGAGCGGTCGAGCAGATCGGCGATGCGCGCGCGGTTGGGCTCGATGCCGATGACACAGTTCCGCGCGAAGCTCTCGGATGCGTCGGCCAACAGGCGGATCGACTGCAGCACCGCGTCGGCGATCACCGGCTTGTAGACGTTGAGCTGCAGGTGGCCGTTGGCACCGGCGAAGGTGACGGTGGCGTGGTTGCCGATGACCCGCGCGGCCACCATGGTCAGCGCCTCCGCCTGGGTGGGGTTGACCTTGCCCGGCATGATCGAGGAGCCGGGCTCGTTCTCGGGCAGCGCCAGCTCACCCAGCCCGGCGCGTGGCCCGGAGCCCAGCAGACGCACGTCGTTGGCGATCTTGTGCAGCGACACCGCGATAGTGTTGAGCGCGCCCGATAGCTCGACCAGCGCGTCGTGGCTCGCCAGCGCCTCGAACTTGTCGGCCGCCGAGACGAAGGGCAGGCCGGTCAATGCCGCGATCTCGCGGGCGAAGGACGCGGCGAACAGCGGATGCGCGTTCAGCCCTGTGCCGACGGCGGTGCCGCCCTGGGCCAACTCGAGCACGCGCGGCAGCGCCGCGTCGAGCCGCGCCAGCGACAGCTCGACCTGCCGCGCCCAGGCGCCGAACTCCTGGCCCAGGGTCACCGGCGTGGCGTCCTGCAGATGGGTGCGGCCGATCTTGATGATGGTGGTGAAGGCCGTGGCCTTGGCCGCCAACGCCACGTGCAGCTCGCGCAGCGCCGGCTTCAATCGCCGCTCGACCTGAAGGGCGGCGGCGATGTGCATCGCCGTCGGAAACGAATCGTTAGACGACTGGCCGAGGTTGACGTGGTCGTTGGGATGCACCGGTGCCTTGCCGCCGCGCTTGCCCGTCAGCATCTCGTTAGCGCGCCCGGCGATCACCTCGTTGGCGTTCATGTTGCTCTGCGTGCCCGAGCCGGTCTGCCAGACCACCAGCGGGAACTCCTCGGCCAGCGTGCCGTCGATCACCTCGTCGGCCGCCTTGAGGATCGCGCCGGCCTGCGGCTCCTTCAGCAGGCCCAGCGCGATATTGGCCAGCGCCGCGGCCTTCTTCTGCAGGCCCATCGCCTCGATCAGCGCGGCCGGCATGCGCTCGCCGCCGATGCGGAAGTTCTCGACGCTGCGCTGGGTCTGCGCACCCCAGTAGCG
>CAYTFW010000160.1:0-14969 GCA_964437145.1 uncultured Rhizobiaceae bacterium
GGCAACACCTTAATCTGGTGTTGCACTTCGTTTGTGAACTCAGGGGGATCCAGGGTCAGCCCAGATTCCTCGCTGCGCTCGGAAGGACAGAGCTTATCTGAATCGATGTGTGGCGATCTCGCTGAGCGTGCGCCGGTCGGTCTCGATCAGGCGCAGCGACTCGACGCGGCCGTGCATCGGCACGGTCTGGCGCTCGGCGATCTGCGCCACGCGTTCGGCGTCGATGCCGTTGGTGAACATGCCCAAGGTGAGGTGCGGTTCAAAACGTGGCGCGCCCTCGACCTTGGGCAGCGTCTCCATCAGCATGTCGTGCAACGCGCTCAGTTCCTCGGCGCCGTCGTGCGGCTCGGCGTAGAGCCAGGCGCGGCCGCTGCGCGGCGGCGCGTCGACGCGCAAGCGTTGCAGCACGATCCAGAACGGCCGCACGGAGGCGGCGACGCGCTCGACCGCGGCCGCGAGCGTGTCGCGCGAATCAGGATGGACGCCGAACACCAGGGTGAAATGCGGGCCGATCAGATCGGCCTCGGCGCGGTGATGCTGCGCGCGCAGATTCACCAGCCGCGCGCGGTCCTCGGGCAGCAGCACCGGCTCGGCGACGACGAAGAGGCGCATCGGCGCATCGACCTCGTTCTCGTTGGTATGCGGCGCTTGCGGCGCCGACGGCGCAGGCGCGTCCCCTTTCCGGGCGCGGGGAAAGGGGACGACCGCCATCAGCCGTAGCTCTTGGCCATGCCGGCGGCCGGATCGACCTGCGGGCTGAACGGCGGGAAGGGATAGCGCAGGCCGTTCTTGGCCAGCTGGTTCATGCCCTCGACGGCGCGCAAGAGCTCGTCCGGCGGGCAGGCCATCAAGAGCTCGTCGTCGGCGACGCCGCCATAGCGCCGCTCGGCGTAGCACGGCAGCGACAGCGAGGTCTGGCGCGTCGACAGCGCGCGGCCCCAGGAGTCCGAGCAGGCGCTCTCGCCGGTGACGGTGAAGTCGTAGCGCTTGTAGCGATGGAACTGCAGGCCGTTGATGAAATAGATCATCTGGCCGGGCGTGCCGTAGAACAGGCAGACATCGGGCGGATCGAGTCGCGCCGAGCGCAACGGCGCGACCACGAGGCCATTGTAGCGGCCGTGCGGCACGCGCGGCATGGTCGCCTGGTGCTGGCGCGCCGCCTCCTTGTTGCCGAACCACACGCCGTTCATGTGATCGCCCGACAGGAACCCCTCGCCGGGATGGTTGAGCCCGATCACGCCGCCGCAATTGCCGCCGCGCGTGTTGTCGACGGTGATGCCCAAGGTGAAGCCGTGCCAGCGCGACTGCGTCACCATCTGGCACATGGTGAATTTGTAGCCCTCGGTGGGGCGACGCAGGCCCTTGATCTTGTCCATCTCCTCGGGGTTCTCGAACAGCTTCATGCCGATCGGCAGGGTGCGCAGGCGCAGCTGCTCGGTCAGCGTCTGCGTCGCCTCTGAAAGCATCGCGCCGGTGATCTTGTCCGGCGGCGACCACGGCTTGACCTTGTAGCCGGGGGGCAGTGCTTCGGCGGTGGCGGCGGTCGACATGGGTTTCCTCCTGCGGCGTGTGTCGTTCGACTATAACAAGATGATCACCACAGAGACACAGAGACACAGAGAAAGACAGGAAGCCTTCTCTGTTTTCTCAGCCTCCGTGCCCTCTGTGTCTCTGTGGTTGGCCCTCTTCAAACGATCGTCTTCAGCGCCGCGAGCGTTTCGTCGGGGCGTTCGATCATCATGAAATGGCCGCTGTCGCCGATGATCTCGCTGCGGCTGCCGGCGATGGCCTCGGCCAGCGCCTTGGCGTTGCGCGCCGGCGTCATCAGATCGCCGTCGCCCAGCACCAGCAGGCTCGGGCACTTCACCGATTTGCCGGCCTCGACCAGCGTCTTGTGCGCGTTGCAGGCTTCGAGGTCGTTGCTGATCACGCCCGGGCGGTTGCGTTCGAGGATCGCCAGCGCGGTGCGCGTCAGCCACAGGCCGGGCACGCTCATGCCGCTCAGCTGCAACGAGCGGCCGACACCCCAGAAGGTCATCAGCTCGCGCACCTTCGCCGTGCCGGCCTTGGCCGATTCCAGCATCTCCGGATGCACCGGCATCGCCGCCGCCACGCCGCACAGCGCCAGCGTGCGCACGCGATCGGGATGCCGCGCCGCCGTCTGCACCGCGATCATCGCGCCCATCGAGTGACCCACAATCGCTGCCTGCCGCACACCAGCCGCATCGAGCAGCTTGGACACCCAGTCGGCCATCGCCTCTATGGTGGAGAGCGGCGCGCCTTCAGACTCGCCGTGGCCCGGCAGGTCGACCGCCAGCACGGCGCGGCCGTGATGGGCGAAGTAGCGCGTCTGCAGGGTCCAGCAGGTGCGGTCGAAGCCTGCGCCGTGGATGAAGAGCACGACAGGTTTCGAGGGATCAAAGGGCCGTCCGCCCGTGGTGGCGTTGATGCGCTGGCCGTCGACGGTGAGGTGCATGGTGCGTCTCCCGTCTAACGCTGCGAGGCCTTGAGCGCCTGGCCGAGATCCTCGAGCAGGTCGTCGACGTCCTCGAGCCCGACCGAGAGCCGGATCATGCCTTCGCCGATGCCCGCGGCCTCGAGCTGCTGCGCGGTGAGCTGCGCGTGCGTGGTCGAGGCGGGATGGATCACCAGCGACTTGGCATCGCCGACATTGGCGAGGTGCGAGAAGAGCTTCAGCCGCTCTATGAATTTCTTGCCGGCCTCGCGGCCACCCTTGATGTCGAAGCTGAAGATCGCGCCGCTGCCCTTCGGCAGCAGCTTCCGCGCCAGCGCATGGTCGGGATGATTCGGCAGGTCGGGGTAGAGCACGCGCGCGACGCCGGCCTGCATCGACAGGAACGTCGCGACCTTGCGCGCGTTCTCGACGTGCTGGCGCATGCGCAGCGGCAGGGTCTCGAGTCCCTGCAGCAGGTAGAAGGCGTTCTGCGGCGACAGCGCCGGACCGAAATCGCGCAAGCCCTCGGCCCGCGCACGCATGATGAAGGCGTTGGGGCCGAACTCGTCCCAGAAGTCGATGCCGTGATAGCCGGCGTAGGGCTCGGTCAAGGTCGGGAACTTGCCCGACTTCTCCCAGTCGAAGCGGCCGCCATCGATCAGCACGCCGGCGATCGCGATGCCGTGGCCGCCGATGAACTTGGTGGCGGAGTGCATGACTATGTCGGCGCCGTGCGCGATCGGATTGCAGAGATAGGGCGAGGCGAAGGTGCTGTCGATCATCAGCGGCAGGCCGGCGTCGTGGGCGATCTTTGCGACGCGCGGGATGTCGAGCACCTCGCCGCCGGGATTGCCGATCGTCTCGCCGAAGATCAGCCGCGTGGCAGGCGTGATCTCTTTTCGGAAGGCATCGACATCGCGCGGATCCACGAACGTCGTGGTGATACCGAAGCGCGGCAGGGTCAGCCCCAGCATGTTGCGGCTGCCGCCATAGATCGAGGCCGAGGCGACGATGTGGCCGCCCTGCCCCATCAACGTGGCGATGGCCAGATGCAGCGCCGCCTGGCCGCTGGCCACCGCCAGCGCGCCGACGCCACCTTCGAGCGCGGCCAGCCGCTCCTCCAGCACGGCGACGGTGGGATTGGAGATGCGGCTGTAGATGTGGCCGCCGACCTCCAGGTTGAACAGGCTGGCGGCGTGCTCGACGTCGCGGAAGACGTAGGAGGTCGACTGGTAGATCGGCACGGCGCGCGCGCCGGTGACCGGATCGGGCCGCTGGCCGGCGTGCAGCGCCAGCGTGTCGAACTTCAGGAAATTGGCGTCGGCCATGAGCGGCTCCCCGGCGGTCTCAGCCCGACACTAGCCGCCGCAGTAGCCTCATTGCACTTCGGATTTCGACAAATCAGGCGTATGATTTTCTTCGTTCCGCCCGGTTTGGGCGGCAAGGCGCTGAAAGCGCCGCGCAAAGAATACGGAGGGCCCCCCTCTATGTCCCTGATCGGCCGAATAGGTCCGGTCGCGCTGGCGCTGCTGGTGGCGACCGTCTCCCCATGCCCCGCACAACAAGTCGCCGCGCGCGGCGATGCCGCCGACGGCATCCCGGTGCGCCTGCTGTGCACGCCCAAGGCGCTTGGCCTGGTGTGCGGCGCCACCAACGTGCGCGCCGCCGTGACATCGGGCGTCGGTGGCCGCTCGCAGACGCTCACCATCGCGCCCTATCAGCCCTTCGCCACGCCGCGCGGGCGCACGCTTCAGGGTTTCGATGTCACCGTCACCGCCTATGTCAGCCGCAGCGAAGGCGGGCGCCTGCTGCTGATCGCCGATATCGGCGGCGACGCGCGCAGCCTCGACCTGTCGGACCAGGTGAGCCCCGGCCGCGGCGGCATCCGCACCATCCGCTTCGCCACCGATTCCGGCTGGATCAGCGAGACGTTCAACGAGGACGGCGCCGCAGTCCGCCGCCTGCCGATGCACCTGATGCTGACGGCCCAGACGAAGACCGCCGCCGATACCGCGCGGCTCGATCTGATCGAGGTCGAGCTGAAGCCGGTATTCCGGGAGTAGTTTTTGGGAGCGCCGGCGTCTCGCCGGCATCATGAGAAGAGCCGGCGGAACGCCGGCGCTCCCAGTTACTGCGCCGTCCAGCCGCCGTCGCTCACCAGTTGTGTGCCCTGCATGTTCGACGCGGCGTCGGAGCAGAGGAACACCGCCAGCGCGGCGATCTGCTCGGGCGTGGTGAACTGAAGCTGTGGCTGCTTCTCGCCCAGCAGCGCGTCGTTGGCCTGCTTCACCGTGATGCCCTGCGCCTTCGCCCGCGCGTCGATCTGCTGCTGCACCAGAGGCGTGAGCACCCAGCCGGGGCAGATCGCGTTGCAGGTCACGCCGGTGTTCGACGCCTCGAGCGCGACGGATTTCGTCAGGCCCAGGACGCCGTGCTTGGCCGCGACATAGGCGGCCTTCTCGGCCGAGGCGACCAGGCCGTGCGCGCTGGAGACGTTGATGATACGGCCCCAGTTGCGCGCTTTCATCAGCGGCAGAGCGTGGTGGATGGTGTGGAAGGCGCTCGACAGGTTGATGGCGATGATCGCGTCCCACTTCTCCGTCGGGAATTTCTCGACCGGGGCGACGAACTGGATGCCGGCGTTGTTGACGACGATATCGACCGAGCCGAAGGTCGCGTTGGTCTTTGCGACCAAATCGGCGATCTCGGCCGGCTTGCTCATGTCGGCGCCGTGGTAGTCGACACGGCCGGCATTGGCGACGGCGATCTCGGCCTTGACCTTGGCGATCGCGGCGGGATCGCCGAAGCCGTTGAGCATGACGTTGGCGCCCTCGTTGCCGAGCGCGCGGGCGATGGCCAGGCCGATCCCGCTGGTCGAGCCGGTGACGATGGCGGTCTTGCCTGATAGCGACATGGTCTCTTTCTCCAGACGATTAGGTCCGGACGTTTCCTCTGCCTAATTCTTCTTGAAGAACAGCGCCGCCGCCGAGGCGTGGCTCTGCTTGGCCTTGATGGTCTCTTCGGCGCGGGCGATCTCGGCCTTCATGTCGGCGATGTAGTCGCGCAACTCCTCGATCGACAGGCCGCTGAGGTCCTTCGGCTTGGGCTTGCGGTTCCTGGGTTCGAGATCCTCGTCTTCGCGCGCCATGACGACCTCCCGCCGATTGTCCGCCGCTGCCGCCCCCGCTATAGCAGGCGTCCCCTGCCACTGGAACCCGTGCGGAGCACCGCAGATGAGCCCCCTGCCCCAGACCATGCAATGCGTCGAGATCAGCACACCCGGCGGACCCGAGGTGCTGAAGCCCGCGACGCGGCCGACGCCGGTGCCCGCCGAGGGCGAGGTGCTGATCAAGGTCGCGGCCGCCGGCGTCAACCGGCCGGACATCGCCCAGCGCGCCGGCCTCTATCCGCCGCCGCCTGGTGCCTCGGACCTGCCCGGCCTGGAATGCGCCGGCACCATCGCGGCGATCGGCTCTGGTGTGAGCGGCTGGGCGGTCGGCGACGCGGTCTGCGCGCTCACGCCGGGTGGCGCCTACGCCGAGTACGTGCGCGTGCCGGCGCCGCAATGCCTGCCACCGCCGAAGGACTTCGACCTGCTGCACGCCGCGGCATTGCCGGAGACCTACTTCACGGTCTGGCACAACGTCTTCGAGCGCGGGCAGCTGAAGGCCGGCGAAACGCTACTGGTGCATGGCGGCGCCAGCGGCATCGGCACCACAGCGATCCAGCTCGCCAAGGCTTTCGGCTGCACCGTCGTGACCACCGTGCGCAACGCCGAGAAAGCCGCCGCGGTGACGGCGCTCGGCGCCGACCACGCCATCCTCTACAAGGACAACGACTGGGCGGCCGAGGCGAAGGCCAAGGTGAAGGGCGTCGACGTCGTGCTCGACATGGTCGGCGGCGACTACCTCGGCAAGGACATCGAGCTGCTGAAGCCCGACGGCCGCCTCGTCATCATCGCCACGCAAATCGGCGCGATGTCGACCATCAACGGCGCGCTCCTGATGATGAAGCGGCTCACCGTCACCGGCTCGACGCTCAGGCCGCAAAGCGTCGACGCCAAAGGCCGCATGGCCGCCGGCCTGCGCGAGAAGGCCTGGCCGCTGCTGGCCTCGGGCAAGATCAAGCCGGTGATCCACAAGACCTTCCCGCTGGCACAAGCCGCCGCCGCGCACGCCGAGCTGGAACGTGCGGATCATGTCGGCAAGATCATGCTGACGGTGCCGTGACGATTCCACAGGAATTATCGCCACGCCGCTTCGCCGCCTATCTAGCGGCTACGCTGCTTTTCAGCGTGGGCATGTACTTCATGCCGGATGTGCTGCAGCTCGACCGACCGCCAGCATGGTCCATCGGCTGCGCACCGGACGATTTCCTGACGATCGCGATTGAGGATCGGGCGTATCGGGTCAAGCGTCGGTTCCTGGTAGACGTGGTGCTTGTCCCTGAACGCAAGCCGACGATCGCTGTCGGCTCCGATTGCAGGCAATCGGTCGTGACCGCGTCGCGCTTCACGCTGGTGAACCCGACCATGGCGGACGGCGTGGACGGTCGCCTCCCGACCTACGTCATGATCAGCCGGCGAGTTGGGCCGCCACCGAAAGGCGAAGCCGAACCTCACATCCCCGACGAGGCCGGGCCGCCGACAAGGCTGGCCTCAGGGATCCTTTCCTTCAATGGTAGATACTACGTCTGGCCACGTGGTCAGTCGCCGGCTCAGGATGGCGCGCTCATTGTTCTGTACTGCAATTTCCCCACACTCGGCCCCAGTCGCACCTGTACCGCGCCGTACACATCGGCAGATGGCGAGTCCCTATGGTACCGCTTCAGCTCGAACTCCATCGATCCGGACGATTGGCCCAGCCTCGACGCCCGCGTCCGGCAGTTTGTGACTTCGATCCGGGTGCCTTTGCCCTGAACAACGCCGAGACGCACATCGAGCATTTTCCCTAGTTGGCGCGAATCGCCAGCCAGGCGCCCAACAACAACAAGCCGACGAAGAAGCAACGTCGGAAGACGACCGCGCTCAGTCGCTCGCGCACGAGCTGGCCGAGCCACATACCAAGCAGCGACACGCCCAACGCGACAAGCGTCGGCACGATCATCGTTGGCGCGAACACGCCACCAGCAGCGAGCGAGGCCGCGAGCGCCAAGGTCGAGACGGTGAAGGAAAGACCGAGCGCCTGCACCAGCTCGTCCTTCTCCAGGCCGATGCCCTGCAGGTACGGCACGGCGGGAATCACGAAGACGCCGGTGCCGGCGGTGATCCCGCCGGTGATGGCGCCGACGATCGGCGAAATGATCGGCTCGAGGCTCGCGCGCACGGTGAAGCGCAACGCGGTCAGGCCGGCGATCGCGTAGAGCATCAACGCGACGCCCAGCGCAATCGTGGCGTAGCGTGCGGACAGGCCGGTCATCAGGCCGGCGCCGGCCCAGGTGCCAAGGCAGACGCCCAGCATCATCGGCCACAGGCGACGAATGAGCGCCACCAGCCGCGCGCCGGCGAGCATCTGCCAGACGTTGGTCACCAGTGACGGCAGGGCCAGCACCGCCGCCGCTTCGACCGGCGCCATCATCAGCGCCAGCAGCCCCATGCCGATGGTCGGCAGGCCCAGCCCGATTACGCCCTTGGCGAGGCCGGCGGGCAGGAAGATCAGCGCGATCCAGACGAGGGTGAGGTCCATCGCGCCGGCAGCTTGACCCGGACGGCGCGCATCCACAATCTGGATGCTACGGACTCTTCCTTCGGAGTATCCGAATGCGCTTCGACCTCGCCGATCTTCGCCTGTTCCTGCACGTCGCCGAGGCCGGCAGCCTGACCCACGGCGCCCGGCGCGCCGGGTTGGCGCTGCCCTCGGCCAGCGAGCGCGTGAAGGCCATGGAGGAGACGCTGGGCGTGCCACTGCTGCGCCGCGACCGGCGCGGCACCCAACCGACGGCGGCCGGGCTGGCGCTGCTGGAGCACGCGCGGCTGATGCTGGCGCAGTTCGAGCGCCTGAAGGGCGAGCTCGGCGCGCATGCGCGCGGGCTGAAGGGCCGCATCCGCGTGCTGTCGAACACGGCGGCGATCTCCGAGCATCTGCCGGGCAGCCTGGCCGCCTTCCTCGCCCGGCATCCGACGCTCGACATCGAGCTGGAGGAGCGCGAGAGCCTCGACATCGTCGAGGCCATCGCCGCCGGCCAGGCCGATATCGGCATCGTCGCCGACCCGCCGCAGACCGCCGGCCTGGACACCCACCCCTATCGCGAGGACCGGCTGGTGCTGGTGGTCCCCGCTCGGCATGCCCTGGCCCGTATCAGGCAGGTCTGGTTCGCCGAGGCGCTCGATCACGACCTGGTGGGACTGAGCCATGGCAGCGCCCTGCAGGCCCATCTCGCCCGCCACGCCGCGCGGCTGGGCAAGAAGATGCGCCTGCGGGTCAGGCTGACCGGCTTCGACGCCATCTGCCGACTGGTCGAGGACGGCGCCGGGCTGGCGGTGGTCCCACAAACCGCCGCCGCCCGCTGCCGGCGCTCGATGGCGATCCGCGCGGTGCGCTTGCGCGACGACTGGTCGGTGCGGGAGCTCATGATTTGTGTCCGGCGGGCCTCGACCCTGCCGATCCATGCCCGCAGGCTGGTCGACCACCTGAAACGTCCGCCCGGCCTTCGCTGATACATTCTTCAAGCACTGATCTTGGCGAGAAATCCAGCGATCGCCGCGGCGGCGCTTTCCGCCTCGGTCTGGAGCACCATATGCGGCGCTGGTAGCTGGACGACCTTCACGGACGGCTTGATGCGCTGGATGTGTTTCAGGTTACGGCCCGGGACAACGCGATCGTACCGACCCTGGATGTACAGTAGCGGTAGATCGAGTTGAGCGAGCTCGCGGGAAACGTCGGTGCGGATGGCTTCGCGCGTGCGATGCGCGAGCACGTCGGATCTGACCGACGACAGCGCCTCACGCGACAGCGCGCGCAGTTCGCCGGTCAAATAGCCTCCGAGCAACGCCTTCAACCGGGAGAGTTGAGGAAACACCCTGAAGGGCAGATCCGGCACAAGCGGCGCGGCCCACGCCGGGACAATCGGAAGCGGGCAGGACACGAAGGTCGCGCAGAGAATCAGCGCCTTCAGGCCATCGGGCCGTGCGGCCGCTACCCGCAGGGCCAAAGGCCCGCCGAACGACTCGCCCAACAGAGCGAACGGCCGATCCCTCGGCAAGACGTCCAGCACGAGCGGAAGCAGTTCGGCATATCCCAGCCGCTCGTCGCGTGGGTAGTCCACCACGACGGCGGATATATCAGGCGACAGGTACCTCAGGATCGGCCGGAACAATACGCCCGTACCGTCGAGGCCTGGCAGAAGGACAAGTAAGGTCGGCTTCATGCTTCAACAATCTACCCATCCACACCCGCAGGCTGGTCGAGCACCCGAAAGGCATGGCGCGGAGATCAAGATCGTGATCGCAAGATGCAAAGCAGCTCCGCGCGCGAGATCGTACTGAAGCCCACGAGGAGGAGCGCTGACCGACCGCGAGCGTCGGCGGTGTAGGCGGAGAGGTAGTTCCGGCCGCGCAATCGCACAAAACTATATGCCTCCAGCGACGTCTCCTCGAAGGTGGGCTTGTTCAAGTGCTTCGAGACGTCGTCGCGAATCTGCGTCGCGACGCGAAGATTGACGAACTGCGCCTGCTCCAGAGTCGCGCCCTGGGCAAGAAGATCGAAAGCTTTAACAAGGGCGGCAAAACTACTCGAATCCCGATTCATCAGGACGTGGAGCCAGCGATGCCCCTTCCAGACAAGTTGGAGCACGGCATGTTCGCCACCGGAGTTATCGTGGTCGATGATTGCCCAATACTTTGCGTATCCCGGAAATGCTCGGCCGTCGTGATTCGAACCCCAAGGATGACGATCGCGTGTGATCGTGAATTCCGATCCGAGCAGCGGATCAGGGGGCGCGTCGTAGGAGAAAAACACGGGCGCGGCGGCTTCGGCGAAAGCGGCGCAGATGCCCCGACTCTTCGCATACACAAGGCCATAGTAGTTCGCGGGCCGGCTCAGCAACTGGGTATCAGCCGACCGGGCGTGCGCGGCCGGAGCGACAAACGCAATCATGACTACCGCCTGCACGAGGCGGATGTAGATATCACGCCACATTCGACTGGTTCCCCTGGCCGGCTCATCAGGAGGATGAGTGATGGTTGTGCAGCCGTTGTGGCTGTGGCGTGCAAGAGGCGCGTAACGCGCCTCAGCCGAGCCAATTCTCGACGTGAAGTCCACCGACACGCCTGAACTCATCGGCATTGGCCGTGACAATGACGGCGCCGATCGCGCGCGCATGCGCGGCGATCAGCAGGTCGTTGCCGCCGATCGGTCGCCCGGCAGTCTCTAACGCGACGCGGATGTCGCCGTAGTCGGCATCGGCCGGAACCTCGAACGGCAGCACCGCGAGCTCGCCCAAGAGGTTCTCGACGGCGCTGCGCAATCGCTTCGATCCACGCTTAGCACAGCGATAGCGCAGTTCGGTGGCTACGATGATGCTCGTGCAGATGCTGGCCTCGCCGACTTGCGCGATCCGCTGCGCCACCTTGCCTTGGGGGTTCCGGATCAGGTCGGAGATGATGTTCGTGTCGAGCAGGTAGCGAGTCACAGGGCGCGCTCCGGCGGGGGCACGGGGTCGTCGATCTCGGGAAAGGCCTCGTCCAGCGGCGCCATCGTCGCGAGCAGGGCCAGCAGCCCGCGCTTGCGGACCGGCTCGATCACCAGCCGGTCGCCGTCGCGATGCACGATCGCCTCATTGCCCGGCAGCTCGAACTCCACCGGGATGCGAACGGCCTGGTTACGGCCGTTGCGGAACAGCCTGACATGCCGGTGTTCAGCCATTTCACCCCCGAGCATATGCCGTAAACATATGCCACCCAGAAGCGGATCGCAAACCAGCCCTGCCGGCGAAAAATTCACCGGATAACCCGCGATTCTCCATTCACCCTGATCTGAATCCGGCTTTACCCGCAGCCGTCCAATCCCTATATAACCAATAGAATTTCTTACATTTCTGGTGGACGGTGCCGTGCGGACGCGGGCGTCGTCCGGGACCGGAACCGCAGAGGATCCGTCATGGCTACGCCGCTGATGCCCAAGGCCACCGCCGTCTGGCTGGTCGACAACACGACGCTTTCGTTCACGCAGATCTCGGAGTTCTGCGGCCTGCACGATCTCGAGGTCCAGGCCATCGCCGATGGCGAGGTGGCGATCGGCATGGTCGGGCGCGACCCCATCGCCAATGGCGAGCTGACCAAGGAGGAGATCGCGCGTTGTGAGGCCGATCCGGCGGCGCATCTGCGCCTGCAGGTGCATAACCGGCCGCAGCCGGTGACCCGCGCCGGCGGCCCGCGCTATACCCCCGTGGCCAAGCGCCAGGACCGGCCCGACGCCATCGCCTGGCTGCTGAAGAATCATCCCGAGCTGCAGGATTCGCAGATCGCCAAGCTGATCGGCTCGACCAAGAGCACCATCCAGGCGATCCGCGACCGCACGCATTGGAACAGCGCCAACATCAAGCAGCGCGATCCGATCACGCTGGGCCTGTGCAGCCTGCGCGACCTCAACGCCGCCGTCGAGAAGGCGCGCCAGAAGGCGGCGCGCGACGCCTCGGGCAAGAAGCGCGCCGAGGCGCTGGCCGGCCGCGACGCCTCGGACGCCGCCGAGGACCAGCCCGAGCCGCTGGAGTCGGCGGTGCTGGACGACGCCGACCAGGTCGATCCGTCGGAAGCGGACCAGCCGGACCTCGCCGACGCCGACCAGCCCGACGTCCCGGACAACGGTCAGCCGCGCTGAACGCCCGACCGGCACGCCGGCTTCGCGGCCCGGTGATCCACCGGACGCCGCGTTGACAGGGAAGCGAAACCCAGCGCAGCATTCCCTGGTCAGGTCGCCCCGACGTCGGCGCAGCGGGTCTTCTCCGCGTTCGCGACGCGCCGGTCACCACCACGACGTAGCGTGGCGTCATCGACGCGCACGGACGCGGGGCCGATAGCGGGCCTTGTGCAGGGCCCTCCCGCCCGGTTCCGACCGGGAAGACACGGACGAGCATCCCGCTCGTCTCGCGTAAGGGAGGGCTGTTACATGGCGGCTACAACCGTTTCCGACACAGGCAGAGAACGCGCGGGCGGCGGTGCGCAACGCGTCGTCGCCCTGGTGGGCCCCTATCTCTCCGGCAAGACGACTCTGCTGGAAAACCTGCTCTTCGCCACCGGTGCCATCGCGCGCAAGGGCTCGACGCGCGACGGCACGTCGATCGGCGACAACAGCCCGGAGGCGCGCAAGCGCAGCATGGGCACCGAGATCAACAGCGTCACCTTCGAGTACGCCGGCGACACCTGGACCATCCTCGACTGCCCCGGCTCGATCGAATTCCGCCAGGACGCGCTGGCCGCGCTCTCCGTGTGCGACGCCGCCGTCGTGGTGTGCGAGCCGCAGCCCGAGCGCGCCGTCGCGCTGGCGCCGATCTTCAAGGCGCTGGAGACCCGGCAGATCCCGCACCTGCTGTTCGTCAACAAGATGGACACCGCGCAGATCCGCGTGCGCGACCTGCTGGCCGAGCTGCAGACGGTCTCGCCGCGCAAGCTGGTGCTGCGCCAGGTGCCGATCCGCCGCGCCATTCCCGGCGGCGGCGAGGAGACCGTGGGCTACGTCGATCTCGTGAGCGAGCGCGCCTATCGCTACAAGAGCAGCGCCGCCTCCGACCTGATCGAGATGCCGGCCGAGGTGCTGCCGCGTGAGGCCGAAGCGCGGCGCGAGATGCTGGAGGCGCTGGCCGAGTACGACGACACGCTGCTCGAGCAGCTGATCGAGGACGTGGCGCCGGAGAAGTCGCTGATCTATCACGACCTGCACGACGAGTTTGGCGCGGCCCTAATCGCGCCGGTGCTGCTGGGCGCCGGTGAGCGCGAGCATGGCGTGCGCCGCCTGCTCAAGGCGCTGCGCCACGACACGCCCTTCGCCTCGACCACCGCCAAGCGCCGCGGCCTGGAGCTCAACGGCGGCATGGTGGCGGAATGCTTCAAGGCGCTGCATCACGGCCACGCCGGCAAGCTGTCGCTCTGCCGCGTGTGGGCCGGCACGCTGTCCGACGGTCAGACGATCGGCGGCCACCGCGTTGGTGGCCTGTTCAAGCCGGCCGGACAGAAATTCGAGAAGATCGCCCAAGCCCAGACCGGTGACGTCGTGGCGATCGCCAAGATCGACGCGCTGTCGGCCGGCCAGATGCTATCGAACGGCGGCATCACTGAAGCGGCCGACCGGCCGGTGCCGGAGCCGGCGGTCTACGCCTTCGCGGTGAAGGCCAAGAACCGCAACGACGAGGTCAAGCTGTCGGCGGCCTTGCACAAGCTCACCGACGAGGATCCCTCGCTGTCGATCGAGCATCGCAACGAGACGGCGGAATACGTGCTGCTGGGCCAGGGCGAGATGCACCTGAAGGTCGCGCTGGACAAGCTGGCGGGCCGCTACAACCTGCCGCTCGACACCGCCCCGCCGGCGGTCGCCTACAAGGAAACGATTCGCAAGGGCACGCAGCAGCATGCCCGCTACAAGCGACAGACCGGCGGCCACGGCCAGTTCGCCGACATCAAGGTCGAGATCCACGCTCTGCCGCGCGGCTCGGGCTTCCAATTCATCGACAAGGTCGTGGGCGGCGCGGTGCCGCGCAATTTCATCCCCGCCGTCGAGGAAGGCGTCATCGAGGCGCTCAAGCACGGGCCGATGGGGCACCAGGTCGTCGACATGTCGGTGACGCTCTACGACGGCGGCTTCCACGCTGTCGACAGCTCGGAAATGTCGTTCAAGACGGCCGCCCGCATGGCGATGCAGGAAGGCCTGCCGAAATGCGATCCGGTGCTGCTCGAGCCGATCCTCAAGGTCACCATCGCCGCGCCCAACGAGGCCACCGCGCGCATGCAGCGCATCCTGTCGGGACGGCGCGGCCAGATCCTGGGCTTCGACGCGCGCGAGGGCTGGGCCGGCTGGGACGAGGTCACCGCCCTGGTGCCCGAGGCCGAGATGGACGGGCTGATCATCGACATCCGCTCGCAGACCCAAGGCGTCGGCACCTACCGGGCCGAGTTCGACCATTTGCAGGAAGTGAGCGGACGCTCGGCCGACAAGGCCATCGAGCAAGCCAAAGCCCGTGCCGGCGCGCGCGGCTGAGAGCGGGTCACGATCTTGCGAGGCGCGCCGGCTCAGGCTGGCGCGCCTTCGCTTTGTCGGGGAATATCGTGTTCGGCCATCCGTTTACCGGATGTCTGGCAACATAAGGAGTGCGCTCAATGTTCACCCGTCGGCTGCTCGTCAAGAGCAGCCTCGCGCTGGCCGCCGCGCCAGCGATCATCGGGACGGCCGCCGCCCAGGCGTCGCGTCCCACGTTCGTCTTCGCCGGCCACGAGCTTTGAGGCGGCTGCAAGATCTGGCGTGCCCAGTCCGAACCCGAATTCAAGGCTTCCGCGGCGTTCAAGAAGCTCGACTTCCATGTCGTGTAC
>CAYTFW010000161.1:0-14593 GCA_964437145.1 uncultured Rhizobiaceae bacterium
CAGCCACCCCCATCCGGCGCTTCGCGCCACCTTCCCCCGCCAGCGGGGGAAGGTATGAGTTTGTCCCAGTCGTCCTGAGCGCAGCGAAGGACCTGGCGGTGGCGTGTTCGGTCACACCGCCAGTGTGTGGCCGCGATACCGCGAGGTCCTTCGCTGCGCTCAGGACGACAGGGCTGGATAAAGACAATTCGATTGTCACCAGGCATTGTCTCTATTTGGCCCATCGAATAAAACCCTCACATCCGCGTTACAGCGCCCACACATTGGAAATTGTCACCATGACAATCCGCAAGCAGCGCCCGAGCTGGAAGCCGGTGGTGGAAGGCGCCACCACGCCGCTCTACCTGACCATCGCCAACCAGCTGGCGGCCGACGTCGCCTCGGGCAAGCTCGAGCCGCACACGCGGCTGCCGACCCATCGCGACCTCGCCTGGGACCTGGGCTGCACGGTCGGCACGATCACGCGGGCCTATGCCGAGGCCGAGCGGCGCGGGCTGATCCATGGCGAGGTCGGCCGCGGCAGCTTCGTGCGCCCGCCGGCCCTGCCCTATCCCGAGCCGGTGGCGCCGCGCTCGCTCGCCAACCCGACCGGCGATCCGCGCGCGCGCACCGATTCGCCGACCACCAACATCATCGACCTGGCGATGAACTGGCCCTCGCCGGCGGGCGAAGACGAGAAGATGCGCGAGACCCTGCGCGCCATCGCCGGCGGCAACGACATGGCCTCGCTGCTGGAGTTCACTGGACGGCTGGGCGTGCCGCGCCACCGCGACGCCGGCGCCCAGCTGCTGGCGCGCCGCTACCAGATGCTGCCCAAGCCCGAACGACCGGCGCTCGATCCGGCGCGCGTGCTGATCGCCGCCGGCACGCAGCACGCGCTGATGATCGCGCTCGCCGCGCTCGCCGCGCCGGGCGACGCGGTGCTGGTCGAGGACCTCACCTATCCCGGCATCGTCTCGCTCGCGCGGCTGATGCGGCTGCGCCTGAAGCCGGTGGCCTGCGACGCCGACGGCCCGCGGCCCGAGGCGCTGGAGGCCGCCTGCCGCACTGGCGACGCGCGCGCCTTCTACATCGTGCCGACGCAGCACAACCCCACCGGCCGCACCATCAGCGAGACGCGTCGCCGGCGCATCGCCGAGATCATCAGGCAGTACGACCTGCCGACGGTCGAAGACGACGTCTACGGCTACTTCCCGCTCGACGCGCCGCCGCCGCTGGCCGCCTTCGCGCCGGAGCAGACCATCCATCTCGCGGGCCTCTCCAAGATGGGCGCGCCCGGCCTGCGCATCGGCTTCATGCACGCGCCGCCGCGCCTGCTGGGCCGGCTGAGCGCGGCGATGGCGGCGGCGAGCTGGACCGCGGCGCCGATGATGGCGGAGATCGCCGCGCGCTGGATCGAGGACGGCACGCTCGACGAGCTGCTGCGCCGCAAGCGCGAGGAAGCGCGCAAGCGCCAGGAGATCGCGCTGCGCATCTTCGGCGACGCCGGCGTCGATGTCGGTACGGCGCCCGCTCTTCCCCCCTCTCCCCGCAAGCGGGGAGAGGGTCGGGGTGAGGGGCTGCGCCTGGTTGAAATCGGTACCCCCATCGCCCGGCTTTCCAGCGGCGCCGTCTCCACCCCCACCGCCTCGGTGTCACGCCCACCGGTCGACGACCCGCGCCGCGCCAGGCTGTTCCTGCCGGCCGCCTGCTTCCACGCCTGGCTCACCCTGCCCGAACCCTGGCGCGCCCGCGACTTCGCGTCCGAAGCCGAAGCGCTGGGCGTGCGCGTCACCCCGGCCGACGCCTTCGTCAGCGGCCGCGCCGAGGCGCCGCACGCCGTGCGGCTGTGCCTGGGCAACATCGCCGATCGCAAGGATATGAAGCGCGGAGTGGAGGTGCTGGCGCAGCTGCTGGCGGTGCAGATGGTGGGGCAGCGGGTGGTGGTGTGAATGATTCCATTCCAACTCACCAGTCACGGGCGCCCGCCGTGATTTCGCGCGCGGACCCAATTCTTGCCGCCTGAGGAGCAGAAAGCGAGATGCCGCACCAGTTGATCATTGCTCGCGCAGCGCTCGAAGTTCCTTCTCTATCGCCTCGTCTATAGTGATCTCAAAAACCGGGCGCCCTTGATGACTAGTTCCAATAGTCTTCGCTCCCATTGCCATCAACGCCTCCATTCGTTCGTGGTCTTCGGCTGGAAACAAGATGCGCTGCCCCTGCTTGCCGCCAGCGATCGCGAGGTGGCGCAGGACGCACGCGGCAGCAAAGAAAACACCGCGCCCACGTTCAGTGCGCCCACCGACTAGCCCTACTAATAGTGTGCTGGCATGTTCCGGGGTCAGAACGTCTTCGTCGGCAAGATCAAAAAGTGTCGCCAGCGCATTCTGGTAGCGATACGCAAACTGTTCCGTTATAGGCACGACAACAGACATAGCATCGACACCAAACACTGTTGCCGGCCTTATTTGAGTGTCAAGCCGGTGCCGTGCACCGGTCATGATATGAGTACAAACGCTACTAGATTCAATCTCAGCTAGCATTCCAAGTGTCCTCAAAATTCGTTGCTCAGACACAAATCTCCTAGATTGCACAGCAAACGCACCCAAACGAAAAATCTCCTGAGTCAGCGACAACATCAGTGAACTAGAACGATGAGGCGACATCGATGAAGATATCATCAGAGCCGCCAACTCCCGCAGACCTTGCCAGCCAAACTGCGAGTACGATGCCTGAAACATTTTCAAGCCGACTAGGCGAGATTTCTCACGCCGCCGACGGGCCACAAAAACCTGGGCCGCTATCATGCAAACCAAGCAAATGGCCAGCGCGACCTTAACTACCTTAACGAAACCAGGTACCATCCAATAACCAGACCCGACACTCGGAAAGAATTCGACGACGAGCACCGCCACCGACACAACTAACTCCACCACAAGAATCTCAAAGTGGTTTCTGTGGACAATTCTATCTACCGCGTGTCCGAGGTGATCAAAGAAGTGCCCGATTTCCCGCCCGTCCGTAGTCACTACGTCCCCCGATCCACCTTAGCTCCCAAATATCTAAACTGGTGATTGCGCGGCGCCAGTACTCTTCTACCGGCTCTCTGTTGACGCAGGTCCACGTCTCGATGACCCGCTGATACCATCATGACTCACTGATCGTGCGCAGTACGTCTCTTTCCGACATTGCATTCTGACATTCTCGCGTGAGCCTAGTTCTTCACGCCCATGCCCAATGAACTCGTCTCTTAAGCCGAATGGCAAACAACATCCCAAAGCAAGGAAGTTCAACGTATAGGCATTCAGCACCCATCACTCTCTATGCCATGGAAACCGCCTCTTGCAGCTCTTGTTTCTGTATACTCACCCCCACACACGAATATAGGCCTCAAGGTCATCGCGAACATATCCTAGTATTTGACTTGCCTCTTCAAAGTTAGTTAGCCCGTTCAATGCTAAATCCGCCGCCTGAACGATCTTCGGGCGCACACGCTCACCAGTGTTAAACATGCCTTGCTGTTCCGCAGCACTTGCAACACGAAGTAGACGCCTACTTTTCAGATCTTGAATGCGCTGTTGAAACAGACGCCGATGACATTCGTCCATGTGTGTTATCAGTCGACATATGGAAATTGGATTAACTATTTTGGCTCCCATCCAATCCTCGATATGATCACTATGCTCATCATACGCCGCAGCTCTTACAAATGGCACACGATCCGTTGCTTCCGATGCCGAATATCCGAACTCTCCTGCAAAGGCATCTGCCGAAAGCACCAACCTCATTCCAGCCATGTTAAGGTATGTTAGTTCTGCCAATAAGTTGTTCAAGATGTATGTAATTTTGGGTAACGGTATGATTTCATTATGCAGGAATTGCTCTGCATTTAAATCGGATATTGAATAGACTGACTTATTCTCGAGCTCGACTAGTTGAAACTCAACCCACTCCTCTATGATAAGGACTGTGGTCTCGCGATCATAACCAAACAGGTTAGAAAGCAGATGACATAACTCCCAAATACGAAGCCGCTCAAAAGGTTGCCCGGTCCTTCGTCCATCGCTGACAAGTTTGCTGCCAGCCTCAATGAACTGCAACATTCTTAGGCCCATTACCGCATTATTCAGGCAAGAGTACTGCGGCAAAACCTTCTCTTCTTTAGCCTGAGCGAATCTCCAGTAAGAGAAGGGAGTGCGAAAAACAGAAGGCAGAAAGCGTGAGTCAAATCCTCGTTTGTCGGCCACCCGCACCCAGTGCCCAGATTCGTCAGCTTTGTAGGAATAGGGAATTGATGGAAATCGCTTACCTGCCTTAAGTAATGCTTCGATTACGTGATAGCCTCGCCCACCCGCTCCCGGCCTGCTATCGCTCCGGCGCCGACCGTACTGCAGAAACTCATAGTAGCTGAATTGTACAATTTGCATCTTGGAGCGAAGATTCTCCCACTGGATCTCTTCTAGCTGCTTGATGTACGCTTGGTGCGTGTTGAGCCCGCGCACTGCCCGCCCATTCATGTACGCATGAAAATCACTTACGTGCTCTTCCCAATCTCGTAGGCTCCAGTCAGCTGCTCGCTTCTCCACAATTGAGCGGACCTCAGCATCGATATACTCGACTCGAGCATCAATAACTGCTTTCAGCGGAACAGGCGCTACTCTGAAAGCTTTCGGGTTTCCCCGAATAACAAACGGATCGGGGGTATCCTGACTCAGCTCCCCATCCACAGTCGTCGTACGCGAACACACAACCATTGCGTAACCCAGAGGCTCGTCCGCTGATCGCAAGAGGCTAAGTTGGCGCTTGATACGGCGGAACCTCTCTTTGTCCACTGAGGTGGCCTCAAGCACATCAACGCCGTCAAGGATAACAACGAAGCTATACCCCGCCTCTGCCGCAGCGCCCCAAAGTTCGTTCGCGATGGAGTCATTGACAATGTTGGGTGATAACTTTTCGTCGCGTATGTTTCCCGTGGGATGGCCGCCTCGATGAAATATCTCGATCATCTTCACTGAATGATCGATAAGCTTTGTTTTTGCTCTGGAGCCTAGCGTTACCCGGGCCTGCACAAAGTCGTCCAAGACTCGGCGACAGTCTATATGCGTCTTGGCACGGTCTTTCTTCTGGTCGAAATATCGCGAGCCTTTGTCGTAGTATCTTGCGATAATTTTGGCGGCTTGCGCAGTTATGAGTCCCGAAAGATTTTCATCGTAGGATGTTAATTCAGTAAGATTAATACGTACCCAAATAATCTTTTCCGAGTCCAGGTAATCAGACCACTTTGATAGCAGGTAATTCTGGAAAAAGGTCTTACCTGATCCTCGTGAGCCATGGAGAACAAAGAATGGCGAATGATTCCCGCTTTCAGCTGTTACATTAAACCGTTTCTGTCGAATGTCCGACTGGTATTTAGCTGCCTCAATTAGCGACTTCATAAACCTCTTTGCGGCTTTCTTGTTGGCGTTTGCAACAAACCCTTCCTCTTCGTCGTTGACATACTCCGTGGCAAAGACATATGACTTCACTAGCGCATCTGTGTTGAAGCTATCGTGCGGATTTACGATGATATGTCCTAGGCGGCTGAATACATGCTCGTCCCGTTGAGTAGATAGCGCACTTTTCCTATGGCTCGGGACGATTATGTGGCGATCTGTATAGTACTTTTTGTTTCTGCCTCCGTACCGCTCGTTATACTGGATATGGTCATATACAAGGAGATCATCTTTGCGTAAGCGCCCTTGGATTCGGTCGATGCTCAATGGCGACAACGGCGCAATGATGGCGGTTTCGACCAGTTTCCTTAATTCCCCCAAGATATCTACATAGTCAGCCATGGTTGTTTCCCCCCTCTTCTAGCGGGCTCACAGACCAAACTCTGTTTTGATGAAGCGCTGAGCATCGTACCAAGCTTTAGCGACACTGGCTGGCCCTCCAACTCGGTACTTCCGGTACATCCTTACGGTCAGGTTGTAGAAGTCTTGAATTGGGCGAGGCTTCCATAGAGTTGCTGCGATGATCCCGTCTCGTGTGGCGATGTCCTCGGAGGCTTTCCACTTGGTTAGAGGAATTTTACTCTCCCGAATCTCGCGGGCCGGAATCACTACCACCGGACATGGGACAAGTTGTTCGTACTCATACGCCTTTGCAACGGCGCTTCCGATGAGAACATCGCCTTTTGCATAGACCTCACCAAACGCAAGCCCTCCGCGAAGTGGCAATTCACGCTCGGAATAGACACGCAACAATTCTTCAACTTGCCGCTGAACAGATAGTAACGAATTAAGAGGGTCGTCCTGCGTTTGTGGGCAGGTGATGAAAAAGCAATCCGAAATCCTGAAGATAGCCGTGTCCGGCAGCAGGACCTTGCTTACTTCATCATACGTGTCCTGAAGTTTTTGGGCCAAGCCGCCTAGGTCATTTCGCTGTTCGGCTACTAGCGCTTTGAATCCGTAAATGTCGAAGTAGCCTACCCATGCGTTTCCCCGAAACTCCCCTGACATCCTGCACCTTCTTATTGGCTGACAATTTGCGCCTTGGCTGCAAGTGTATATTGCCGAGATAGAGTTCTGCAACTATGAGATTAGGGCAGTCAGGTAGAAGCAATGGAGCCTCAGAAGTAACGTCGGAGTGAAGCATGTTGGTTTTTTGGATCGCCGTGCGCTCTAGGCTCGCGGCCATCGCCTCGTCGCTCATTCGGAACCCGCCCGCCATGCGTCGTCGTCAATTCACCTCGATTCTCGCCGCCACGCCATTCGCCCTCACCATCCCCGCCACCGCGCGAGCCTGGCCCAGCAAGCTGATCCGCGTGATCGTGCCCTTCGCGCCGGGCGGCTCCGGCGACATCACCTCGCGGCTTGTCGGCAACCACATCGAGAAGGCCACCAGCCAGTCGGTCGTGGTCGAGACCAAGCCCGGCGCCAACGGCATCATCGGCACCGAGGCGGTAAAGAACGCGGCGCCCGACGGCTACACCATCCTGCTCTGCACCACGTCGACCAACTCCGCCAACGTGGCGATGTTCAAGGCGCTGCCCTACGACCCGGAGAAGGACTTCACGGTGTGCGGCGTGTTCGGCTCGAGCGGCGCCTATCTGCTGGTGCGGCCCGACGCGCCCTACAAGACGCTGCCGGAGTTCGTCGCCCACGCCAAGGCCAACCCGGGCAAGATCTTCTACGGCCACTTCAACGCCTCGAGCCAGGTGCCGGGCGCGCTGTTGCAGCGCATGGCCGGCATCGAGATGACGGCGGTGCCCTACAAGGCGATCGGCAATTGCTTCAACGACATCATGGGCGGGCAGATCCAGGCGATGTTCGTCGACACCACCGCCGGCGCGAGCCACGTCAACCAGGGCCAGCTGCGGCCGCTGGGCGTGACGCGGCCCCAGCGCTGGGACAAGCGGCCCGACGTGCCGGCGATCGCCGAGTTCTATCCCGGCTTCGAGCTCACCGGCTTCCTCGGCATGGCCCTGCCGGCGGCGACACCCCGGCCGATCTGCGAGCGGCTCAACACGCTGATCAACAGCGCGATCCTCTCGCCCGATGTGAAGGACCGGCTGGAGAGCTTCGGCTTCACGCCCAAGGCGATGACCCTCGAGGAGTGCGCCACGTTCTCCCGCTCCGAGCGCGAGAAGTGGCAGCGCTACGTCGAGATCGCCGGCATCGAGAAGCAGTGAGGCGGGCAGTCTCTTCACCGGGCCTGTGACGACACGCCGCCAAGCCATGGCGCATCGCCCTGTTTTCGCCACCCCGGACCGCCTATCTTGGGCCATGGCCGCCGCCCCCCAGGAGCGGCTCGACCCGGTCGTATCGCTGGCGCCCCCGCCAGCCGCCGACGAGCCGTCACCCCCCGAACCGACCGTCGCCACCGCTGGCACGGACGCGGTCGAGGTCGCGTCGTCGGCTGTCCTACCATCGGCGCCCTCGGGCTTCCCTGTTCTGGGCCTGGTCGCCGCCGTCACCGCCCACGCGCTGGTCGCCGCCGCGTTCTACGCCCTGATGCTGCACGAGCCGCCGGAGGAGGCGACGCCGCCCACGGACCTCTTCGAGCTCGTGCTGGCCGAGGACGTGGCCGGTCGCCCCGACGGCACGGCGACGCGGGCGCCCGACGGCGCGCCGCGACCCGATGTGCTGCAGGATCCCGACGCGCGCGCGCCGACCGAGCCGGCCGACCAGCCGGCCACCGACCCGGTAACGGCGCCGCATCGGCCGACCCAGCCGCCGTCCTTCGACGCCATGCCGATGCCGCCGGCGCCACCCCCGGTGCCCAATACGGCCGACGCCTGGACACCGCGCGTGCAGCCCTCGGTCGCGCTGCCGCTGCCGGCCGCCGAGCCCAAGCCCGCCGACCTTCAGACCGCGCCCAAGGCCGAGCCCGCCAAGCCGACGCCGGCGCCCAAGCCCGTCGCGACACCGGCCAAGCCGCCAGCGCCCGCGCCGACGCCGCCGGCCCCACCACCCTCGACCCAGGCCGCCGCGCCGCCGGTGCCGCCGCGGCCGTCGATGCAGCGCTCGGTCGACCTGCGGGACGTCGCCGGCCTGGCGCCCAGCCGGACCACGGCGGCCGGCTCCTCGACCGGCAGCGCCGAGGAGGCCAACTACGCCAGCCTGCTGTTCCGCGCCATCGACCGGGTGCGCTTCTATCCCGTCGGCGCGCGCGATCGTGGCGAGCAGGGCCGCGTCGTGCTGCGCGTCACCATCGCCGCCGACGGCCGCCTGCTCGACGCCTTCATCGCCCAGGGCAGCGGCTACCCCGACCTCGATGCCGCGACCATCGACATGGCGCGCCGCGCAGCGCCCTACCCGCCGCTGCCGCGCGCGCTGGGGGCGGAGCGTGCCTCCTTCAACGTCCCGGTGATCTTCGGCATCCGCCGGCTCTGATCGCCCTTTTGTCGCAAAGAGTACCCACATGGCCACCACCGCCCGCATCACCTGGGTCCAGGACGCGCTGTTCACGGCCGAGTCGGGCAGCGGCCACACCATCACCATGGACGGCTCGCCCGATGTCGGCGGCCGCAACCTCGCGGCAAGGCCGATGGAGATGGTGCTGATTGGCATGGGCGGCTGCACGGCGATCGACGTCGCCTCGATGCTGCGCAAGCAGCGCCAGGACGTGCGCGACATCATCGTCGAGCTCGAAGCCGAGCGTGCCGATGATCACCCCAAGGTGTTCACGTCGGTGAAGCTGGTCTACCGCGTGCGCGGCAAGAAGCTGAACCGCGCCTTGGTCGAGCGCGCCGTGGCACTGAGCGACGAGAAGTACTGCTCGGCCACGGCGATGATCCGCAAATCGGCCAGCGTCACGCACGAGATCGTGCTGGAAGAGGTCGCCTGAGGGCGCCCCGGCGATGACCGCGCCACGCCGCCCCCTCTACCCACCCTTCGCCGGCGTCGCGCCGCATGCGGACCGGCCGTGGGTGATGGGCGTGATCAACGCGACGCCGGATTCCTTCTCCGATGGCGGCCTGCGGCTCGATCCGGGCCGCGCCATCGCCGACGCGCTTGACATGATCGAGGATGGCGCCGACTTCATCGATGTCGGCGGCGAGTCGACGCGGCCGGGCGCCGCCGAGATCTCGGTGCGCGAGGAGATCCGCCGCATCCTGCCGATCGTCACCGGCCTGGCGCGCCAGGCGGTACCGGTCTCGATCGACTCGCGTCGCGCCGAGGTCATGGCCGCCGCCCTCGACGCCGGCGCGCGTATCATCAACGACACCTCGGCGCTGCGCGACGATCGCGAGTCCCTGCGGCTGGTCGCGGCGCGTGGCTGCGGTGTGATCCTGATGCATCGCCGCGGCACGGCGGCCGACCACTATCGCGGCGAGCCCTACACCGACGTGGTCGCCGACGTGCGCGACTTCCTCGGCGATCGCGTCGCCGACTGCCTCGCCGCCGGCATCGCGGCCAGGAACATCGCCGTCGATCCCGGTGTCGGCTTCGGCAAGCTGCCGGCCGAGGGCTACGACCCGGACCAGAATCTGCGGCTGATCGCCGGCATCCCCGCGCTGGCGGCGCTCGGCCACCCGGTGATGATCGGCGCCTCGCGCAAGCAGTTCGTCGGCCATATCAGCGGCGAGCCCGACCCGGCGCGGCGACTGGCGGGCTCGCTGGCGCTGGCGCTCGAGGCGGCGCGCCGCGGTGCCGCGATCCTGCGCGTGCACGACGTGCGCGAGACGGTGCAGGCGCTACGCGCCGTCGCCGCGCTGGCCGCGGTCGACGACGCGTAAGGTTGTCATCCCGAGCGTAGCGAGGGATCCAGGGAGCAGCCTGGATTCCTCGCTGCGCTCGGAATGACAGGTACGCCGGACCTACCGCCCGTCACTCCGCGGCGATCGGCGCGGCGGCGGCGATGGTGTCGCACAGGCCGGCGACGGTGCGCTCGACCTGCGCCGCGTCATCGCCCTCGGCCATGACGCGGATCAGCGGCTCGGTGCCGGAGGGACGCACCAGCACGCGGCCGCCTTCGCCGAGCGCCGCGTCGGCCTCGAGGATGGCGCGCACGACAGGTGAGAGGTCGAGCAGGCGGCGCGCGCTGGCGCCCGGCGGCAGGCGCACGTTGCGCAGCAACTGCGGTACCGGATCGAATCTGCGGCAGACCTCCGACACCGGCTTGCCCGCGCGCATCACCGCGGCCATCACCTGCAGCGCCGCGACCAGCCCGTCGCCGGTGGTCATGATGTCGGTCATGATCAGATGGCCCGACTGCTCGCCGCCGAAATTGTAGCCGACCACGCGCATGCGCTCGAGCACGTAGCGGTCGCCGACCGCTGTGCGTTCCAGCTTCAGCCCGCGGCCGGCGAGGAAGCGCTCGAGGCCGAGATTGGACATCACCGTGCCGACGATGCCGCCGCCGGTCAGCCTGCCCTCCTCGTGCCAGGTGGCCGCGATGGTCGCCATGATCTGATCGCCGTCGACCAGGTCGCCGCGCTCGTCGACCAGCACGAGGCGGTCGGCGTCGCCGTCGAGCGCGATGCCGAGATGCGCGCCTTCCCGGATGACCGTGTCGATCACCTGCCGCGGATGGGTCGAGCCGCAGCCGTCGTTGATGTTCATGCCATTGGGCGCCACGCCCAGCGGAATCACCGTGGCACCCAGCTCCATCAGCACGCGCGGCGCCACGCGATAGGCGGCGCCATTGGCGCAGTCGACGACGATCTTCAGCCCTTCGAGCGTCATGCCGCGCGGCACCGTCGACTTCACCGCCTCGATATAACGGCCGCCGGCGTCCTCGATACGCTGGGCGCGTCCGATCAGCTCGGAGGGCGCGCGATGCGTCGCCGGATCGGACTCCATGATGGTCTCGATCTCGCTCTCGATCTCGTCGCTGAGCTTGAAACCGTCGGGGCCGAAGAGCTTCACGCCGTTGTCGTGGAAGGGGTTGTGCGAGGCCGAGATCACCACGCCGAGATCGGCGCGCATCGAGCGCGTCAGATGGCCGACGGCCGGCGTCGGCAGCGGGCCGACCAGCAGCACGTCCATGCCGATCGACAGGAAGCCGGCGGTCAGCGCCTGCTCGATCATGTAGCAGCTCAGCCGCGTGTCCTTGCCGATCAGCACGAGATGGCGATGCTCGCCGCGCACGAAGCGCGCGCCCGCCGCCATGCCCAGGCGCAGCGCGGTCTCGACCGTCATCGGCTCGAAATTGGCGCGGCCGCGCACGCCGTCGGTTCCGAAAAGCTTTCGCACCATAATGGCACCAAGGTACGCCCGCGCGCCCGTCTAGCCAATGTGGCATCGGGGCTGGATTTCGTCCGTCCGATGGCCCATGACAGCCGCACAAGAGAGGTACCCATGAAGGGACGTGCGCTGATCATCGCCGGCGCCGTTCCGACACTCTAGCCGCCGCATCAAAAGGACCACGGCATGGATCGCATGGAGGCGTTCATTCGCGGCATGCCCAAGACGGAGCTGCACATGCATCTCGAGGGCAGCCTCGAACCGGAGGTGCTGATCCGCCTGGGCGAACGCAACAGGCGCGAGCTGCGCTGGAAGACCGCGGAAGAGCTCCGCGCCGCCTATGAGTTCCAGGATCTCCAGTCGTTTCTCGACCTCTACTACGAGGGGTGCCAGGTCCTCGTCAAAGAGGCCGACTTCTATGAGATGACGCGCGCCTACCTGCGCAAGGCGCACGCCGAGAATGTCGTGCGCGCCGAGGTCTTTCTGGGGCCGCAGAGCTTCACGAGCAACGGCGTCGACATCGCGGCGGTGCTCGACGGCGCCCTCGGCGCGATGGCCGACGCCGGGAAGGAAGACGGTATCAGTTGCGGGTTGATCGTCACCGCGCAGCGCCACCGCACCGAGCAGGACGCGTTCGATCTTCTCGAGCAAGTGCGCCCCTGGTTCGGACGCATCCTGGGCATCGGCATGGGCGGTGCCGAGAAGGGCAACCCGCCGTCCAAGTTCCGGCGCTTCTTCCGGGCGTGCCGGCGCGAAGGACTGCGGATCACGATCCATGCCGGCGAGGAGGGTCCCGCCTCCTACGTTCGCGAAGCCATCGAGTTGCTGGGCGTCGATCGCGTCGATCACGGCGTCGCTTGCATCGACGACCCCGCGCTCATGCGCGAGTTGGCCGAGCTCAAGGTCCCGCTCACCGTCTGTCCGATCTCCAATCTGCGCCTCAAAGGCGTGCCGTCGCTGTCGGCCCACCCGCTCAAGAAGCTCATGGACGCCGGCCTTCACGTGACGGTGAATTCCGACGATCCCTCCTACTTTCGCGGCTATGTCGGCGACAATCTCGTCGAATGCCAACGCGCGCTCGGCATCACGGCCGAGGAGATCGTCGCCCTCGTGCGCAATGGCTTCGCCGCCGCTTTCATCGCGCCGGCCGAGCGCGCCCAGGCGTTGGCCAGGCTCGACACCTACGTGAACGGCTTCGACTGGAGCCACTAGCGGGCGTCACCATCGCGGGGGCTGGATTTCGCTCCGCCGTTGGCCCATGAGGGCCGCACAAGAGAGGTACCCATGAAGGGACGCGTGCTGATCATCGCCGGCTCGGATTCCGGCGGCGGCGCCGGTATCCAGGCCGACATCAAGGCGGTCACGGCGCTCGACGGCTTCGCCATGACGGCGATCACCGCGCTGACGGCGCAGAACACCGTGGGCGTGCACGGCGTGGTCAGCGTCGACCCGGCTTTCGTGGCGCAGCAGATGGAGGTCGTGCTCACGGACCTCGGCGCCGACGCGTTGAAGACCGGCATGCTGGCCTCGCCCGACGTCATCGTGACGGTGGCCGAGTCGATCGCGCGCCACGCCGCCGAAAAGCCGCTGGTCGTCGATCCGGTCATGGTCGCCAAAGGTGGCCATCGCCTGCTCCAGGAGGCGGCCGAGCGCACTTTGATCAACCAGCTGCTGCCGCTGGCCACCGTGGTGACGCCCAACACGCCGGAGGCCGAGGTGCTGGTCGGCTTCCCGATCAAGAACGAGGACGACATGCGCGCCGCCGGCGCCGCGCTGATCGCCATGGGCCCGCGCGCGGCGCTGATGAAGGGCGGCCATCTCGACCCAGGCGGCGGCGAGGTCGTCGACCTGCTGGTCACGTCGACGGGCGTGCAACGCTTCGCCCATCACCGCGTGCCTACCAAGCACACGCACGGCACGGGCTGCACGCTCGCCTCGGCGATCGCCTGCGGTTTGGCACAAGGCATGGAACTCGCCGATGCCGTCGCCCGCGCCCGCGACTATGTGCGTCGCGCCATCGAGACCGCGCCCGGCTTCGGCGCCGGCCACGGCCCGCTCAACCACGCCGTCACGCTCGATCCGGGCTGGCGGCGCTGAACGTACCTGCCGTCCTGAGCGCAGCGAAGGACCTCGCGGTGGCGAGGTCGAACGCAAGCGGCGCCGGAGATCATCCGGCGCCGCCACTCTTTGTCCGTTCAACCGCGAGGTCCTTCGCTGCGCTCAGGACGGCGGAGTCGAGCTACGCCCCCGGCTGCGGCGCCGGATCGCCGGCGTCGCGCGGCGGGGTCGGGCCGCTGCTCGGCACCGAGGCGCGGCGCGGCTTGGCGCCGGAGGAGCCGGTAGGCGCGCCCGAGTCATCGCGCACGATCTTCTCGCCGCGCAGCAGGGCGCTGCATTCCTCGCCCGACAGCGACTCGTACTCGAGCAGGCCCTTGGCGAGCGCCTCGAGATCGTGGGCGCGCTCGGTCAGGATGGTGCGCGCCTTGGTCTCGGCCTCCTCGATCAGGCGGCGCACCTCGTCGTCGATGATCTGCGCCGTGGCCTCGGAGATGTTCTGGGTCTGCGTCACCGAGTGGCCGAGGAACACTTCCTGCTCGTTCGCCTGGTAACGCACGCGACCCAGCTTGTCGGACATGCCGTAGGCGGTGATCATGGCGCGCGCCATCTGCGTCGCCTGCTGGATGTCGGAGGCGGCGCCCGTGGTGACGTTCTCCTCGCCGAAGATCATCTGCTCGGCGACACGGCCGCCGAACATGATCGCCAGCCGCGATTCCATGAACAGCTTGCTGTAGCTGAGCGAGTCGCGCTCCGGCAGCTGCATGGTCACGCCCAGCGCGCGGCCGCGCGGGATGATCGTCACCTTGTGCAGCGGATCGCTCTTGGGGACGTGCATGGCGACCAGCGCATGGCCGGCCTCGTGGTAGGCCGTGAGCGTCTTCTCC
>CAYTFW010000162.1:0-14434 GCA_964437145.1 uncultured Rhizobiaceae bacterium
GCGCCACTGGAGTGGCGCGCCCCCAGCCTTGCGTCGGGACAAGGTTCTTCTTGTGTCCCCGCGAGCCGGCCGGCATGCATGGGCGGGTTCGGCGTTCGCCGAAGCGTTGCCGCGCGCGCGGCGCCTAGGTTCGCCGCATGTCCCTTCTCGTCGCCGCCGCCCCGCTGGTCCTCGTCATCGTCCTGCTCGCCAGCGGCCGCTTCGGCGCGCTGGCGGCCGGCGCCGCCGGGCTGGTCGCGACTCTGGTCGCCGCGCTAGCGCTGCGCGGCGCCCAGGGTTTCGCGGGCTTCGCCGTCGAGCAGAGCCTGATCGGCTCGTGGTTCTCCTGGCAGGTGATCACCATCGTCGCCGGCGGCGTGTTCTTCTATCGTTGCATCGCCGGCCGGGCGCAGCCGGCATCCTCGCCGCAAACGCCGGCGGCCGCGCCCGACCATCGCCGCCTGTACTTCGTCTGCTTCCTGCTCGGGCCCTTCGCCGAATCGGTCACCGGCTTCGGCGTCGGCTACATCATCGCGCTGGCAGCGGTGACGCGGCTGGGCGTGGGCGGCGTGCCGGCGCTGCTCTTCGGCCTCTACAGCCAGTCGATGGTGCCGTGGGGCGCGCTGGCGGCCGGCACCACCGTGGGCGGGCTGCTCACCGGCCTGTCGCCGACGACCTTGGGCGCGCTGTGCGGCCTGCTGCAGATGCCGATCCATCTCGGCTATCTCGCGCTGTTCTGGTTCTTCCGGCGCGGCATCGGCCCGGCGCCCTCGGCCGCGCAACGCCTCGACGATCTCGCCTGGACGATCGCCATCGTCTCCGCGGTGTGGGCGTCGCATCGCGTCATCGACGTCGAGATCGCCGGCGCCGCGCCTTTGGGCGTGCTGGCGGCTTTGCGCTGGCTGCGCGACGAGCGACCCGATAGCTCAGCGTTGCGCCGCGCCGCGTCGGGCGCCGCGCCCTATGCGGTGCTGACCATCGCGCTGGTGCTGACACGCACCGTGGCGCCGCTGCAGGCGCTGCTGAAGAGCCTGTGGGCGTGGCAGCCGCTCGCGGGACAGCCACCGTTTCCGCCGTTCTATGCGCCGGGCTTCTGGCTGTTCGCGATCGGCCTCTTGAGCGCGCTGGCCTTGCGCGCGCCGCTGGCGTCGATCGCGCGCGCGACGGCGCGCGCGGCGTGGCGGCCCTGCGTCGTCACCTTGCTGTTCGTCGTCATGGCCGCGTTCTATGTCGCGGCGGGCATGGCGGCGATCATCGCCGATGCGTTGTCGGCGGCGGTCGGTTCGGCGGCGGCGCTGGCGACGCCGTTTTTCGCGGCGATCGGCGGCTTCCTCACCGGCAGCGGTGCTGCGTCGAACGCCATGCTGATGCCGATGCAGGCTGCGCTCGCCGCCGAGACGCGCCTGCCGCTCGACTGGGTGGCGGCGACGCAGAACAGCGTCACCACCAACCTCACCATGCTCTCGCCGATCCGCGTCTCGATGGGGGCAGCGATCCTGGCGCTTGCCGCCGGCGACGGCGCCGTCTACCGCCGCGCCTGGCCGCTCGCGCTGCCGCCGCTGGTCGTCGGCGTGACGACGATCCTGGTGCTGCTGATCAAGGGCTGAGTCGCGCGCCTTCGCTCAGTGGATCTCGTTCTCCGCCAGCGCCTTGCTCTCCTTCAGCGAAGAGAGCGCCGGCAGCGGCGCCTGGACCAACGCGAGGCAGTCGAGGATACCTGTTCCGGCCGGCGGCGCCTTCGCGCGCACCCTGTTGCCCGCGAGCTTCCGCTTGGTCGATCGCAGCAGGGAGCGGAAGGCTTCGACGCGCTTCCAGCCGAGATAGCCACCCGCCGCGAGCGCCATGCCATGCACGCGCAGCCACATCGCCGCCGCCGCCGCCACATGCACTGTGGCATACGACGTTCCATCGCCCTGCCCCGCGACGTCAATGAACGGCTCGGGCTGACCCAGGACGGAGTTCGGCCGCCGGATGTCGTCGGCCGGCGCCCAGACATCGATCGAGTCTCGGCCAACCTCGTAGTCGAAGCACATCTTCATGTCGGCGCTGATGCCGCCGACACCGATCACCCGCGAATACCGGCCGGGATAAACGTCGAACGCCACCAGCTCGGGCGCGTCCTTGGTCTGGCCGCCGGCGCCGACGATGATCACGCCGGCGCTGTAGGCGCGATCGACGGCCCGGCCGAGCACGCGCATCTGCTTGACGTTGCCTATGGCTGACTGCACGCCAAGGCTGATCGAGATGACGTCGGCGGCGTTGCGCTCGACGGCGTGATCGATGGCCGCCGCCAGGTTGAGGATCGTGCGGCCCGTCAGCACCACGCTGTTGGTGACGCGGTAGGGAACCACGGGGACGCTCGGCGCAAGGCCGACATAGGTGCCCGCGAGGTTGCCGCACAGGGCGCCGCCCGTGCGGGTGCCATGGCCCGGCGCAGCGCCGATGCCGCCGCCGAAGTTGAGCGGATCCAGCGCCGTGGTGGCGGCCGGTTCCATGAAGTTGACGCCGAGATCGACCAGCAGCGACGGCCGGGCGGAGGCGAGGTTGAAGACCGCGTGATTGGTGTAGCCGGTATCGCAATGGGCGATCAGCACGCCGTCCCAATCGCCACCGGGTCCCATCACCTTCTGGACTTCGATCATCGCTTCACGGGCGCGCACGGCGCCGACGTGCCAACTGGAGCTCGGCATGCGTTTCTCCCTGGGAGTCACACGCGGTTCGACCCGCGTAGTGTCGCAGGATGGCACCAGCCGGTTGTGACTCACAATCGCTC
This sequence comes from uncultured Rhizobiaceae bacterium, assembly GCA_964437145.1. GTDB lineage: Bacteria > Pseudomonadota > Alphaproteobacteria > Reyranellales > Reyranellaceae > JAFAZJ01. Next base: position 2,753 of record CAYTFW010000162.1, read on the forward strand.
GGGCAACCTTGGACGCGGATGACGCGCACGCCGGAGCGGAGGTCGTTCCGGCACGTCCGCTGTCATTCCGAGCGCAGCGAGGAATCCGGGCGGCTTTCCTAGATCCCTCGCTACACTCGGGATGACAGGTGCGTTTGATTGATCGCGCGCCGCGCTAGATTCCTCGCTACGCTCGGAATGACAGAGTGATTCCGTCGACGCGGAATACGCTCTAGGGTGCGGCGCTCTCGATGGAGGATTCTATGGCCAAGGTGGCGTTTCTCGGTCTCGGTGTGATGGGCTTCCCGATGGCGGGGCATTTGGCGGCCAAGGGCCATGACGTCACGGTCTACAACCGATCCTTCGCCAAGGCCGAGCAGTGGACAAAGAAGCACAAAGGCGCGGCGAAGAAGACGCCGCGCGAGGCGGCCGAGGGCTGCGAGGTCGTCTTCTGCTGCGTCGGCAACGACGACGATGTGCGCGCGGTCGTGCTCGGCAAGGACGGCGCCTTCGCCGGCATGAAGAAGAACGCGATCCTCTTCGACAACACCACGGCCTCGGCCAATGTCGCGCGTGAGCTCTACGCCGAGGCCAAGAAGCTCGGCCTGCATTTCGTCGACGCGCCGGTCTCCGGTGGCCAGGCGGGTGCCGAGAACGGCCAGCTTGCGGTGATGTGCGGCGGCGACCAGGAGCCGTTCGAGCGCGCCAAGGCGGTGGCCATGAGCTACGCCAAGGCCTGTGAACTGATCGGCCCCTCGGGCTCGGGCCAGCTGACCAAGATGATGAACCAGATCTGCGTCGCCGGCGTGGTGCAGGGCCTCAGCGAGGCGATCCATCTGGGCATGAAGGCCGGGCTCGACATCGAGAAGGTGATGGGCGTGATCTCCAAGGGCGCGGCGCAGAGCTGGCAGATGGAGAATCGCTGGAAGGCCATGGTCGCCGGCAAGTTCGAGTTCGGCTTCGCCGTCGACTGGATGCGCAAGGATCTCGGCATCTCCCTGGACGAGGCCAGGCGTCAGGGCGGACGCCTGCCAACGATCGCGCTCATCGACCAGTTCTATGCCCACGTGCAGCGCCGCGGCGGTGGCCGCTGGGACACGTCGAGCCTGATCCACCTGCTCAACAACGACTGAGGTGTCGCGATGTACCGCCTGTTCGGACGCACCGGCTGGGGCTCGGCGCTGATCGAGGCGCAGCTGGTGTGGTACGGCCGGCCCTTCGAATTCGAGGAGGTCGGCGATCTCTTCAAGTCGGCGGAGGCGCGCGAGAAACTGGCGCGCGTCAATCCGCTGGCGCAGGTGCCGACCCTGGTGCTGCCCGACGGCACCTTGATGACCGAAAGCGCGGCGATCACGCTTCTGCTCGCCGACGACGCGCCCGCCGATCGCACGCTGGTGCCGCCGGCGGGCGCGAAGGAACGCGCGGTCTTCCTGCGCTGGCTGGTGTTCCTGGTCGCCAACATCTACCCGACCTTCACCGTCGCCGACGACACGAGTCGTTGGCTCACCGGCGAAGGACCACAGAAGGAGCTGCGCGAGTGCTTCGGCGAGTATCGCCTGCGCTTGTGGCGGCAGGTGGAGGCTTCGCTCGGCGACGGGCCGTGGTTCCTCGGCCAGCGCTTCAGCGCGCTCGACGTCTACACCGCGGTCATGACCCGCTGGACACCGCGGCGCGCATGGTTCGCCGAGGCGACACCCAAGCTCACCGCCATCGCCACCCGCACCGACGCAGTGCCCGATCTGGCCGCTGTGCTGAAGCGCAACTTCCCGAGCTGACATCAGTCTTGTGGGAGCGCCCTCGTCCCGCCGGCGCTCCCAAAGACGACAGGTGTTCCACGCGCGACGGCTCCGCGGCAACAGGCGCCGATAACGTGGCCTGCCTCCCTTCCCCCGGAGGGGGAAGGTGGCGCAAAGCGCCGGATGGGGGATGTCGAAGACGGACTCCGAGCGCGTCGAGACAGACCGGACCGACGGAGATTCGGGACCGGCGTAGCTGTCGGGGCGACGCGAATGGAGGTGACGGTGGTGTTGGGCCGCTCGGATCACCGCGCCCTTTGTCGAAGTCTTCGAGCGCGCGACGCGCGGCCTTTGGTGGATCGCCTCGACCTACCACGCTCCAGGATCGGTGGGCGTCCGCTTCGAGGACAGGGTGGCGATGAATTCGCGCCGGCGCTTCAAGCCCATGACGATGCCAACGCCCAACCCGGTCGCGATGAGCACGAGGCTCAATATGGGGACCGCGATCGAGGCGCGAGCAAACAAGACGTTGAGCAGGGTCCCGACACAGCAGATCGCGACGCCGGGAATCATCCCGCGGCTGAAGGCGAGGGTTGCCCGCTTTCTCTCGTCTTCAGTCAGGAATTTCAGGGGATGGAGGCCGGCCTCCTGTCCCGGGACCGGATCGGCGGAACCCGAGTTTCGGTCGATTCCCGGCGTTGCCTGTCCAGACGCGAAAGCCGCCGATGTCGCGTGGTCGGACGCGGCGCCGGGCGGCATGGCCTTGCGGACCGCGTTCCGCGTGATGGCGAGCGCCGCGATGGCGGCGACCAGCGCCAGGGCCAGACTGCCAAGGAAGGATACGAGGTGCGCCGGCGACCAGGTGACCCACTGCGCGAAGGAGGCGGATGGATTGCCGGTCCGCCAGTCCAGCACCTCGAACGCGATGTTCTTGATGAAGAATCCGCAGAGATACCAGGCCGCGAGCACCAGCAGGCCCAGCGTCGGGTTGAGGACGACTCCTCGGGCGCGTCGTGCGAGCAAGAATCCGGCGACCAACGCGATCAAGCCAAGAGCGCAAAGCAGCCCCGTGTAGGGCCCGGTGCCGCTTCGCAGGTAATCGTCGAGTCGGCGCACATTGAAGTACTGCTCGACCCTGGCGCCATTACCCCAGTTGAAGACGACGCCGTAGAACCACGAAATCCCGGGCAGCAGCGGCCCGATCGCCGTCGCCCCCGACGCCAATGGCTTGCGTTGGCTCGCCGCCAGCCCGACGGAGAGCAAGACCGCGGCGCCAAACAGGGCAAGGACCAACAATCCTTTCATGCGCTCCCCCGTCGCGTCGCAGGGCACCGTGCGATGGCATCGAAGCGACGTCCCTCGATACCGAGAAATCCTCGCTGCGCGCTGAACGACAGCGTGAGTCTGAGTTCGGTCTACCTTCCCCGGAGGAGCATAGCTATCGCCCATGACTTTCTTCCCTTCTCCCCGCGAAGCCGGGGAGAAGGTGCCGAGCGTCAGCGAGGCGGATGAGAGGCTTCCTCGCGCGACGACAAACGCCATCGTTGTTGAGACTCCGCGAAGCCCCTCATCCGCCCTTCGGGCACCTTCTCCCGCCTTCGCGGAGAGAAGAAGACTCCGCAACGCCACATGCGATCGCCCTGCCCCCTCCGGGGGAAGGTAGGAGCAGGCTGGCCGCGCTACCGAGCCGAAGACGTCACGTCGAGCACGCCGACGAGCTGCGTCAGGCAGCGCGCGACGTGGGCGGCGGTGTCGGTGTCGAGGCCGGCGACCTGCAGATCGACGGTCATCACCTCGGCGTCGGGCGTGCGCGGCGTGCCTTCGAGCGTCGCGTGCACGCGCAACGGCACGAGGCCGCGCTTGGCGATCAGCTCGAGCACGCGCGGCAGCAGGCCGGGCGAGGGATCGGCGGCGACGGCGAAGCAATGCACGTCGCGGTTGGAACGGAAGCTGGAAGAGGACGGCTCAGTGGCCGTGGCGGACGACATGGCGGGAACTCCTGGCGGCAAAGGCGAACATCAGCGCGGCCCGGCCCTCGACAAGGGCCGGGTGGCTAATTCGCCGCCAAAGGAGCGTCGTCCCGGACATGAAAGAAAATTACCACGCGGCCGCGTGGCTGGCCAGCGTCCCTTAACGGGAGAGGACGATCAGCGTGACGCAGACGGTCAGCATCGCCAGGAACACACCCGTGCCGGCGTAGTCGCGCGCGGCCTGTGTCATGCGTCGACTTGCGGTCCGCCGCCGCCGACGTCGACCAGTCGGAGCGTCAGAGACAGAATGCGCCGGCAAAGCGCCAGCGGTGGTGTTGGGCGCCAGCATCGCCATCTCAGCGAAAGGTGGCGCTCAGTCGCACGCCGATATCCCGCAGGGCGCAGCGCAGGTCCCACGAGAGATCGTGCCAAAAATCCCTGATGGCGTTCATTGAAGTGTCATCTTCCCCAGTCTTATTGCCGCGATTTTGCGCGCTCCCGGGGCGGCGAGATCGTGAATAATTTCCTGTTTCAAAATCAATATTTTGTGGCGAGTTTTAAAAGTGAAGGGTGCGGTTTGAGGGTGATTTTTTAGAGAGAAATATTGATTAATATCAATTAGTTATGGACCAATTACGAGATCCACATTGAGGACCGGCTATCCACACCCCGTGATCTACTAGATCTAGTGGCTGTTTCGGCTCGCTTGCGGTCGGCGCGCGCCACCGCCATGCTCCGCCCGCGTTCGAGACAGGGATGAGGGCGATGCGGCTGCAACTGGTGACCTGGCACGATGTCGAGGCGTATCTGAAGAAGAGCACCGGCATCATCATCCCGATCGGCTCGACCGAGCAGCACGGGCCCAACGGCCTGGTCGGCACTGACGCGCTGACGGCGGAGTTCGTCGCCCAGGGCGTCGGCGAGAAGCTCGGCGCTCTGGTGGCGCCGACCATCTCGGTCGGCATGGCGCAGCATCATCTCGACTTCCCGGGCTCGATGACGCTTCGGCCCTCGACCCTGATCGCCGTGGTGCGCGACAACATCCAGTCGCTGATGCGCCACGGCTTCACGCGCTTCTTCTTCGTCAACGGCCATGGCGGCAACATCGCCACGGTGACGGCGGCGTTCTCCGAGATCTACGCCGAGCGCTCGCTGGTGCGCGGCGGCAACACGCCCTCGGTGAAGTGCAAGCTGCGCAACTGGTGGGAGGGACCGGGCATCCGCGCGCTGTCGAAGGAACTCTATGGCGGCGCCGAAGGCAGCCACGCGACGCCGAGCGAAGTGTCGCTGACCTTCCACATGTTCCCGCACACCGAGAAGAAGGTGCCGATGTCGCCCGAGGTGGCGCCCAATGGCAGCTTCGCCGACGCCGAGGATTATCGCCGCAACTTCCCCGACGGGCGCATCGGCTCGAACCCCAACCTGTCGACGGCGGCGCACGGCAAGCGCATCTACGAGACCGCCGTCGAGGAAGTCGCCAAGGACTATCTCGCCTTCACCGCGAGCTGAGATTGAGCGACGAACCCGACATCGGCATAGCCCTGTCATCCCGAGCGCGGTGAGGGATCTAGGCGGCCGACCCTAGATCCCTCACCGCGCTCGGGATGACAGGTGCGTCTGATCAACCCGCTCGATGCTCTAAGGAGGAGACCCGCATGACGCCCAACGCCGAGCAACGCGACGCGATCTTCCGCGCCTTCGGTCGCGCCTTCTTCAAGCAGGACATGGACGCGATGTACGACGTGGTGACGTCGGACTTCACCTGGACGTTGCTGGCCAACGGGCGCCTGCGCACGCTCGACACGCGCGAGAAGGTCGCCGCCTTCTTCGTCGAGCGCAAAGGCCAGGTCGAGAACGTGCGCTTCGCCGACGTGGTCTATCACCACGCGCCGGACGCCTCGTTCATGACCTTCAAGATGACCGGCACCGACAAGACGACCGGCCAGCCCTTCGCGGCGGTGGGCGTCGAACGCTACACCTTCCGCGACGGCAGGCTGGCGGTGAAGGACGTCTATGTCAGGCCGGCGGATACTGGCGGCTGAGTCGCGGCGCCCGTAGCGGCGCTCCATGCCGGCACGAGGCGCTCTTGCATGGCTTCTCCTGTCAGTCGCCGTCGTCCAGATCGGCGGCTGGCCGGTTGCCGCCGTGCAGAGCGCGAGCGCATCGCTAGACAAACTCGTCTCTCTGTTCGCGCCCCGCTGGATCGACAGGCTCCAGCAACCGCCCTCGGCCTGACGCGAAGACGGAGGTAAAGCCCGTCCGATTCGCGGCAGTTCAGACGCCTGACGCGCCGCGTCCGGAGAGGGTCAAAGTTCAATTCGAGCTTGCTGCCAGGCTCGCGGGCCATGACATCGCATATGTAGGTCCCGACAGTTCGGCCGATACCGACACGTTCAAGGGTGTCATCCGTCCCGGCGCAGTGGCGGCCGGCAGCGAACCGACATGTCGGATCGTCCGACGGATCCCTTCTCGACGCGTTTGATGCTCGCCCTCCCTCGAGAATCCGTTCGATGGCGAGCGGGACTGTCTTCGCGGTCGGACCCGCCCCTGAGCGCCAGGAGGTTGACAAACGGACAGCATTCAATTATCGAACGATCATTCGACGAATGATCGTTCGAGCATACTCGATGCGCACACGCGACGCCGACCTCAACCTTGCCCGCCGAGAGGCCATCCTCGACGCGGCAGCGACCTGCTTCGTGCGACAGGGCTTTCACGCGACCAGCATGAAGGACATCTGCGCCGAGGCCGGCATGAGCCCGGGCACGCTCTATCACTACGTCCGTTCGAAATCGGACGTCATCGCCGGAATCATCCAGGAGCAGGAGGCCTTCCTCGGCGAGCTGGTCCAGTCGCTTCTCGTCGCCGACGATTTCGAACGGGCGCTGTTCGAGACGATCGACGAGATTGTCGCCGACACCACCGACGAGGACCTCGTCCTCGACGCCGAGATCGCCGCCGAGGTGTTGCGCCAACCACAGCTGCGGGCGCAGGCGGCGGCGACCGAAGACCTGCTCATCGGGGCCTTCGCGGACGCGATCGCACGGGCTCAGGCGGCGGGCATGGTCGATCGGACGCGGAGCGCGCATGACCTGGCGATCGTGCTGGCGTCGCTGCTCGACGGTCTTTTCCGGCGCGGCTCGCTTCGGGGGATGGACGCCGTCCGGCGCGAGTTGCCGACGTTCAAGAGCACCGTGACCGCGCTGATCGCGCCCACCTCCGGAATGGGCGTATGAGCGTGCGATTGGCATCCTCGCGCGTGCCGATGATCGGCCTCCTCGCTTATAGCGGGATGGCGCGGCTCGCCGACCAGATGTCGGCGGTCGTCTATGGCTGGAGCCAGCTCGAGCAGCGCGGCGATAGCTTCGGCGCCGCGCTCATCATGGCGGCGAGTTTCGCGGGGCTGATCATCGGAACCCTGTTCGCGGGCCGACTGATCGGCCGGTTCGGCGCGCGGTCGACCGCGCTCGCAGGAGTCTGGGTCAGCGTTCTCGCGGCGGCGGCGATCGCGGCACTTCTGCATGCGGGATACGCCGATCCTTTCGCGATCGCGGCGCTGGCGGCGATTGGCGCGCTGCTCGACGGGCCGGCCGCGATCGCCAGCGAAACGAACTACCCCGAGGTGGCGCGCATCGCCCGGGTGGACCTCGTCCGATTGAACGCGGCGGACGATGCCCTCGACCACACGGCAGGGCTTGTCGCGCCAGCGGCCGCGGCGATTCTGGTGTCGAGCCAGGGCGCGCCCAACGCCGCGATCGCGCTGGCTGTGCTCGGCTTGATGGCCGCCGTGTCTTTGTCCGCCAGCCTGCCGTCTTTCCGGCCGCGAGGCCGCGAGGCCGTGACGCTTGGCACGGTCGTGGCGCACATCCGGTCGGACGCCGTGCTGTTTCCGCTCGTGATGCTCTTCAGCGGCGGCGTCGCCGTCCTCGTCGCGGCCCAGCTCGTCATCGTGCCGCGGCTGATCCATGACGCGCGCCTGGGCGCCGACACATTCGCCGTGTTTCTCGTCGGCGCCGGTATCGGCGGTGTCGCCGGCGCAGGGCTCGCAGCGTTCGCCCAACGCCTTGGGCTTCGGCTTGTCCTGTCGATGTCGTTCGCGGTCATGGCGGGTGCCCTGTGTCTGCCGTTGGCCGGGCTCGCGGTGTGGAAGCTATTCGCCGCCGGCGCGCTGATCGGACTTCCGGTCGGGGTCGTGGCGCCCATCGCGAATGGCATCTTCCAGACGCGCCCTCCGAAATCGATGCGGGCGGACGTCCAAGGCGTATCCGGCTCGCTGGCCTTCGCGCTCGCCCCGCTGGCGATCCTCGGAACCGGCGTCGCGATCGACGTGGCGCCGGCGCGCTGGGTGATCGCGGGCCTCGCGGCCTTGATGCTCCTCCTCGCGATCGCGGCCTATGCCGCCCTCTCGAAAGCCGACCATCCCGCGCCGCCGTTGAAGCCCTTGCGCGCGGGCGGCCAGGGCATGGTCGTCTCGCTCGCCCGAAAGTCATTGATCTACGACTGGCGGCGCTATCTCGCGGCGGTCATGGCGGTCGCGTTCTCCGGACTCCTGGTGATCGTCCAGATCGGGCTCCTTCTCGGCCTGTTTCGAACCGTCACACTGGTCGTCGACCGCGCCGGGGCGGATCTCTGGATTGGCGACGCCACGATCGAGTCCTTCGACCTGGCGCGCGATCTGCCCGAACGCGTCGAGTTCCTGGTCCGCTCGCATCCCGACGCCGCGCGCGTCGAACGCCTTCATATGTCGTCCGGGGATTGGCGCGCGCCCGACGGACGACGCACGGCCGTGATGATCTTCGGTGTCGACGCCACGGAGGCGAGCCTTGGCTTCCCGCGCTCGCTCAGCCCGTCCTTGCGCGAGGCGTTGCGGGTGCCGGGAACCGTCGTTGTCGACGAGGTCGATTTGAACAAGCTCGGCGTGGTGCCGGGCATGCGTCAGGGGGCCGAGATCGACGGTCGTCGCGTCGAAGTCGCGGGCGTCATGAACGGCTTTCGCTCCATCGGCGGCGCCATGGTCTTCGTATCGGAGCCGACCTTCCGCGATCTGCGCGCCGGCGCGGGCGCCGGCCAGCCCGACGGCACGGCCTATTTCCTTGTCGGCTTGCGGCCAGGCAGCGACCCTGAGGTCGTCAAGGCGGACCTCAACCGCGCGAGCCCCGGCGTCTTCAAGGCGATGTCGGCCGAGGAGCTGTCCGTCATGTCGCAGTCCTACTGGCTGCTGGAGACGGGAACGGGCGTGGGTTTTCTGTTCTCCACCGTGCTGGGACTGCTCGTCGGCGTGGCGATCACAAGTCAGACCTTGAGGGCCGCCGTCCTCGCCTCGCTTCGCGAATACGCGACGCTGCGGGCGCTCGGCATCCCGCTCGGCGCGCTGCGGGCGGTGGTCCTGGAGCAATCCGTCTGGATCGGCGTCGTGGGCCTCGTGCTGGCGGGCGCGATCACGGCCGGCGCCTGGTGGTTCGCGTCGATGGCCGAGGTCGCCCTCGTGCTGACATGGTGGGCGCTCCTCGGAACCGGGGCGTTCACGCTGATCGTCGCGATCATCTCCGGGCTTTTCTCGCTCGGGCCGTTGTTGCGCACCGAGCCCGCGGACCTCCTGCGATGACCGCAGACCCGCCCACCTCGATCGACCTTGTCGAGATCGAACGCTCCTTCACCAGCGGCAGCGTCGTCGCGTGCGTGCTCAAGGGCATCACCTTGCGCATCCTGCCCGGCGTGATGACCTTGATCGTCGGGCCTTCCGGATCCGGCAAGAGCACACTCATGGCGATCGCCAGCGGCCTGATGCGCCCGAGCGCCGGCGCCGTCACGACGCTTGGTCGCGACCTCAACGCCATGGACGACCGCGCGGTCGATCGGTTCCGCCTGGAGCATTGCGGATTCATTTTTCAGGGCTTCAATCTGTTCGCCGCGCTGAGCGCACTCGAGCAGGTCGCCTATCCTCTGCAGTTCGAGCGGAAGCTCGCGAAGGCGTCGAGGACGCTGGCGCTCGACGCGCTCGACGCGGTCGGGCTGGCGGAGAAGGGCCATCTCTATCCGCTCGAACTCTCGGGCGGCGAGAAACAGCGCGTCGCGATCGCCCGAGCCATCGCCAAGAGCCCCGAGCTTCTGTTCGCCGACGAACCGACGAGCTCGCTCGACAAGGATAACGGCGCGCGGATCGCGAAGCTCTTGCGCGACATCGCCCATCAGCGGCGAGCCACCGTCCTCTGCGTCAGCCACGATCAGCGGCTTATCGACTACGCCGATCGCGTCGTGCGCATCGAGGACGGCGTGATTACCGCCGATGAAGCCTCGCCCGGTCGCGGCGACGCCGACTCGCAAGCCGACGCGGTGGCCGACCCCGTGCGGCTCACTGGAACGAGTGGTGCGCAATGACACTGCGTCCTGGTCTCCACGTCCTGGTCCTAGCCTTCGTCGCGCTCCTGGCCTGGCCGGAGGGGCGGCTCGGCGTCGCGACCGCCCAGCAGAGCGACCGCCCTCAGGTCGGTCCGGTCGCGCGTGGCATCGTCGATGTCGATGGCGGCCTCGTGCAGATCGCGGCCCAGCGCGACGGTGTCGTGCGGGAGGTTCTCGTCGAGGAGGGCCAGGTCGTCCGACTCGACCAACCCTTGGCCATCATCGACGACCAGGCGGCACGCGTTCAGCTCGCCGTCGTCGCCGCGCAGCTGAATGAACGCCGGGCGGCGGTCGGCGTCGCCTCGGTCCGGGTCCAGACGACGACTCGCGAGCGTGACCGTCTCGCGCCACTTGCCCGCACTGGCGCCGTGCCGCGCAAGTCGTTCGACGACGCGGACGCGGATATGCGGGCGGCGATCGCCGAACTCGACCTGCGCCAGGCGGAGGTCGGCACGCTGGAAGCCCAGTTCCGTGCCGCGGAGTTCGAGCGGGACGTGCGGACCGTACGCTCCCCGGGCGAGGGTACGATCGTCCGCCGCCTCGTACGCCCCGGCGACGGCCTCTCCACGCTCAACGTCACCGCGTTGTTCTGGTTCGCGCCCGACATCCCGCGAATCGTGCGCGCCGAGATCGACGAACAGGTCGCCGGACTTGTCCGCGATGGGCAACCCGTTTCCATCGCGCTCGAGATTTCGCAGGATCGCGTCGCGGCGCGAGGACGAGTCCTGCGGCTAGGGCGCGCCTACGGACCGCGCCGGGCCACGACCTACGAGCCGCGCGAGCGCGCCGACATTCGGGTGCTGGAGGCGATCATCGCCTTCGACGGCCAGCCGCCCGCCGTACCGCTCGGTCAACGGGTGATCGTCCGCTTCCTCGCCGAAGGGACGCGCCCGTGACAGTCGACATGATCGACCGCCGGCGCCTGGCGCTGCTTCTCGTCGTCTTCTGTGCGCTCGCGGGGTGCACGGCGATGCGCACGCCCGATGATCCGCCGCGGGTCGCCTTGCCGTCGAACTTCGGCACCGAGAACGGCGCCGACTGGCCGGACGAGCTCAGCGCCGGCTGGTGGCGGGTCGTTGGACAACCCGGCTTCGGCGACCTCGCCGACCGCGCGCTCGCCGAGAACTATGGTTTGCGGGAGGCCGCGGCGCGGCTCGACGCGGCGCAGGCAGCGCGGCGAGCGGTCGGGGATTCATTCCGCCCGCAAACTACCCTGAGCCCGCGCCTCCGCTGGGAGCGAACCGAAACGCGCGTGCGCGACCCATCGAGCGGCATCGAGGGGCGCGCGACGCAGCGCACGACTCTTGGGTCGACGGGCGCCGAGGCAAGCTGGGAGATCGATCTCCTGGGGCGCGCGGCCATGCAGGCGCGGGCGGCCGACGCCGACGTGTCGAGCACGCAAGCCGACGTCGCCGCCGCCCGGCTGTCGGTCACGACCGAGCTCTTGCGAAGCTACGCGCAGCTTGGCCTCGCGGAGACGGAAGACCGCCTCCTCGGGCGCAACCTCGAAGCCCGCAGGCGCGTCCTCGAGCTCGTCCGGCAGCGCGCCGTCGGCGGCATCGCCTCCGAATTCGACGTGGCGCGCGCCGAAACCGAAC
>CAYTFW010000163.1:0-14421 GCA_964437145.1 uncultured Rhizobiaceae bacterium
CGGTGCAGGCGCAGATCCTCAACCTGCTGGCCGAATTGCGCCGCGATCTGAACCTCACCTACCTGTTCATCAGCCACAACCTCGCGGTGGTCGAGCATGTCGCGACCGAGGTGGCGGTGATGTATCTCGGCCGCGTCGTCGAGCGTGCGCCCACCGACACGCTGTTCCACGCGCCCGAGCATCCCTACACCAAGGCCCTGCTCGCCTCGGTGCTGACACCCGAGCCCGGGCTCGGCGTGCCCGATGTCGGTCTCGGCGATTCTCTACCCGATCCTTCCAACATCCCGCCCGGTTGCCGCTTCCATCCGCGCTGCCCGGTGGCGATCGAGCGCTGCGGCAGCGTCGCGCCGGCGACGACGCCGCGGACCGCCGGCATCGTGGAGTGTCACCTGGCACCGACAGCCGCGGCCTGACCTTGCCACGCATCGGCATGCTGACTCCCTCGTCCAACACGGTTCTGGAGCCCGTGACCGCGGCGATGCTGCACGGGCAGCCCGAGATCACCGCGCATTTCTCGCGCTTCAAGGTCACCGAGATCGCGCTCAGCGACGCGGCCATGGGCCAGTTCGCCTACGAGCCCATCCTGGCCGCGGCGGAACTGCTGGCCGACGCGCGCTGCGATGTCATCGCCTGGAACGGCACATCGGCCAGTTGGCTCGGCTTCGATCGCGACGAGGAGCTCGTGCGTCGCATCGAACGGGCGACCGGTATCCGAGCCGCGACCTGCGTGTTGGGCTACCGACGCCTCGTCCAGCGCCTCGGCCTCGGCAATATCGGGCTCGTCAGCCCCTACACCAGCGACGTGCAGGCGCGAATCGTCGACACGTGGCGCGAGGCCGGCCTGCGTATCGGCCCCGAGACGCATCTGGGCCTGCGTGATAATTTCTCCTTCGCCACGGTCGGCGAGGACTGGATCGACGCGGCCCTGCGCGCCATGGCCAAGGCGGGCTGCGACGGCGCCGCGGTCCTCTGCACGAACATGCGCGGGGCATTGCCGGCCGCGCGCCTCGAAGCGACACTAGGCATCCAGATTCTGGACTCGGTGGCGGTGACGCTGTGGTCGGCGCTCGATACCCTGGGATTGGACAAGCGCGCCTTCACGCGATGGGGGCGTTGGTTCACGGTCTAGCGCCGCGCGACGCAGCGGCCTGTTCGGGAGAGCGAGACAGTGGCTGAAGCACCCGATCCGATCACGCTGGAGCTGTTCAAGAACGCGATCTTCTCGATCGCCGACGAGATGGCGCTGACCGTCTTCCGCACGACCTACTCGGGCGTGCTCAAGGACAACATGGACTATTCCACGGGCTTCGCCGACGCCAACGGCAAGCTCGCGGCGCAGGGGCTGACCTTGCCGGGGCATCTCGGCTCGGTGCCGACGGCGATGGACTCGATCATGCGCCACTTCGGCGACGACATGGCGCCGGGCGACGTGTTCATCATGAACGACCCGTTCGACGGCGGCATGCACCTGCCCGACATCTTCGTCATCAAGCCGCTCTATCACGAGGGCGAGCGGCTGGCCTTCGCCTGCACGGTCTGCCACCACATCGATGTCGGCGGGCGTGTGGCGGGATCGAACGCGTCGGACTCGACGGAGATCTACGCCGAGGGCCTGCGTATCGCGCCGATGAAGCTCTACGAGGCCGGCAAGATCAACCAGACCCTCATGACGATCATCGAGAAGAACGTCCGCCTGCCGGTCCAGCTCTTCGGCGACCTGCGCGCGCAGCTCGCGGCCTGCCATATCGGCGAGACGCAGTTCGCCGACATCGTCGCGAAGTACGGCGTCGAGCAAACCAAGCTCTACCTCAACGAAATCATCGACTACGCCGAGCGCCTGACCCGCGCGGCGCTGGCGCAGCTGCCTGATGGCGAGTGGAGCTTCGAGGACTGGATCGACGACGACGGTGTCGACTACGGCCGGCCGATCCGCCTGTTCGTCACCATCCGCAAGACGGGCGGCCACATGGTCGTCGACTGGACCGGCACCAACCCGCAGGTCAAGGGCGCCATCAACAACACGCTGAGCTTCACCAAGGCCGCCGCCTACACCGGCGTGCGCTCGGTGCTGCCGCCGGGCATTCCCAACAACGAGGGCGTGTTCCGCGCCATCGAGGTGATCTGCCCGCCCGGCACGGTCGGCAACGGCGTGCTGCCGGCGGCCTGCGCCGCGCGCGGCCTCACCGGCTTCCGCATGGTCGACTGCATGTTCGGCGCGCTCGCCATGATGCTGCCCGACCGGGTCAAGGCGGCCGGCGATGGCGGCAACACCGGCATCTCGATCGGCGGCTACGACGCTCAGCGCAAGCCCTTCGTCTATGTCGACTTCACCTGCGGCGCCTGGGGCGCGCGGCCCTTCGCCGACGGGCTCGACGGCAACTCGCACATGTTCGCCAACATGGCCTCGCACTCGATCGAGGTCACCGAGGCGGAACAGCCGATCCAGCTGCTGGCCTACGAGTTCGTCGCCGACAAGGCGGGCGCCGGCAAGTATCGCGGCGGCGTGCCGTTCCGCCGCGACTACCGCTTCCTCGAGGAAGAAGGCACGTTACAGGTGCGTGCCGACCGCCGCGACCATCGGCCCTTCGGCCTCTATGGCGGCGGCCCCGGCGGCCCGTCGGAGAACTACCTCAATCCCGACGGCGAGAACCGGCCGCTGCCATCAAAGTTCACCATGACCATCCGGCGCGGCGACGTCTTCCGCCACGTGCTGGCCGGCGCCGGCGGCTGGGGCGATCCCTTGGAGCGCGACCCCATGGCGGTGCTGCGCGACGTGCGCAACGAGCTGCTGTCGCCGCTGAAGGCCGTGGCCGACTACGGCGTGGTGATCGACACGACGGCCTGGACGGTCGACGCCGCGGCCACCGCCCGACGCCGCGCCGAGATCGCCGCCGCGCGCGGCTGGAGCGAGGTGCCGAAAGTCCAGCGCCAGGAGCCGGCGCGCCTGGCGCGCGCCGCGGAATAGTCCCATGACCGTCACCTATCGCGTCGGTGTCGACATCGGCGGCACCTTCACCGATATCGTGCTGCTCGGATCCGACGGCGCCATCCATACCAAGAAGATCTCCTCGAGCGTCGGCAACTATGCCCAGGCCATCGTCGACGGCCTGAGCGAGGTGTTTCGCGAGACCGGCCTCGCCGGCGGCGCGATCGAGGAGATCCGCCATGGCACCACCGTCGCCTCCAACGCCATCCTCGAGCACAAGGGCGCGCGCGTCGGCCTGGTCACGACCAAAGGCTTCCGCGACGTGCTGGAGATCCGCACGCTGCGCATGCCCCGCCTCTACGACCTCGGCTGGACCAAGCCGGCGCCGCTGGTCGAGCGCTATCTGCGCCAGGTCGTCGACGAGCGCATCGACCACGCCGGCCGCGTCGACAAGGCGCTCGACCCGGCCGACGCCGAACGCGCCATCGACGCGCTGCTGACGCAGAAGGTCGAGGCGATCGCCATCTGCCTGCTGAACTCCTTCGCCAACCCGGCGCACGAGGCGATGCTGCGCGACCTCGCTGTCCGCAAGGCGCCGCGCCTGCCGCTCAGCGTCTCGTTCGAGGTGCTTCCCGAGATCAAGGAATACGAGCGCACCTCGACCACCGTCATCAACGCCTACGTGATGCCGATCGTCGCCACCTATCTCAGGGCGTTGCGCCACGGGCTCGACGGCGCCGGTATCCCCGCCCGCCTGCTGCTGATGCAGTCCAATGGCGGCCTGACGACCGATTCGGCCGCGGCCGAGCGGCCGATGAACATCATCGAATCCGGCCCGGCCGGCGGCGTGGTCGGCGCGCAGGCGCTGGCGCGCGCCAAGGGACTGCCGAAGATCATCACCTTCGACATGGGCGGCACGACCGCCAAGGCGTCGATGGTCGAGGATGGCGAGGTGGCGCGCGCCCAGGAGTACGCCGTCGGCGCCGGCATCATGGTCGGCTCGCGGCTGCTGACCGGCGCCGGCTACACGCTGAAGGTGCCAGCCATCGATCTCGCCGAGGTCGGCGCGGGTGGCGGTTCGCATGTCTGGATCGACGGCGGCGGCGCGTTGCAAGCCGGGCCCGAGAGCGCCGGCGCCGCGCCGGGCCCCGTCTGCTACGACAAAGGCGGCGAGATCCCGACCATCACCGACGCCAACGTGCTGCTGGGCTATATCAACCCGGATCATCTCGTGGGCGGCGCGCTGAAGCTCAACGCCGCCAAGGCGCGCGCGGCCTTCGCCGCGAAGATCGCCGAGCCGCTCGGCATGGCGATCGAACGCGCCGCCTACGGCGCGCATCTGATCGCGGCGTCGAACATGATCCGCGCCATCAAGGCGGTGTCGACCGAGCGCGGTCGCGATCCGCGCGACTTCGCGCTGTTCGCCTTCGGCGGCAATGGCCCGCTCTTCGCATCAGGCATGGCCGCCGCGTTGGGTATCAACCGGATCGTCGTGCCGCCATCAGCCGGCCTGTTCTCGTCGTTCGGGCTGCTCTACGCCGATGTCGAGCACCACTACGCCCGCACGTTCCGCCGATTGCTGCGCCAGGCCGATCTCGGCGAGATCGACAAGGCGTGGAACGCGATCGCGCGGCAGGCCCGCGATCAGCTCGCGGTCGAAGGCTTCACCGGCACCCGCGCGAGGCTCAGGCGCTCCGCGGCCCTTCACTACAAGGGCCAGAGCTACGATCTGACCGTCGCCGTGCCCGACGGCCCGATCGACGCGACGATGGTGAAGCACCTCGAAGAGGCGTTCGGACAGGAGCACGAGAAGACCTACGGCCATCGCGCAGGACCCGACGAGCCGGTCGAGCTGGTCGCCATCCAGGTGGTGGGCTCGGGCCTGCGCGAGGGCGGCGCCGTGCCGCAGAGCGTGAAGTCGAGCCGCGCCGAGCCCGCGGCCCGGGCCGCGCGCCGGGCCTATTTCGGCGACATCCACGGCTGGCGGGAAACACCGGTGCTGACGCGCGCCGATCTGGCGGTCGGACGCGCCGGCCCGCTGATCGTCGACGAATACGACGCGACCTGCGTGGTGCCACCCGACGCCCACGCCGCGCTCGACGCCGCCGGAAACATCGTGATCACGCTGCAGAGCGGGTCGCTCGAGCGGCGCGTGGCTAATCAAACGCACCTGTCATCCCGAGCGTAGCGAGGGATCTAGGCGGCTTTCCTGGATCCCTCGCTACGCTCGGGATGACAGGGTGATGCTGACTTCAGGTTCGTTGCTTTAGGACCGGCGCCGTCCAAGGAATCTTGTTCAGTTGGCCGCCGACCGTGGCAGCCACAGCGCGATATCCGGCCAGCACGCCAGGACGACGATCATCACCATCATGGTGATGACGAAAGGCGACGCGCCGATGATGACGTCGTTGATCCTGCCGCGCTTGCGCAGGCCCTGCACGACGTAGAGGTTGATGCCGACCGGCGGCGTAATCATCGCCAGTTCCATGAGGATGATGATGATGATGCCGAACCAGATCGGATCGTAACCGGCCTTGATCATGATCGGCGCGATGATGGGCACGGTCGCCACCATCATCGACAGCGTCTCCATGAACATCCCCAGGATGAAATAGAACAGCACCACGACGACGAGCAGCTCGAGCTTGGACAGGCCGAGGTCGGTGATGAAGCCGCTGACCTTGCCGGTCAGCCCGATCGACGTGATGACGAAATTGAGGAAGTAAGCCGCGAGCAGGATCGCCATGATCATGGCCGTGGTACGCATCGTGCCCTCGAAGGCGCTGAGCAAGGTGCGCACGGTCAGGCGGCGGTGCCAGGCGGCGATGCCGACGGCGGCCAGCACGCCGAGCGCCGCCGACTCGGTCGCCGTCGCCCAGCCGGCGTAGATCGATCCGATCACGGCGAGAAAGATGATCAGCGGCGGCAGCAAATCGGGCAGCGCCGCGATGCGCTGCCGCCAGCTGGTCGGTGTCGGCCGGCCGCCCAGCGACGGCCGAACCAGGCAGATGAAGAGCACCGTCAGGCTGAACAGGGCGGCCAGCACCACGCCGGGAAGGAACCCAGCGAGGTAGAGCTTGGGAATCGACGTGTCGGTCAGCACGCCATAGACGATCATGTTGATCGACGGCGGAATCAGGATGCCCAAGGTGCCGCCGGCGGCGATGGTGCCGAGGAACAACCGCTCGGAGTAACCGCGCTTCTCGACCTCGCCCAGCGCCACGGTGCCGATCGTCGCGGCGGTGGCGACGCTCGAGCCCGACGTGGCGGCGAACATGGCGCAGGCCGCGATATTCGAGTGCATCAAGCCGCCAGGCAGCCATGGCACCCACAGCACCAGCGCGTTGTACATGCGCTCGGCCATGCCCGAGCGCAGCAGGATCTCGCCCAGCAGCACGAAGAATGGAATCGCCACCAGCAGGAAGTTGTTCGACGTGCCCCAGGCGACCTCGCCCATCGCCAGCGACAGCGGCAGCTTCGAGTAGAGGCCGGACAGCGACAGGCCAAGAACACCGAGGCTGGCGGCGACGGGGATTGCCAGCGCCAGCAGGCCTATCAGGATGAGGAGTGTGACGAGGAGCATATCGGCCTACGACACGCGATCCTGGCGATCCTTCAGATCGCGAATCTCGTCCTCGACCTCTTCCGCGGCGGAACGCGTGCTGATCAGCTGCGCCGCGGCGTTCAGATCGCCGGCCAGCGCCAGCCTCGCCGCTTGAAGCAACAGCAGAACGCCGACGATCACGAAGCCCGCCAGCCCCGCGATCCACAGCGCCTGGGGAATCACGGTGGGCGTCTCCAGGGCTGATTGGCTGCGCGAGCTGGAGATCCAGGACTGCGACACCACGCCCAGCCCGTGCCAGGCCGTCAGGGCGAAGAAGCCGACGAGCGACAGGATCGCCACGGCGTCGAGCGCCAGCCGCAGCTTCTGCGGAAACAGCACGTAGAGCGAATCGATGCGGATATGGGCGCGATCGAGCAGCGCCGCGCCCAGGCTCCACGCCGTGCCGATCGCCAGCGCGTAGCCGGCGAGCTCGTCGGCCCCGCCGATCGAGCGGCTGAGGAACTTGCGCATCAGCACGTCGACGCCGATCAGCACCGCGGCCAGCAGCACGAGCGCGCCACCGCCCCACAGCCCCAAGCGCGCGACGCGCCGCACCCCCGTCATCGCGGTTCGTGGACCGCTACGGCGTGGGCGCCTTCAGGTTGAGCGACTTGCCGACGGTGTCGTTCCATTCACGGGCGCACTCGGCGCCGCAGCGCTTGGCCCAGCCGGCGAGCACGGCGCCTTCGACCAGCTTCTTGTGGGTCTCCATCTCGCTGGGCTTCACCGGCACGATCGTCGTCTTGGCGAGCTTGCCCATGGTGCAGGGCTGCTTGCCGGTGTTGCAGTTGTCGGCCTCATCCGTGGTCTTGCGGATGGTGGCCCACATCTTCTCCTCGTAGGCCTTGGTCTGCTCGACGAAGAAGGCCTGCAGCTTGGGATCCAGCCGTTTCCAGGTGTTGAGGTTGACGGCCAGCACGTTGATGCTCCAGCCCAGCGACATGGGGTAGATCGATTTGGTCACCTCGGCCCAGCCCGCGGTGTTGCCCGACAGGCTGCCGGTGACCGCGCAATCGACCACGCCGTTGTTCAGCGCCGGCACCACCTCGGCGAAGGCCATGCTGACCGCCGTGCCGCCGACGCCGCTCAGGAAGTCGCGCATGGTGTTGTTGAACACGCGGATCTTCTTGCCCTTCAGCCCCTCGAGCCCGCTGACGACCTCCCGGCACCAGAAGACCTGCGGGGTGTTGCCGCCGAACGCCAGCAGCTTGGCGTTCCAGTTCTTCTGCATCTGCCGGTCGATCACGTCGCGATAGGCGGAACAGGCCGCGCGCGCCTTGTCCGGATCGAGCGTGAGGCCCGCCAGGTCACAGGCCTCGAAGCGCGGGTCGTCGCCCGCCATCTTCGAGATGTCCATCGCGGCGAAGTCCATCACGCCCAGCTTCAGCAGCCGCAGCATCGTCTTGTCGTCGATGCCCATCTGGTCGAGCGGCGTGACGTCCACCGTGACGGCGCCTTTCGACGCGTCGGGGATGGTCTTGCGCCAGAACGGCAGCTCGTCGTGGATCGACACCGGCGTGGGGCTGTTAAGCCCAATCACCTTGAACTGGCTCTTGGCCAGATCCTGTGCGGTCGCTCCGGATGTGATCGCGACCGCCACTGCGAAGGCAGCCAATACCCGATGCAGCATGTGCGTTCTCCCCTCTCATGCACCCCGAGGACTCAACGCGTACGCAGCAAAAGACGTGCCATGCATCATGCTCATTGGCCGGACCGCGCTGTCAAGCCGCCACGGGCGCGATCGGGTATCAGCCCGCCGCGACATGTACCGGCGGCTTGCGGCCAGCGTTCCACTTGCCGTCGACGGCGCGTTCGATCTGGGCGGCGAGCTGTAGCAACAGGCCGTCGGCGCCCTGCTTCGCCTGCGCCTGGATGCCCAGCGGCAAGCCGTTCTCCTGCGTCGCCAGCGGCAAGGAGATACCGGGAATGCCGGTGAGGTTGGCCAGCGGCGTGTAGGCGAAAATGCGCCAGAGATTGGCGAACCAGTCGTGCACCGAGGGGTTGTCGCTGATCGTCAGATACTCCCGGGTGCCGACGCGCGGCGTCGGCAGTGCCATCACGGGCGTGAGGATGATGTCCCATTCCTCGAAGAAGGCGCCGAAGCCGCGCGAGGTGGCGTTGAAGGTCGCCTGCATGCGCGCGCGCTCGCTGTAGCTGTAGGTGATGCCGGCCTCCCAGATGCGGATGTTGATCGGCTCGATCAAATCCTGGGGCGGCTTGTCGAGCCCGCGCGGCGCCAGCAGGTTGGAGATCGTCTGCGCGAAATTGCTGATGTAGCAGGCGGTCTGGGCCGCGAAGGCCGCGCGCAGATCGACCTTGGGCAGCGCCCAGTCGACGGTGTGGCCCAGCCCCTCCAGGAACTTGCCGACGCGCTCCAGTTCCTTCACGAAATGTGGCACGGCCTTGTAGTCGCCCCACTCGTGCGATAGCGCGATCTTCAGCCGGCCTGGGTCGCGCTTGATGAGTTGCGCGTAAGGCTCGGCCGGCTGCCAGAACGGCATGAACTCGCCCGGCGCGGCACCGCGACACGCGTCGACGAACATCGCCGTGTCGCGCACCGAGCGCGTGTGGCAGCCCTGGGTCGAGACCAGGCCGGTGAGGTCCGAGGCGAGCGGCGCGAGCGAGAACACGCCGCGCGAGGGCTTCAGGCCGATATTGCCGTTGGCGCCGGCTGGTAGGCGGATCGAGCCGCCGCCGTCGGAGGCATGCGAGATCGGCACCGCGCCGCAGGCCACCATCGCCGCCGTGCCGGCCGAGGAGCCAAGCGTGGTGAAGTCCGTGTTCCAGGGATTGCGCGTGACATAGACCTCGGGGTTCTCGGCCGAGGAGCAGCAGCCGAACTCCGGCGTCGTCGTGCGGCCCATGATGTTGAGGCCGGCGCCGCGGATACGGCCGGTGAGATAGGTGTCGGCCGCCGCGCGATTGCCGCGCATCAGCTTGGAGCCCATCTCCTGCAATCGGCCTTTCAAGGTCGGCCCGAGGTCCTTCATCAAATAGGGCACGCCAGCGAACGGGCCATCGAGATTGGCGCCATCGCGCGCCGGATCGGCGACGACATCGTCGAACACCTCGACCACGGCGCTGAGCTTCGGATTGGTCTTCTCGATCGCCGCCGCGGCCTGCGCCGAGAGCTCGGCCGGCTTGACCTTCCTCGCCCGCACCAGTTCCGCCAAAGCCAGTGCATCGGCCTTCGCCCACTCGTCCCAACTCATCGCCAATGTCATGATCCACCCTGCCCCGTGCCTGAAACCCGCGGGCCTATAGTCGCGCCGCGCACGCGATCGCACAATCGCCGGCAAGAACATCTCCGCTCATGACTCCCTCTCCCCGCGTGCGGGGAGAGGGTCGGGGTGAGGGGCTGAGGCAAGTGGCGCACAACCACCCTGCGCAACCTGCAACTCCCCCTCACCCCGACCCTCTCCCCGCTTGCGGGGAGAGGGAGGAAAACGCCACACGCGGTCGAGGACTGGTTGCTCTCGCCCCGCCATCCCGGCACGCTCGGTCCCGAACCGGCTGAGGAAGAGGACCATGGAATTCGACGTCATGACGCGGGCCACCACGTGGCAGAACGTGGCCGATCTCGCCCGCCGGGTGGAGGCTCTGGGATTCTCCGGCATGCTGTTCACCGAGGGCCATCAGGTGCCGTGGATGAACATCGCCGCGGCGTCGCTGGCGGCGCCCTCGCTGCATTTCTCGACCGGCATCGCGATCGCCTTCGCCCGCAGCCCCATGGTCTCGGCCGAGATCGCCTGGGAGCTGGCGCAGAACACCGGCGGGAAGTTCCGCCTGGGCCTGGGCAGCCAGGTGAAGGCCCATATCGAGCGACGCTACGCCGGCGTGTTCGACAAGCCCGCGCCGCAGATGAAGGACTATGTGCAAGCGGTGAAGGCCTGCCTCGCCGCCTTCCGCCGCGAGGCGCCGCTCAAGCACGAGGGCCCCTACTACAAGATGAGCCTGCTGCCCGAGCAATGGACACCGCCGCGGCATGAGCACGAGGACATCAAGGTCGATATCTCCGCCGTCGGCCCGTACATGGTCCGCGTCGCCGGCGAAGTGGCCGATGGCGTGCACGTGCATCCCATGCACTCCCAGCACTACATCAAGAACCGCCTGCTGCCGGGTGTCGCCGAGGGCGCCAAGCGCGCCGGCCGCGATCCCAAAGCGATCGACCTGATCGTGCCGGTGATCGTCGCGGCGGGCGACACGGCGGAGGAGCGCGCCAAGCCCATCGCCGAGGCCAAGACCACGATCGGCTTCTATGGCGCCACGCCCAACTACGCCTTCCAGTTCGACGACCTCGGCCATGTCGGCCTGCGCGACAAGCTGCGCGACGCGCTGCGCGCCAACGACAACGCGCGCACGCAGGCCCTGATCACCGACGATGTCCTCGACCAGTTCGCCCTGGTCGCGCGGTGGGACGATGTCGCCGACAAGATGATCCAGCGCTACAAAGGCGTCGCGTCGCGGCTGGTGATCTATCTCGCCTCGCACTGGCGCGAGATCGACGGCAAGACGCTGGGTCGCTGGGGCGAGGTGGCGCGGGCGGTACGCAAGGCCGCGTAGCCGACACGCGCTCGCACACCGGAACATCGAGCGGCTAGTCAGATTCACCTGTCATCCCGAGCGCAGCGAGGGATCCAGGGAAGTCAACTAGATCCCTCGCTGCGCTCGGGATGACAGGGTCATACCGATTTCGGAGTCGTTGCTCTAGCCCGCGCCGACGCATCGAACTCGGCGTACCAGGCGCGCGCCTCGGCGACGCTGCGGAACATGCGGCACGGTCGGGCCTCGGCGGTGCGGCCGACGAAGTAGCTCGCCAACTCGCGCTCGGCTTCCGACGTGACGATCAACGCCACCGCGGCGTCGAAGCCCTCGGGCTTGCGCGCGCGCACGACCTGGCTGAGCGCCGTCAGGTCGCCGGAGCGCAGGTCGAGATGGGCGCGCGAGGCGTCGAAGATCGCGCGGTAGCCGACAGCGCCCTGCCCCACCAGGGTCGCGAAATAGGTGTCGAGGTCCCGTCGCGTCAGCGACCCCGTCGCGGTCGCCACGATGGTCCGCTCGCCATGATCGATCGTCCAGGTCAACGGCACGTGCGATCGCCCCCAACCGTGATGCGGAAGCCCGAGATCGGCCACCGCTGCCACGCATCGCGGCGTCATGATACCACGACGCCAAGGGCAGGACAGGCCGGGCACGATGTTCGAAGGCAACCGCGTCACCGCGCATACACGCGCGCGCTATCCAATCTTCCAGTCGCCCATGACATGGATCGCCCGCGCGCCACTGGTCACCGCCGTGTCGAAGGCAGGCGCCATGGGCCTGCTCGAGAACTCGATCCGCGACCTCGGCGTCACCAAGCGCGAGTTCGCCGACATCCGCGCCGCGACCAACGCGCCCTTCGGCGTCAACCTGCCGATCCGCTATCTGCAGATGGACCCCAAGGAGGAGGACGCGATCATCGGCTGGCTGCTCGACCAGGGCATCCACTTCGCCACCACCTCGGCCGGCGACCCGACGCGCTACACCAGGCGGCTGAAGGACGCCGGGGTGGTCGTCTACCACGCCACCGCCACCCTGCGCGGCGCGGTCAAGGCGGTCGACGCCGGCGTCGACGGGCTGATCGTCGAGGGCGCCGAAAGTGCGGGCATCCGTAATCCCGAGGAGGTGCACACCTTCGCGCTGCTGCAGGCGGTGCGCGAGGCGGTCGACGTGCCGATCGTCGCCGCCGGCGGCATCGTCGACGGCCGCGGCATGGCGGCGGCCTTCGCGCTCGGCGCCGAGGGCGTCACCATGGGCACGCGCTTCGTCGCCTCCTTCGAGAGCCCGGTGCATGTCAACTACAAGCGGGCGATCGTCGACGCGCCGATCACCGGCACGATCATGACCGACAACCCACCGCGCGCCCGCTCGCGGGGCTTGAAGACGCCCTACTCCATCGCCGTCGCCGAAGGCACGCGCGAACGCGCGCTGCGCAGCTCGACCATCGAGATGCTGTACGTCCAGGGCGACGTCGAGAACACATCAGGGGCCGCCGGCGAGAGCGCCGGGCTGATCCACGAGATCAAGCCGGTGCAGCAGATCGTCGACGAGACGATCAAGGGCTTCTGGCGCGAGATCGACCGACTGGCGGCGTTGCGGCGCTGAGCCCACCGTCATTCCGAGCGCAGCGAGGAATCTCCCTGTTACAGGAGATCCTTCGCTGCGCTCAGGATGACCCTTCGGGTCACTTCCACCCGTACATATAGAACCGCGGCAGCTCGTCGGCGTAGGGTGTGAAGTCGAGCTGCTTGGTGTGGGCGAAGGTGCTCACGTAGGTGAACAGCGGCAGCCAGTAGGCGTTCTCGGTGGCGCGCTTGATCGCCGCCGAATAGGCCTTCTTGCGCACCGCGACGTCGCTGGTGCTGCCGCCTTCCTCGAGCAGCCGGATCATCTCGGGGTCGCGTGTGTAGTCGTCGTTCCCGCCGCCGAACATGACCGGCATGATCGCCGAGACGTCGTTGATCGAGTAGCTGCCCCAGCTGCCGTGATAGAGCGGGTTCTCGCCGCGCCACGCCTTCTGGATCGCCGCCGCGACCTGAAGCTGGGTGATCTTGGCGCGGATGCCCACGGCCTGGAGATAGTTCTGGATCGCGGCACTCCACTGCGTGGGCTGCACGTAGGTCACGAGCTCGATCTCGAAGCCGTCGGGGAAGCCCGCCTCCTTCAGCAGCTCCTTGGCCTTGGCCGGGTTGTAGTCGTACTTCACCGCGGCGTCCTGGTCGCAGCCGAACTGGCTGGGGAAGCACGGCGCGGCCGGCACGCGGCTGCCGCCGGTGATCAGCTTGTCGGCCATCTGCTGCCGGTCGATGGCGTGCCAGATCGCCTTGCGCACCTTGACGTTGGTGAGCGGGTTGCCGGCGCCGCTGCGCCCGGCGCCGTCGATCGACAGGTAGCCGATGCGCATCGACTCCTTGCGGATGGCGGTGAGCGTCGGCACGCGATTGACGTTGTCGAACTGGTCGGGATTGACGTTCCAGATCCAGTCGGCGCGACCGCCCAGCAGCTCGGTCATCTGCGTCGCCGTCTCGGACACGAAGCGTACATGCAGCTTGCCGATGCGCGGCGTGCCCTTGGGGCTGCCCTTCCAGTAGTCGGCGAAGCGCTCGAAATGGACCTCCTTGGCCTGCTCGAGCTTGACGATCTTGTACGGCCCGGCACCGACTGGCGCCTTGGCGAAGCCCTCGGCGCCGACCTTCTCGCGATAGGCCTTGGGATGGATCGGCACGACCAGCGCGAAATACTCCAGCGCCGCCGGCGTCGGCTTCTTCATCGACACGCGCACGGTCTTGTCGTCGACTTTCGTCGCCTTCTCGATCCAGGCGTAATTGCTGGGCGTCGCCACCTTGCTCGCCGGATCGGACGCCATGTTGATGGTGTAGACGACGTCGTCGGCGCTCAGCACGCTGCCGTCGTGGAACTTCACGCCGTCGCGGATGGTGAAGTCCAGCGTCTTGTCGTCGACCCACTTCCACGCCGTGGCCAGCGCCGGCTTGATCTCGAAGCTCACCGGATCGCGATGCACCAGCATGTCCCAGGCCTGATGGCCGAGGATCAACCCGGTGCGCTGCGCGTTGAAGTACGGATCGATGCTGGGCACCGCGTCGGTGAACAGGATCCGCAAGGTATCGTTGGACTTCTGCGCCACAGCCGGCGACGCTAGCGCCAGCATGCTCGTCGCCAGCAGGCCGGCGACCATCCCCCTGAATTGCATGTCGATCCTCCGTCGGTTCGATGGCGGTACGCTATGACCGGCAGCACCGCCGCGCAAGCGGAGCGATCAATATCGAATGAAGGAGTTTTCCTTCTCCCCGCGAAGGCGGGGAGAAGGTGCCGAGCGCAGCGAGGCGGATGA
>CAYTFW010000164.1:0-14417 GCA_964437145.1 uncultured Rhizobiaceae bacterium
TCGCTAACGCTCGGCACCTTCTCCCCGCCTTCGCGGGGAGAAGGAAAAAGATCAAACCAGCCGGTACACCAGCTCGGGTTCCTGCCGGCCGCGCACGGCCTGTTCGCCGACGAAGAGCGGCTCGACGCCCAGCGCGGCGCGATCCTGCAGCGAGTTCAGCGTGTCGCCGCTGATCAGCACGATGACCTCGTCGGCCTCGGCCATGTGTTGCTTGCCGAGCTGCTCGAAACGCTGCGCCACGTTCACCGTGTCGCCGACGACGGTGTAGTTCACCCGGCCGGGCGCGCCGATATTGCCGACCACCACCGGGCCGGAATGGACGCCGATTCGCAAGCGGATCGGCGGCAGGCCCGCGTCGCGGCGTCTGACGTTGTCCGCGCGGATCAGGCGCGCGATCTCCAGCGCCGCGCGACAGGCGGCGTCGGCGTGGTCGGGCATGCGGCGGATGCCGCCCCACACCGCCATCACGCAGTCGCCGATATATTTGTCGATCACGCCGTGCTCGCGGTCGATGGCGCCGCCCAGCATCTCGAAGTGCTGGTTGAGCAGCTCGGCGGTGCCGATCTCGTCCATGTCCTCGGCCTGCGGCGTGAAGCCGACGATGTCGGTGAACATCACCGTGACGACGCGGCGGCGCGACACCAGGCTATCGTTGCCTTCCTCCATCAGCCGCGTCACCAGGCGGCGCGGTACGTACAGGCCGAACCACTTCAGCGCGCCATGCGCCTTCTCCAACGCCTCGCCGGCGTCGTCGAGCTCGCGCAGGCGCGAACGCACCCGCGGCGCGGTCTCGAAATCGAGCCGCTCCAGCGCCTGCGCCGCGCTGCCGAGCTCGCGGATCGAGCCGCCGACGCGCATGCCCATGATGATCGCCAGCAGGAGCGCGCCCAGGAGCGCCGAGCCGCCGCCGATCACGCCCCAGCGCAGCCGCTCGAGATCCTGCGTCGCCACCTCGATGGGGAAATAGCGCCCGACCAGCCAGTTGCCGCCGAAGGTCGTGACCTCGCGGTAGAGGAAGACCCATAGCCGGCCGTCGACCTCGACGATATGGCCGGTGCCATGCAACGACGGGCCGAGCCGGCTGGTGACCGGCTTGCTCCAGATCGCCGCCAGCACGGAATCGCCGACCCGATCGATCGTCGGCAACGGGTTTTCATCGCTGAGCGCCAATCCGACCGGATCGACCAGGCGGCGGTGGGCGATGACGAACTTGCGGTCGACGAGGATGAAGCTGCGGTCCTGGCCGCCCAGCTCGGGATCCGACACCTGGCGCGAGAGATCGCCCATCGTCACCGCGGCGACCAACCCGCCGAGAAACGCGTTGTCTTCGCGGCGCACCGGGATGCGCACATTGAGCACCGGCTGGCGCGCCTCGGGGTTCCAGAAGATGTCGCCCCAGACCGGTCCCTTCTCGCCTCGCAGCTTGATGAAACGCTCGTAGCCGCCGGGCACCTCGAATACCGGCACGGCGTCGAATACCACCCGGCCTTCGAGGCGACGCGCGCGATAGCTCATCAGATCGAGCCCGGCGAAGGCGGCGCCCGAGGTTTGCGGCAGGCGTTCGACGAACGTCACCAGCACGTCCGACATCGCCGCCGATGAGGTGATGTCGATACGGCCGCGCGCCGCGAGGCGCGCGACATAGGCGAGCTGGTCGGCGACCGGGTCGAGGCGGTCGTGCAGGAGGCGGATTTCGGCGTCGAGGATGCGTCGGCTGCGATCGAGCATCAGGCGCTCGGTGGTCTCGCCGGCACCGAACACGGTCCAGGCGAACGACGCGGCGGCGATGCCGGCGACCACCAGGAAACCCAGGGTCAGCGCGGTGACGATGCGGATGCGCATCCTGCGTTCGGCGAGCCGGGCGCGCAGCACACGTCTGACGCGCTCCGTCCTGTCGCCGGCGCGCAGGAAACGTCGCAGGCGGCCTTCGCGGGGTTCGGTGTCGAGCGGCAAGGCGGGTTCGGCCGGTGGCGGGTATCCACTATAACATGGGGTGCCGCCGCCGAGGCCGCCAGCCGATTACTTACAGGTGCGCGTACATCGCCTTGCCCGCGACCGGCATCTCGGCGCGCAGGATGGTGCCGCCCGGTACCTTGCGGCTGGAGCGCGAGACGACGCAGAACAGGAAACGGTTGTCCGCGCCGCCGAAGGCTATGTTGGTGCAGAAGATGTCGTCGCCGGCGTCGAGCACATGCGTCGGCCGGCCCAGCGAATCGAAGCGCCAGACGCTGGTGCTGGGCACGGCGACGATCACGCCGCCCTCGGCGTCGAGCGCCATGCCGTCGGGGCCGGCATGGCTGCCCGAGAGCTGGATGAAGCGGCCGACCTTGCTGACCGTGCCGTCGGGCATGATCGGCAGGCGCCAGATCGCGTTGTCGCGGGTGACGCCGACATACAGCACGTTCTCGTGCAGGTTCATCACCAGCCCGTTGGGGCTGGGCACGGTGTCGATCAGCCGGTCGAGCCGGCCCGCCGTGTCGTAGCGATAGACCCGGCCGGTGGGGTCGTGCAGGCCGGTCTGGCCCTGGTCGGTGAAATAGAGATCGCCATTGGCGGCGAAGAACAGGTCGTTGACGCCCTTGAAGCTCTCGGACTTCACCGTGTCGATCAGCGGCGTGACCTTGCCGCTGGCGGGATCGAGCAGGACGACGCCACGCAGGTAGTCGGTGATGAAGATGCGGCCGTCCCGGTGGATCTTCAGCCCATTGGGCCAGCCCTCGTATTCCGTCACCAGGGTCCACTCGCCCTGCGGCGAGATGCGGAAGACGCGGCCGAAAGGAATATCCGTAACCCACAGATTGCCGGCCCGGTCGAAGCTCGGCCCCTCGAGGAAGCTGTCGAGCTCCTGGCCGGCGGCGTTGAAGTCGCCCCATTTGGAGCGCCGCTTCTTGCGAAACCGCTCCGGCATCGCGGTGAAGACGGTGGCCGGGATCGGCTGGGGCGGGGCGTACATCGATGAGTCTCCGGGGCGGTGAGCGGTCACGTTACTACCCGCTGGCGGGGTAAGGTAGAAAGGCGAGTTATAACCTGTTATAATTTCAGGTATGAAACTAGCGCTACGACGGATCGGCAACTCTCTCGGCGTCATCGTGCCGAAGGCGACGCTGGAGGCTTGGAATGTCGGCGAGGGCGATGCGTTGGAGCTGACGGAACGCGGCATCCGCCCCGCCGCGCGGGCCGGCCTCTCGCATCAGGCGCTGGACGAGCTCAAGCGCGCGATCGCGCTGGCCGTGGTGCGCCGCTGCGAGCCCCGCGAGATCCGCGCGCAGATCCTCGCCAACCTGCATCGCTGGAAGAAGCAGGGCGCGTGGGTCTCCGCCTACGACGAATGGCACGCCATCGCCCGGCGCGGCGACGACGGCGAGCTGTTCGCGGCGATGCTGGGGCGCGACGAGGAGGCGGTGCGGCTGCGCCAGTCGATGCCGTTCGTCGGTCTGTTGCCGCAGGCGGAGGTCAGGCGACTCCATGAAGAAGCGGCAGGTTGACCACGTGCTGCGCGCGGCCGGCCGGATCACGGGCGAGAAGCGGTTCGTGATCATCGGCAGCCAGTCGCTGTACGGCAAGCACCCTGACCTCGCCGACGAGATCGTCCGCTCGCCCGAAGTCGACCTGATCGCGGCGAAGAGTCCGGATCGCACCGAGCTGTTGAACGAGATCGGCGTCGACTCGCCGTTCCACCAAAGCTTCGGCTACTACGCCGATCTGGTCGACGTCGCGACGGCGGTCTTGCCCAGGGGCTGGAAGGGCCGACTGGTGCACCTGGCGCCAGGCGACACCGATGGCGTCCGGGGACTCTGCCTGGAGCCGCACGATCTGGCGATCGCCAAGTACGTCGCCCGTCGCGACAAGGATATCGCCTTCACGCGCGCGCTCGCCCGCCGCGGGCTGCTCTCGCACGACCGGCTGCTGGCCCTGCTCGAGCGGACGAATTTGACGGCCGAGCAGCGCGAGCGCGTCCGTGCCGACATCGCCGCCGACTTCGCGGTGTAGGCGCTTCTTCCCTTTCCCCGGAGGGCGAAGGTGGCGCGCGGCGCCGGATGGGGGATGTCGAAAACCGACTCTTGTCGCAAAAAACAGGGTCTGCCGGGCCGACCGCGAACCGTGGTACTGCTTTGTCAGCACCAACCCGGGAGGACCCGATGGTCATCGTCCAGATCAACTACCGCCGTCCCGACATGCCCAAGGCCGAGTGGAACGCCCGCTACACCGACGACACGGCCAAGCCGTTCCTGTCGGTCGACGGCCTGCAATGGAAGATCTGGCTCGACGACGAGGCCGAGCTGCGTTCCGGCGGCATCTACTGCTTCGAGGATCGCGCCAAGGCCCAGGCCTACGTCGACGGCCCGATCGTGGCGCGCATGAAGGCCAACACGGCGCTGGGCGAGCTGCAGATCCGCATCTTCGACGTGCGCGCGCGCCAGAGCGAGATCACCCACGCGCCGGTGCCGGGCCTCGCCAAGCGGATGGCGGCGGAGTAGCGGACAAACGAAGAGGCCCGCACGAGGTGCGGGCCTTCGCGGGATCGTGCGTGAACCGGATCAGGCCGCGGCGCGGATCGCGGCCTTCTTGACCTTGTCGTCGACCGCCGGCTCGAACTGCTTGAAGTTCGATTCGAAGCGCTGCGCGACGTCGCGCGCGGCGTTGTCGTAGGCCTTCTTGTCCTTCCACGCGCTCTTCGGGTTGAGCACATCGGCCGGCACGTCGGGGCAGGCCGACGGCACTTGCATGCCGAAGTTGGGATCGGAAGTCGTGGCGACCTGCGCCAGGCGGCCATCGAGGGCGGCGCGCACCATCGAGCGGGTGTGCTTGATCGCCATGCGCTCGCCGACGCCGAAGCCGCCGCCGGACCAGCCGGTGTTGACCAGCCAGCACTTCACGTTCTGCCTGCTCATCTTCTCGCCCAGCATCTTGGCGTACACGGTCGGATGACGCGGCATGAAGGGCGCGCCGAAGCAGGTCGAGAAGGTCGCCTGCGGCTCCTTCACACCCTTCTCGGTGCCGGCGACGCGCGCGGTGTAGCCGCTGAGGAAGTGGTACATCGCCTGCTCCGGCGACAGGCGGCTGATCGGCGGCAGCACGCCGAAGGCGTCCGCCGTGAGCATGATGATGTTCTCGGGCGTGCCGGCGATGCCGGTCGGGCTGGTGTTGGGGATGAAGTCCAGCGGATAGCAGGCCCGCGTGTTCTCGGCGTATTTCGCGCTGTCGAGGTCGAGCAGGCCGGTGTGCGGGTCGATGACCACGTTCTCCAGCACCGTGCCGAAGCGCTCGGTCGTGGCGTAGATCTCGGGCTCGGCCTCGCGGCTGAGCTTGATCACCTTGGCGTAGCAGCCGCCCTCGAAGTTGAAGACCGTGCTCTCGCCCCAGCCGTGCTCGTCGTCACCGATCAGGGTGCGCGAGGAGTCGGCCGACAGCGTGGTCTTGCCGGTGCCCGACAGGCCGAAGAAGATCGCGACGTCGCCCTTGGGCCCGATATTGGCCGAGCAGTGCATCGGCAGCACGTTCTTCTCGGGCAGCAGGTAGTTCAGGATGGTGAACACCGACTTCTTGATCTCGCCGGCGTACCAGGTGCCGCAGATCGCCACGAGCCGGCGGCCGAAATCGCAGATGATTGCGCAGTCGGAGTTGGTGCCGTCGATTTCCGGGATGGCCTGGAAGCCGGGCAGCTGCAGGATGGTGAAGTCGGGCTCGAAATCGGCCAGGTCGGCCATCGGCGGACGCAGGAACATGTTCATGGCGAACAGGTTGTGCCAGGCGGTCTCGGTGATCACCCGCACCTTGATGCGATGCGCCGGATCGGCGCCGCCGTAGCATTCGCGCACGAAGAGGTCGCGGCGCTGGGCGTAGGCGAGCATGCGCGCCAACAGGCCCTCGAACTTCTCGCGCTCCATCGGCTTGTTGGTCTTGCCCCAGTCGATCTTCGACTCGCTGCCCGGCTCGCGCACGAAGAACTTGTCGTTGGGCGAGCGGCCGGTGTGCACGCCCGTGAGCACGCAGAGCGGGCCGCCGGCGGCGAGCACGCCTTCCTTGCGGCGCAGCGCCTCCTCGTAGAGGGCCGGCACCGAGAGATTCCAATAGACGTTGCCGAGGTTGTTCAGCCGGAAGGAGGCGTTGCCCGGAGCGCTGGCGCCGAGCGCGCCGAGGCCATGCTTGCTGATGACCGGTCCTGCCTGATGCACGTGTAGCTCTCCTGGGCTTTGGTCGTCGTGTGGCGCGACGCGAGGGGTATTCGTTTCCGCCCGTGGACTAGTAGAGGCGGCACCATAATAGTGGTGCGCGTTCCAATGTAGCTGAAAACAGGGCATTTATCGGAACGGAGTGGAGAAGTAGCCCATCTGCGACACGCCGCCGCCCAGGCTTTCCGCGTGGCGATTTTTTCGCTGACGCACAAAGGACTTGCTGCACTTGCGAAATAACACCAACGAGGCGCGGTGACAAATTTCGGGCGGCATCAGGGTTAAGCCCCGGGACCTCGTGCGTGACCTTTATGCGACCGGATGGCGGCGTCTCATGCGGCCATGGTCCGGGCTCGCCGTACCAGCTCCACCAGCGCCTTGCGTGCGGCCTCGGCGTCGAGGACCGGCGTGTCGAAGTTCAGGCGCGCCACTTGGCCGCGCCAGCGCAGATCGCAGCCGAAGGCGTCGATGCCGGTCATCCGCCACTCGCCCGCGGCAAGACCCAGGAGCCGGGTGGCGTACAGGCCGACCGCCTCGGCGTGATCCTCGTTCATGTGCGAGACGATGTCGGTCTCGCGCTCGACCAGCGCCCGCCACGGGCCGGGATCGACCCGCAGCGCCACGCCCTCGATGGTATCGATGCGGCCGAAGCCGGCGACGAAATGGGCGCGCTCGATGGCGATCCGGTAGAAGTTGAAGTCGCGGAAATCGGCATACATCTGCGCGTCGGGATGCCGGGCCAGGAAGCGCTGGCGCAGCCTTGTCTCCCGGCTTTTCGCCGCGACGCCGAAGACCGACAGCCGCGGGCCGGTCAGCGGCTGGTCCAGCCCAACGGTACCGTCGAACAGCAGGCAGACCCGGGCGGTCGAGGCGATAGCCTTGCTGTGCTCGGCCAGGTCGCTGATCAGCAGGATGGGTGACAGGTCGTGGTCGACCGCCGTCAGGACGAGCGAGGCGTAGGGCCAAGCCGATCCATCGGCCGGCAACGAGGTCGCCAGCGACACGCGGTCCAGCCTGCGCATCAGGTCCTGCGCCCGAGTCGCCGACGGTATGTCGAGGGGGGCCGGCATCCGCGGACAACCTGAATCAGGGGGTTGGTCGGGTCAACAGCTCATGTACGGGCTTACGCCCTGGCGGGGCCCGGCCCCCTTTCGCCTCGCGGCATCCTGTGGTCAAAGGGCGTGACGCGCCTGGGGCGCGACCAGCCCGGAGACATCCCGTGAAGAAATCGATCGCTCTGGTCGACGACGACAGGAACATCCTGACTTCCGTATCCATGCTGCTGGAAGCCGAGGGCTTCCAGGTCCGCACCTACAATGACGGGGTCAGCGCCTTGGACGGGCTCAATCAGGCACCGCCCGACCTCGCCATTCTCGACATCAAGATGCCGCGAATGGACGGCATGGAGCTGCTCAACCGGCTGCGCAAGACCCAGACCCTGCCGGTCATCTTCCTGACGTCCAAGGACGAGGAGATCGACGAAGTGCTCGGGCTGCGCATGGGCGCCGACGACTATATCCGCAAGCCGTTCTCGCAACGGTTGCTGCTGGAGCGCATCCGCGCCCTGCTGCGGCGCGGCGATCGCGGCCCGGCCGGCGCCGAGGGCGAGGGCAAGGAGGCCGACCGGCTGGTGCGCGGCGAGCTGACCCTCGATCCATCGCGGCATCTGTGCGTGTGGAAGGGCAAGCAGGTGAACCTCACGGTCACCGAGTTCCTGCTCCTGAAGTCGCTCGCCGAGCGGCCCGGCCACGTCAAGAACCGCGACCAGCTGATGGACGCCGCCTATGGCGAGACCATCTACGTCGACGATCGCACCATCGACAGCCATATCAAGCGCCTGCGCAAGAAGTTCCGCGAAGTCGACGATAGCTTCGAGCAGATCGAAACGTTGTATGGCATCGGATACCGGTATCGCGACGGCTGATCCACCGGATCCCGAACGGCCGTCGGAGACGACACGCACCGCGACGAGCTGGTGGCGTCGCTGGACGACCGACTGGCTGTTTCCGGCGCGGCGCGGCGCCGGATCGCCGCCCGCCGATGCCGAGGCGGCCGGCGGCGCGACCCTGTGGAGCCGACGCGGCCGCACGCGGCGCTTCTCGCCGCTGACGCGGCGCATCCTGCTGGTCAACACGCTGCCAGTGGCCTTCCTCGCCGGCTCGATCGTCTTCCTCGGCGACTACGAGGACACGCTGGTCGACGCCGAGCTCGCCGCGCTCACCCTGCAGGGCGAAGTGGTCGCGGCGGCGATCGGCGAGAGCGCGGTGCGCGGCGGCGAGGCGACGATCAACCGCGTCGATCCCGAGATGGCGCGCCTGCTCATGGCGCGGCTGACCATGCCGATCGGCGCGCGCGGGCGCATCTTCGGCGAGACCGGCGAGATGTTCGGCGACACCGCCAACCTCGGCGAGCGCCAGCGGCGCATCATCAGGCAGGCCCTGCCGCCACCCGACGCGGGCACGGGCATGGCCGAGGGCGAAGGTGAGGGCTGGTTCCGCCGCTTCGTCGACGACATCGAGCGGCAATTGCGCGCCGGTCGCTCTGACGGGCCCTACAAGGAGATCGCCGATCCGGTGGCGCGCGACTACCCCTGGGTCGAGCAGGCGCTGCGTGGCTACAACACGCGCACCGTCAGGCGCACCGACGACGGCCGGCTCATCCTGTCGGTGGCGATCCCGGTGCAGCGCTACAAGCAGGTGCTGGGCGCGCTGATGCTGCAGCGCGACGATTCCGACATCGCCTACCGCATCCACCAGGTGCGCCTCGACCTGCTGCGCATCGCCGGCGTGACGCTCGGCTGCACCATCCTGCTGTCCTTCTTCCTCGCGCGCACCATAGCGCGACCGATCACGCGGCTGGCGCGCGCCGCCGACCGCGTGCGCCTGGCGCGCGATTCGAGGCCCAGCATGCCCGATATCGGCGGCCGCAACGACGAGATCGGCGATCTCTCCGACTCGCTGCGCTCGATGACCGACGCGCTGTGGCAGCGCATGAACGCCATCGAGAGCTTCGCCGCCGATGTGGCGCACGAGCTGAAGAATCCGCTGACCTCGCTGCGCTCGGCCGCCGAGATCGCCGTGCGCATCGAGGATCCCGAGAAGCGCGCCAAGCTGATGGCGATCGTGCTCGACGATACGCGCCGGCTCGACCGTCTCATCAGCGATATCGCCGATTCCTCCAGGCTCGACGCCGAGCTGATGCGCGGCGAGCTGCACGTCGTCGATGTCGAGGCGCTCTTGCGCTCGCTGGTCGAGGCCTACACCGCGACCACCGCGAGCGCGGCCGGCGTGCGCGTCGAGCTCAACGCCCTGCGCGGCGGGCCATTCCGCGTGCTTGGTCACGAGGGCCGCTACGGCCAGGTGTTCCGCAACATCATCGACAACGCGATCTCCTTCAGCCCCAAGGATTCGCGGATCGTCGTCGGGCTGATGCGGGAGAGGAACGCCATCGTCGCCACCATCGATGACCAGGGACCGGGCATCCCCGACGCCAATGTCGAGACGATCTTCCGCCGTTTCTACTCGGAGCGCCCCTCGGCTGCGTTCGGCCGTCACTCCGGTCTTGGCTTGTCGATCTGCCGGCAGATCGTCGACGCCTATGGCGGCTCGATCGCCGCCGGCAACATCAAGGACGCCCAGGGCAAGACGCTCGGCGCGCGCTTCACCGTGCGCATGCCACGCGCGGGATAGCGGGACAGCCATCCCCCTGTGGAATGGCGGGCGCCCGCTTTGCGGATGCGTCGGCGCGAGAATCCGGTTAGGAACGAGCCATGGACCGCGGCGAAACCGTGGCCGCGCTGCGCGTCTTGTTCGACGCGCTGCAGGCGGGCCGCATGGCCGAAGCGCTCGAGCGTCTGGGCGAGATGCCCGACGCCTCGGTGATGCCCGACCTGTGGCTGGCCTGCGTGCAGGGCGCGGTGATGACGGCGCGCGCCGACGACGACCTCGACCTCTACGCCGCCGCGATCGAGGCCGCCGAGCGCGCGCTGGAGATTCTGCGCGGTCCCGACAACGCCATGCGCGTCGGCCTGATCGAGCGCTACGCCGGCGAGGCGATGCACGCGCTGGCGCGCCACGACAACGATGTCGAGGAGCTGCGCACCGCGATCGACCACTACGATCGCTCGCTCAACGGGCTCACGGGCGAGGAATTGCGTATCGAGCGCGCCGAGGCCTATTTCCGCCGCGGCTGCGCGCTCAACGACATCGCCCAGCGTGAGGACGACCCACGCTATTCCGAGCGCGCCATCGCCAGCTGGGACCAGGCGCTGCCGCTGGTGTCGAAGGCCGACGAGCCCCGGCTGTTCGTCAAGGTATGCACCGAGCTTGGCCAGGCGCATGCGCGGCTGTCGATGTTCGACGACGACGACGAGCGGCTCGACAAGGCGATCGGCGTGCTCGAGCAGGCGCTGTCGGTGCCGCGCGGCCCCGACGTGGCGCGACCCCTGGCCGAGGCGCGCATGGCGTTGGGCGCCGCGTTGCTTCGGCGCGGCAAGCAGCGCGACAACGACGCGGATCTGGAGCGCGCCACGGCGATGCTCGAGGCGGCGGCCAACGGCTTCGAGCGGCGCGACGCCAACTGGTCGGCGGCGCAGAACAATCTCGCGGTGGCGCATCTCGTGCGCGCCGAGGGCCGCGACGATCCCGAGCCGCTGCGCGCCGCCGTCGCCGCCTTCAAGCGCGCCCAGTCGGTGCGCTCACCCAAGACCGACCCGCGCAACTGGATCAACACCCAGCGCAATATCGGCGCGGCGCTGATGACCTTGGCCGAACGAATCGGAGATCTGGCGACCGCCGAGGAATCGGTGGTGGCGCTGGAGATGGCCGAGAACCAGGCGCCCGAGCTGCAGCCCGCCGCGCTCGAGGCCATCCGTGAGGCGCTCGGCGTCGCGCGCACGCTGGCCACAAGGCTGAAACGCGCCGCCGACCGGCCGGAATAGTCGAAACCGCCAGCGCTCTCGCCGAGCGTCAGCACATGCTGGCCGGACCCCACGCGTTGCCATCGATACCCGAAGCCTGACCGCAAGCAGCACGAACTGGACCGGTGGGCGGGGCGCTAACGAGTGGCGGTCTGCGATGCCGCCACAACGCAGTTGGCCTCCGGCACGTCCTTCGCGACACTGCAAATCCAGTCGCGCCAAGGCGCGAGCAAGAGCACGCGCACTTTGCCGCGCAGGCAGACGTCCGGGGATGGACCACCAGCCGCTGCAGCTTGCGGATTGTGGCTGAGTCGGGACACCAGGGCGAAAACTCTGTGTGGGCGGGTGTTGCGATGGCCACGGACAAAGCCCGCGATGATCGGACCGCCGGAATCGCCCATGCAGAGTCCGTCGCCGGTTGCGACATTTTGGTTCCACTCGAAGTAGGTTGGCGCTAGGCCATCTGTCGCGACCTCCAGATCCAACTCGCTCTTGAATCGCTGGAATCCGACGACAAGCGGGCTAAGCTCATTTGCCAGCATCTGCCGCGTGCCATCCTTGAAGCTGACGCCGAAGCCAGCGAAGGTCATGCCTTCGCGGGCCACAAGCTGGCGCACTCTTGCGGGATCGTCGAGCAGTAGGCGAGCCGCCATGTCGCGGCTGGGCTTGAGATCCTTCTGCCAAGCCACGCGCACCAGCGCGATGTCCGGTCTAACCAAGCGGCAGGGCACCACGCCGTCGCCTTCACATGCCCGCTCCTTCGGAGTGTGAATCTCGGCGACCTGCCCGACGAAGTATGGACACCCGGTCTTGTCGATGGCGACGATCGAGGCCTTGCTCGCGTCGAGGCATTTCGAGTACCGGCTGTACGAGTCCGGCGTTTGCCCGGTTTTCTGAACAAGCACAAATCCGCGTCCGGCGTTGTCCTGGCTTTCAATCAGCGAATCGTCGATGGCGAAGGTGGAATCGCTGCTTTTCTCGTCGCTGGGGCCGCCGATGCAGTGGCGCGCCGTGATCAGCCAATCGGGATTGATCAGGAAGCCGCTGCAGCGAACCACATCCACCCCGCCGTTGGCCTCCAGCGTCGGATTGAGGACGAGGAACGCCGCTTCCCTGAAGCCGACAGGATCGACGATCACCTTCCGCGGAGGAGGGACGCTGGGTCCGGTATCTTTATTGAGCGGTGTGTCAACGTAGTAGCCGGCGGTACGTTTGTATCCCTCTGCGCTGAGCACCAGCGGCTGGAACCACTGGTCGGTGCGGGCCAGGACATCGACATGCTCCATGACCTTGGCCGTGAAAGGAAACTTGGCTTCCAGCTGCCGCAGCACAACAGCGCGTGGCTGCTCCAACTTGGTCTGTGGCGGGTCCTCGACGATACCCGCGATTTCGTGGCTGTCGACCCGTCGCAGATAGTCCATATATACTCGGACCGCGAGCGCTGCGCGCAACTCGCTGTCTTCTTGCGGCGTCAGGGACTCTGCGCCGCTGAGCTTTAGCGGGTTGGCCTTGAGAATGTTCCGTAAGTCTACGGCGAAGCCG
This sequence comes from uncultured Rhizobiaceae bacterium, assembly GCA_964437145.1. Taxonomy (GTDB): domain Bacteria; phylum Pseudomonadota; class Alphaproteobacteria; order Reyranellales; family Reyranellaceae; genus JAFAZJ01. The sequence continues at coordinate 12,634 of CAYTFW010000164.1, forward strand.
TGGCGCAGAAGGTTGGGCAACGACGCCCATTGCAATGGCTTGTTCAGCCCAGAGCGGTCGGTTGACCGAACATACTCCGCCGCGAATTTTGCCTCCGGGTCGTACTGCGGAGATGGCTGTGCGCCGGCGTCGAGAACGAGCACGATCGACACAAGCATTGCGATCAGACCCGCTAGCCCAGCGCGCCCCAGGGCGGGCACGCGCCAGGCGGTGGGGTAGTACGCGCCCGTCGTCATTTCAGGTTGACGGTGGACCGGACCCCCAGGGGTGTGACTGTGCCAGTAACGGTGCCATCGGCTTTTTTGATCCGGGGGAGTGGGGCCGGCACCGCGCACGCAGTATCGTTGGCGCCGATCTTTAGAGTGATGCCGCGATAACCGATGGCGATCGGCTGCGCGAAGGTGCGGCGGACGCCAACCGAGCCAGTGTCCGACATATAGAAGCTAGCCGCGACGCCCGGCGCGGCCTGTTTCTGCGACAGCTCGGTGGCCCGTTGGCCGGTCGCGCGGGCGCTGCCGGCGGTTGTTGACGTGTCGGGCGCTGGTAGGCCTGGCGTGGGGAGTTCAATACCGGTCGGACCGAGTTGCGCGCGCACCGCGGCACCGGCCGTGCGGCTGAGATCGATCTTAACGTCGAAGGTCCGGGCGTAGTAGACCTCGCTGATCAACGTGAGATAAGCCTCGCCGTCCGGCTCGTTTGGGCCGCGCAGCGATTTCGATATCTCGAAAATGGCCTGCGGCGTTAGCTTGGGATTGAGGCTCGTGAACTGGAAGCACCGGCCGGCGGGGTCAACCAAGTTCAGCAGCAGATCGCCCAGGGGGACGCCATATGACTCTGCGACCGGTACGGAAATCGAGAACGACTCGACCGACTCGCCACTGAAGCCGAGCCCCAGGGTGAGGATATCGAAGGGGATCAGTGCCGAGAGGTCGCCGCCGCGCACCGACGCCTTCATGAAATCGGGGAACGCCACTTGGCGCAACCGGTTGGTGGCGCCGGCCTGGGTGAACACGTCGCCGCGCCCGGTTGGCACCGGCATGACCTTGGTCAGAGCATCGGGCTTCTGACTGCCGTCGGCATTGCGCGTGGCGGCAAGATAGCTGGCAACGGCGGCGTTGGTTTCGGGGAAGCTGGGCTGGCGTCGGTAGTGCGCGGCGGATGGCGAGAGTCCGCCGCGGTGGGCGGGCTGGATCGACGCGAGCAGGACCGAGATCGGCAGGAACGATCCGTCTTTGGATTTCGACAGGTCGATCTCAGGCGGCGCGGACGTCAGATAAACGTGGCCGACCACAACATCCTCGCGCGGTGGGAACACGGGCTGGATCTGCAGCTCTCGCATGTTTTGGGACCAGTTGAGCGCGACAAAGCCAGGCTCGACTGGATCCGAACAACCAGCTAACGCCAGAACGGCAATAGAAATATGGCGCTTCATGTCATCCCCCCAATTCAAGCACCCTTTCTTCAAGTTGCAGAAAGAATATCCCTGCATTACATGCGTGCGCAACGTTTAATTGCATTCCACGAGAACTATCCCCGTGAGTTGCGGTGCCGTGCGCCGGATTGTGCCGAGGTCAACGCCGTCTACTCAATCGCCTCCGACATGAGCCACGTTCAGCGGGATGTGCAACGTGACTGCACTATCACACGGCTCGACCGTCACCGCCCGACGCCGGCTGTGATTGATGGGCTCGGATCGAGTTAAGAACCCGCTTCGTCGCCGCCTTCAAGCGCGCCCAGTCGGTGCGCTCGCCCAAGACCGACCCGCGCAACTGGATCAACACCCA
>CAYTFW010000165.1:0-14395 GCA_964437145.1 uncultured Rhizobiaceae bacterium
GCCCACACCAAGATGTGGAAGAACCAGCACAAGCCCGGCAACATGGCGGTGCTGGTTTCGGCCCCGCGCCCGGGCCTGCGCACGCTGGAAGACGCGCTCGAGGAGTAGTTTTTCGATGTCCATCGCCGAGAAGGCCGACGGCGCCCAGCCGTCGGTGGTGCTCGACCGTTTGTTGCCGCTGTGCGCCGAGGCCGAGACGATCGCCGAGTCCTTTGATATCGCCGCCAAGAACGCGGTGCGCCGGCTGATCGCCCCCTCTGGTCGTGTCGATGCCAGGCTGCTGGAGCGCGAGCAGTTCGCGGCGCATGGCTACGCCTGGATCGCCACCTACGTGTCCGGCCTGCGCCAGATGCGACGCTGGGCCGAGGCGCTGAAGGCGCAGGGCGCCTTCGGCGAGCTCGAGCAGCTCACCCTGCAATCGGCCTTTGGCGAGTACCTCAACCAACTCTCAGGTGGGATCGCCATCAGCCAGGTCGAGGTGGTGCGCCCGGGCGACGTCGGCATCGATGACGCCGCGTTGCGCGCGCTCGATTCCGGCGCCGCGCGCGTCTTGCGCGCCTCGGGCAACACCGCGGCGGTGCGCGCGCGCATCGCCGAGCTGTTGGCCGACGCGTTGGACACCGGCGATTTCGGTGCGCTGGGCCTCGACGATGAAGCCTTAACGATGGTGCGCGATCAGTTCCGCCGTTTCGTCAATGACGAGGTGCTGCCCTTCGCGCACGACTGGCACATGAAGGACGAGCTGATCCCGCTGCCTGTCGTGCACAAGATGGCCGAGCTCGGCGTCTTCGGCCTGACCATCCCCGAGGAGTGGGGCGGGCTGGGCATGGGCAAGATGGCGATGTGCGTCGTCACCGAGGAGCTGTCGCGCGGCTATATCGGCGTCGGCTCGCTGGGCACGCGCTCGGAGATCGCCGGCGAGCTGATCCGTGCCGGCGGTACGCGGACGCAGAAGGAGAAGTACCTGGCGGCGATCGCCGCCGGGAAGATCCTGCCCACCGCCGTCTTCACCGAGCCCAATGTCGGCTCCGACCTCGCCAGCCTGCGCACCCGCGCGGTGCGCGAGGGCGACACCTACAAGGTCTACGGCAACAAGACCTGGATCACCCACGCCGCGCGCGCCGACATCATGACCCTGCTGGTGCGCACCAATCCCGACAAGCCGGGCTACCAGGGCCTGTCGATGCTGCTGGCGGAAAAGCCGCGCGGGACGGACAGCGATCCGTTCCCGGCCAAGGGCATGACCGGCGGTGAGATCAAGGTGCTGGGCTATCGCGGCATGAAGGAATACGAGCTGGGCTTCGACGGCTTCGAGGTGCCGGCCGCCAACCTGCTGGGCGAGGCCGAGGGCAACGGCTTCAAGCAGCTGATGGCGACCTTCGAGGGCGCGCGCATCCAGACTGCGGCGCGCGCCGTGGGCGTGGCGCAATGCGCCCTAGAGCTGGGTCTGCGCTATGCCAAGGACCGCGTGCAGTTCGCCAAGCCGATCGTCAATTTCCCGCGCGTCGCCGGCAAGATCGCCTGGATGGCCGTGGAGACCATGATCGCCCGCCAGCTCACCTATTTCTCGGCGCGCGAGAAGGATGGCGATCGGCGCTGCGACATCGAGGCCGGCATGGCCAAGCTGCTGGCTGCGCGGGTGGCCTGGAGCAACGCCGACAACGCGCTGCAAATCCACGGCGGCAACGGCTACGCCATGGAGTACCCGATCAGCCGCGTGCTGTGCGACGCGCGCATCCTCAACATCTTCGAGGGCGCCGCCGAGATCCAGGCGCAGGTGGTCTGTCGCGGGTTGATCGAGGGGCGGAACTGAGAGGCTGTCGGAAGATGGACGCAGCCGCCTGATCAGGCGGCCATCCGCGCGACCGCACCCATTGTCGCGACGGCCCTTTCCGCGATCGCCGAGAGCTGCCGTCTCGACGCGCCGGCGCGCGCGCGGATGGCGATCGAATACATCGCCGCGCTCAACACGTCGGCTGCCGACGCCACGTTCGCGTCGGCCAGATTGCCGCCGAAGCGCCGCTTGATGGTCGTCCGGATCAATTGGTCGACGTCCGACAGGAACGTGGCCAGCACCGACCTCACCGCTGGATTCGAGCCCGCGGCTGTTGTCGCCGTCGTGGCGATCAGGCATCCGAGGTGGTTGCCCTTGGTGGGCGCATAGACTTCGATCGCGCCCAGCAACAATCTCTGTCCGGCATCCTCCAGCGTGTCGCCGGCGTTGAGCGCCGCCGCCATGGCCGACTTCGCCATCGCGGCATAGCCCTCGAGAACCTTGGCGTAGAGCGCCTCCTTGTCGCCGAAGGCGGCGTAGAGGCTCGGCTTGTTGATGCCCATCGCGCCGGTCAGGTCGTCCAGGGTGGCGCCATCGAAGCCGCGCGCCAGAAAGACCTGGGTCGCCGCGGCCAATGCGTCGTCAACATCGAAGGATCGGGGTCGTGCCATCGCGAAGCCTTGTTCTGTACCGGATAGAATATAACTCTTGACGCGGATCGAACAGTTTTGTACTGAAAAGGACAGAACATCTTTCGGCCGAGGAGACATCGTCATGGAGCTCTTCTATGCACCGCTCGCCTGCTCGTTGGCGTCGCACATCGTCTGCCGTGAGGCCGATATTCCGGTGACGCTCCGGCGCGTCACCCTGTCGACGAAGGAGATCGAGGGCGGCGGCAGCCTGTTCGACATCAACCCGAAGGGCGCGGTGCCCACCTTGCGCCGCGGCGACGGCAGCGTGCTGACCGAGGGTCCGAGCGTCCTGCAGTATCTCGGCGACCTGAAGCCGGCGAGCGGCCTGTGTCCGGCGTTTGGCACCGACGAGCGCTACCGCGTCATCGAATGGCTGAACTTCGTGAGCACGGAGATGCACAAGCGCGTCTTCTACATGATGTTCACGCCCGAGAGCGACGATGCGGCCAAGGCCGCGGCTCGCGCCGCCGCGCCCAAGCGGCTGGACATCGTCGCCAACGGCCTGAAAGGCCGCGACTTCCTGGTCGGTGACGCGTTCACGGTCGCCGACGCGTATCTGTTCTGGTGGCTGACGCTAGCCGCGCGCGTCGGAATCGACACGTCGGTCCACACCGGAATCGACGCCTACAAGTCCCGCTGTGCGGCGCGCCCGGGCGTCCAGGCCGCGCTCGGCTTTGAGGCTGCCCAGGCCGCGCGATAGATCGCGGCCAAGCGCGGCGCGGTTAGCCGGGCAGGTCGTATTTCTGCACGCCGCCCACGGGCGCGATCTGGAAGCTGATGACGATTTCGCTCGTCGCCGAGTGGGCGACGATGCGCCCCGTCGTACGCGACACGGCCTCGACACGCGCGAGCGTCAACGCGCCGTGGCGTGTTAGCAGTGTCGCGGCGGCGCGACGGCGTTGGGCGAACGCGTCATCGGGCGCGACGTTGTCGGCGAAGACCGACGTGGCGCGCGCGTCATCCCAGGCGACGAGCAGGTTGAAGAGCGCCGTGCCGGCCTCGATCAGCACGGCCGACGCCGACAATTGGGGGCGGCGCACGATGCCCGCGGCCGCCAGCGCCGCGAGCGCGCGGCGCGTGGCGAAGCGCATCGGCGCGTAGGTCGAATTGCCCAACGCGACCAGGCCGACGCGCGTGTTCTTCACCCAGCGCATGTTGGAGCCGTAGCCCGGCAGGCCGCCGGAATGCTCGACCACCTCGCCGAGGTCGCGGTCATGGCCGATCTGCAGGCCCAGGCCGTAGCCGCCGGTGAACTGCCAGAGCGTGCCGTCGGCGGAGCGTGCCTCGAAGGGTTCCACGGCAGTCTCGACTCGCTGCATCTCGCGGCGCGAGGCGCGGCTCAGCGGCGCTCCGTCGGCGCCGTCGCGTGGCGGCCAGGCGTCGGCGAGGAAGTCGACCCATTTCGCCAGGTCGGCGACGGTCGACCACAAACCGCCCATCGGCGCCAAGCAGCCGTCGAGCGGCGTGGGCTCGGGCGCGCCGTTGTCGGCGCGCAGGCCGACAATGATGTCGGCGCCGGCGGGCGCGTCCTTAGCTTCCCAGACCGTGCGGGTCATACCCAGCGGCTTCAGCAGCCGCTCGGTGATGAAGGCCTGTGGCCGGATGCCCGAGGCGCGGTGCATGACGCGACCGATCAGGGCGTAGCCGAGATTGGAGTATTCGAAAGCCGTGCCGGGAACGCAGGCGAACAGCGGGCCGGCGCGCACGGCAGCGTCGAGGTCCGCGTCGCTGATGTCGAGATGGCGATCGCCCCAGGGATCGTCGGTCGCGAGCCCGCTTTGCATCGACAGCAGATGGCGCGTCGTGATGGCGGGTGAATCGGTCGTCGGTCCCTTTAGGCCGGCGAACTCCGGCGCGTAGCGCGCGATCGGCGCGTCGAGGTCGAGCTTGCCCTCGTCGCGCAGGATCAGCGCGGCCGCCGCAGTGAAGCTCTTGGTCATCGAGGCGATGCGGAAGAGCGAATCCGGGCCGGCGCCGAAACCGCTAAAGGCTGCGAGCGCGCCGTCAATCACCACGCCGGCCGCCATCGCCGGTACGCGGTCGAGGTCGCGATGCTGCGCGAACGCGGCCTGGGCGATACGCTGGATGCGGGCCTTGCTGTCTTCACTCACGATGCCACTCCTGATTGCCACGCCAGCCTAGCCGGCATGCTAGGATCGGGCCATGTCGTCGAGTGATTTTTCCGCCGCCGAGGAGAAGCTGCACCGCGTGTTCGGCTTCGCCGATTTTCGGCCGGGCCAGCGCGAGATTCTGGAGGCCATCGTCGACGGCCAGGACGTGCTGGCGGTAATGCCGACCGGCGCCGGCAAGTCGCTGTGCTACCAGTTGCCGGCGCTGGTGCGCGACGGCGTCACCGTCGTGGTCTCGCCGCTGATCGCCCTGATGCGCGACCAGGTCGAGGCGTTGCGTGAGCTGGGCATCGGCGCGGCGGCGTTGAACTCGGCCAACGGCGCGGCGGGCAATGCACGCACTTTCGAGATGCTGCGCGAGCAGCGACTGTCGCTGCTCTACTGCGCGCCCGAGCGGCTGGCGCTGGCCGATACGCGCAACGCCCTGGCGGCCGCTGGTGTCGGCCTGCTGGCGGTCGACGAAGCGCATTGCGTCTCGAAGTGGGGCCACGACTTTCGTGCCGACTACCTCAACCTCGGCGATGCACGCGCCGCTCTGGGTGAGCCGCAGACCGTGGCTTTCACCGCCACCGCCGACGCCGCGACCCGGCAGGAGATCGTCGAGCGCCTGTTCAAGCGCGAGCCCAAGGTCTTCGTCCACGGCTTCGACCGACCCAACCTGCGCCTGGCGATGGCGGCGAAGGAGAACACCGGGCGGCAGCTGCTGTCCTTCCTGAAGGAGCATCGCGGCCAGAGCGGCATCGTCTATCGCGCTTCGCGCAAGAAGACCGAGGACACGGCGGCGATGCTGAACCACGAAGGCTTCCGCGCCGTGCCCTATCACGCCGGCATGGAAGCGGCCGAGCGCACGCGCAACCAGGATCTCTTCCAACGCGAGGATGGCGTGATCGTCGTCGCCACCATCGCCTTCGGCATGGGCATCGACAAACCCGACGTGCGCTTCGTCTGCCACGGCGATCTGCCCAAGGATATCGAGAGCTACTACCAGGAGATCGGCCGCGCCGGTCGCGATGGCCTGCCCGCCGACACGCTGACGCTCTACGGCCTCGATGACATCCGCGTGCGCCGCCTGCAGATCGACGAAGGCGACGCGGGCGAGGAGCAGAAGCGCGCCCAGCGCCAGCGGCTCAACGCGCTGGTCACGCTGTGCGAGGCGCCGCGCTGCCGGCGCCAGACCCTGCTGGCCTATTTCGGCGAGAGCGTCGAGCCCTGCGGCAATTGCGATCTGTGCCTCGAGGGCGTCGCCGTGATCGACGGCACGATCGAGGCGCAGAAGGCCCTGTCGGCGATGATCCGCACCGGCGAGCGCTTCGGCACGGAGCATCTGGTGTCGCTGCTGGTGGGCGAGAGCACCGAATCGATCCTGCGCTTCCACCATGACCGGCTACCGACCTTCGGGGTCGGCAAGGACCGCGACAAGCGCGAGTGGCGCGCCGTGCTGCGGCAGATCAATGCACTGGGTCTGGCGACCATGGATATCGCCGAGTACGGCCGCTGGAGTGTGGCCGAGCGCGGCTGGGCGGTGCTGCGTGGCAAGGAGCGGGTGGAGATGCGCGACGTGCGCGTCACGCCGCGCCAGGCGAAGAAGGAAGCCGCCGCCCGCAAGGTGCGCGCGGCGGCGGGCGCGCAAGACATGGCCGACGCCGACGAGGCGCTGCTGGCCGCGCTCAAGGCCCTGCGAATGCGTATCGCGCGCGCCATGGGCATGGCGGCCTATATGGTGTTCCCCGACCGCACCCTGCTCGATTTCGCGCGCTTGAAGCCGTCGACGCCCGAGGCGATGCGCGCCTGTCATGGCGTCGGCGAGGCCAAGCTGGCGCGCCATGGCACGGCTTTCCTCGAGGCGATCCGCGCGCATCAGGGCGGCGAGGCGGCATGAGCCGGCCGAAATTTCCCGTGCTCGAGACCGAGCGTTTGCGCTTGCGTCGCTTCGCGCCGCGCGATGTCGATGCCATGCACGCCGCCTTCGGCAACGCCACGGCGATGCGCTACTGGAATTCGCCGCCGTTCAAGACCCGGGCCGAGACGGCGCGTGTGGTGCGCGCCATGGCCAAGGCCGAGGGCCCGCAATGGTGGCTGGCCTGGGCGATCACGCGCCGGCGCGACGATCGCTGCGTCGGCATGATCAACTATCATCACCGCGACGCCGCCAACCAGCGGCTGGAGCTGGGCTGGATCCTGGCGCCGCGTCACCAGGGCAGAGGCTATGCGCGCGAGGCCACGACGGCGGTGATCCGCTACTGCTTCGACCAGCTCGACACGCATCGCATCGAAGCGATGATCGTGCCGGAGAACACCGTATCCATTCGGCTGGCGGAGTCGCTGGGCTTTCGCTTCGAAGGTGGCCCAATCCGCGACCGATGGCGCCAGGGCGAGAAGTACCGCAGCGTGCTGATGTACGGCCTGCTGGCCGGAGAGCGACCATGAGCCAGACCGAAGGCGCCCAGGACGGGCCGAGCGGCCTCGGCGGTTGGCTGATCCTGCCGGCGATCGGCCTGGTCCTCACGCCGTTTCGCATGGGCTTCCAGTTCTTCACCGATCTACGGCCGGTCTTCGATGCCGATGTCTGGCGGCAGCTGAACGACGCGAGCCGCGCGGGACATCAGCCCATGCTGCCGACGGTGATCATCGCCGAGATGGTCGCCAATGTCGCGGTGTTCGCCTTCACGCTGGTCTTGATCTGGTTCTTCTTCCGCAAGTCGAGGCGCACGCCGCGCCTGTTCATCATCTGGCTGATCCTGCTGGCGGTGGTCCAAGTGGTCGACACGGCGCTGATCTCGAGCCTCGGGCTTAGGATCGACGGGGAATCGATGCGTGACGTCGTCCGGTCGCTGGTCGCGGCGGCGATCTGGATCCCCTATTTCCTTGTGTCGAAGCGCGTGAAGAACACCTTTGTCGAACCGAGGCACGACGTTGCTGGTCATTTTTGATTGCGACGGCGTGCTGGTCGACACCGAGCCGCTGGCGAATCGCTGCTTCGCCGAGGCGCTCAACCGCGAGGGCCTCGCCTGGGATGTGCCGCAGACCATGCGCCGCCTGATGGGCCGCTCGATGAAGAGCTGCATCGAGATCGTCGAGGCCGAGCTCGGCCGGCCGGTCGCGCCGGATTTCGTCGAACGCCTGCAGGAACGCACCTTCGCCCGTTTTCGCGAGGAGGGTGTGCGCGCCATATCAGGCGTCGTGACGGCCCTCGACGCGCTGGAGCGTGCCGGCCGGCGCACCTGCGTCGCCTCCTCGGGCGATCACGGCAAGATGCGCCTCACCCTGGGCGGCGCCGGGCTGTGGGATCGCTTCGACGGCCGCATCTTCAGCTCGACCCAGGTCGCGCGCGGTAAGCCGGCGCCCGACCTGTTCCTGTTCGCTGCCGAGCGCATGGGCGCGGCGCCGGCCGAGAGCGTGGTGATTGAGGATTCGTCGGCCGGCGCGCAGGCGGCCCGCGCTGCGGGCATGCAGGCTTTCGGCTATGTCGGCGCGCCACACACCGACCGCGCGGGCCTGATCGAGGCCGGCGCGACGATCTTCGACGATATGAGCGGCCTGCCGGCGCTGCTCGGCGTGGCGGCCTGAGGCCTAGGCGGCCTTGACCTCGCGCGTGCGGCGGCCGACGAGGAACGTCGTGCCCTCGGGCCCATAGGTCTCGCTGTGCTCGCGGCCGGCCTCGAGCTTGAACGTATCGCCGACTTTGCAGGTGACGCTGCCGCCATCCCAGGTCACGGTCATCTCGCCCGCGAGCACCATGGCGTAGGCGTCGAAGGGATGGGTATGGACCGGCGTCGGGCCGGGCTTGACGCTGCGCGTCAGGATTTCCTGATAGCCGTCGCGGCGTAGTTCGGCTTCGAAGGCGCTGGTGTCCATGGCTGGCTCCGGAAAGAGGGCTGGCGCGGCTACCTTACGCCGGCTAAATCCTGCGCGCCATGAGGACCCTGCCTTGAGCGCCAACGACAATTCGCATCGCGGGCTATTGCCGCCCGGCCTGGGCGACATGCTGCCGCCCGAGGCCGAGCTCGAAGCCCATGTCATGGGCCGCCTGATGACGCGCTTCGCCGGCCAGGGCTACCAGCGGGTCAAGCCGCCGCTGGTCGAGTTCGAGGACTCGCTGTTCGGCGGCGCCGGCGTCGCCATGGCGGCGCACAGCTTCCGCCTGATGGATCCGGTGTCGCAGCGCATGATGGGCGTGCGCGCCGACATGACCTTGCAGGTCGCGCGCATCGCCACGACACGGTTGAAGGATGCACCTAGGCCGCTGCGGCTGTCCTACGCCGGCAACGTGCTGCGCATGAAGGGCTCGCAGCTGCGCCCGCAGCGCCAGTTCGCGCAGGTCGGCGTCGAGCTGATCGGCTCCGACGCCGCGAGCGCCGACGCCGAGGCCGTGCTGCTGGCGGCCGACGCGCTGCTGGAAGTGGGCGTGCCAGCGCTATCCGTCGACCTCAACTTGCCCACCCTGGTGACGGCGCTTTGCGCCGCGCTCGGCCTGCCCGACGGCATGGTGCGCCGCTTGCGGCGAGCGCTGGAGCGCAAGGAGGAATCAGCGATGGCCCGCATCGTCGCCGACGAGCGCACCAAAGGCGTCGCGGCGGCGAGCGACGCGGTGCGCGACGTGTTCGTCGGTCTGCTGCGCGCAGTCGGCCCGGCGGAAGAGGGCGTGGCGCGATTGAAGACACTAGCCTTGCCGGCGGCGGCCCGCGCCGAAGCCGATCGCCTCGCCGAGGTCGTCTCGCTGCTGCGACAGGCGGCGCCGACGCTGCATCTCACGATCGACCCCGTGGAGTATCGCGGCCTGGAGTACCAGGACGGTGTGAGCTTCACGCTCTACGCACGCGGCGCGATGGGCGAGGTCGGGCGCGGCGAGCTGGGCCGCGGCGGGCGCTATCGCGCGGGCTTCAGCGAGGACGAAGGCGGCGCCACCGAGCCGGCCACCGGCTTCACGCTCTATATGGACACGGTGCTGGGCGCCGCGACCGTCGAGCCGCCGGGCAAGCGGCTCTATGTGCCTGCCGAGGTGGCCTGGCCGGACCTCGCGCGCTGGCGCGCCGAGGGCTTCCACACCGTGCACGGGCTGGGCGAAATCGGCGATGTGCGGGTCGAAGCGGCGCGCCTGGGCTGCGCTTATGCATTGATCGACGGGCGTGCGGTTGCCATCTAAGGTGATCCTCTCGTCGATGGAGATCATGATGACCATCCGCCGCCGATCGCTTCTCGTTCTCTCGGGCGCTGCCGTCGCCAGCCCGGCCGCCGCGCATCATGGCTGGAGCAGCTACGACGCCGCCACGGTGCTGACCATCAAGGGTCCGATCGTCGAATCGCGCTATGTCAACCCGCACGGCGAGATCGTGCTGGAGCACCAGGGCAAGAAGTGGACGGCGACCCTGGCGCCGGTGTCGCGCATGGAGAACCGCGCGCTGCCGCGCGAGGACCTCGCGGTCGGCAAGGTCGTGACCGTGGTTGGCTATCCCAGCCGCGTGCAGGCCAACGAGATGCGCGCGGAACGGATCACCACCCAGGACGGGAAGACCGTCGAGCTGCGCTGAGGTATGCGCCATGGGCCACGGCGCCGATGCGACGGGCTGGTTGGCGGCATGGGCCGCCGCGCTCGAGGCTTCGGGGTTCGCCTTCATGCTGCGCGATTCGAGCTGGGTCTATCCGCTGGCCAATCTCGGCCACATCGTCGGGCTGTGCCTGCTGGTCGGGCCGATCGTGGCGCTCGACCTGCGGCTGCTGGGTCTGGGGCGCGGCGTGCCCGTCGCGGCGCTGTCGCGGCTACTGACGCCACTCGCCATAGCCGGGCTGCTGCTCCAGATCGTCAGCGGCGCGCTGCTGCTCACCGCCGACGCCTCGGCGTTGGTCGGCAATCCGGTCTTCCTGATCAAGATGGCGCTTTTCGCGCTGGGTGTGGCCAACGCGCTGCTCTTCCGGTGGATCTGGCGCGGCGCGCTGGAACGCTGGGACGAGGGGCCGCCGGCCCTCGGTCGGGCGCAGGCCGCGGCGTCGATCGCGATCTGGTTCGGCGCGGCGCTGTCGGGCCGACTGATCGCGTATTTCTGATCTGCGGCGTTATCCCACTCCCCACGTCCCGCCGAGCGTGCTAAGCACAGCCACGCCCCTTCAGGCCCATGGCCCGGAGGGGCGTTTTTCGTGTGCGGGGATCGACATGGCGAACGTGGCGGTCGTCGGCGCCCAGTGGGGCGACGAGGGCAAGGGCAAGATCGTGGACTGGCTCAGCGAGCGCGCCGAGGTGGTGGTGCGCTTCCAGGGCGGTCATAACGCCGGCCATACCCTCGTCATTGGCAACCAGACCTACAAGCTCGCGCTATTGCCCTCGGGCGTGGTGCGCCCGGGCAAGCTGTCGGTGATCGGCAACGGCGTGGTCGTCGATCCCTGGCACTTTCTGGAGGAGGTCAAGCGCGTAAACGGCCAGGGCGTATCGGTCACACCGGCGACTCTGAAGATCGCCAACCACGCGGTGCTGATCCTGCCGCTGCATCGCGATCTCGACGGCTGGCGGGAGGACGTGCCGGGCACAATCAAGATCGGCACCACGCGCCGCGGCATCGGCCCGGCCTACGAGGACAAGGTCGGCCGCCGCGCCATCCGCGTCGGCGACCTCGCCGAGGACGATATCCTCGAGCTCAAGGTCAACACCCTGCTGACCCACCACAACGCGCTGCGCGCGGGTCTGGGCAAGCCGCTGATCGAGCCCGCCACGCTGCTGGCCGATCTGCGCGCGCTGGCGCCACAGATCCTGCCCTACGCCGAGGATGTCTGGGAGCGGCTCGACGCTCTGCGCGGCGCCGGCAAGCGCATCCTGTTCGAAGGTGCGCAGGCCACCATGCTCGACATCGATCACGGTACCTATCCGTTCGTGACCTCGTCGAACACGGTGGCAGCGCAGGCGATGATCGGCAGCGGCCTGGGCAATGGCGCGATCGGCTACGTGCTGGGCATCGCCAAGGCCTACACCACGCGCGTCGGCGACGGACCGTTCCCGACCGAGCTGCTCGATTCAATTGGAGATGGCCTGCGCGAGCGCGGCGTGGAGTTCGGCACCAACACGGGGCGCAAGCGGCGCTGCGGCTGGTTCGATGCCGTGATGGTGCGCCAGGCGGTCAAGCTCAACGGCATCGACGGCATCGCGCTCACCAAGCTCGACGTGCTCGACGGCATGGACGAGCTCAAGGTCTGCGTCGGCTACGAGCTCGACGGCAAGCGCATCGAGCGCTTCCCGTTCACCATGGGCGCGCAGGCGCGCATCAAGCCGGTCTACGAGATCTTCGAGGGCTGGAGTGAGAGCACCAAAGGCGCGCGCTCCTGGGTGCAGCTGCCGGCCAACGCGGTGAAGTATGTGCGCCGCGTCGAGGAACTGATCGGCTGCCCGGTGGCGCTGTTGTCGACATCGCCGGAGCGCGAGGACACCATCCTGATGACCGATCCGTTCAAGGACTGAACGGACATTGTGGAGTAGGGGAGAGAAACGATGCCCAACATGCTCAAGCGCCGGCTCGCCGCCGGCAAGGCCTGCGTCAATGGCTGGCTGGCGATTCCCGACGGCTTCGCGGCCGAGACCATGGCGCAGTGCGGCTGGGACAGCGTCACGGTCGACATGCAGCATGGCGTGCAGGACTACATGTCGATGGTGCGGTGCTTCCAGGCGATGGACCGTCATCCGGTCACGCCGCTGGTGCGCGTGCCGTGGAACGAGCCGGGCATCTGCGGCAAGGTGCTGGATGGCGGCGCCTGGGGCGTGATCTGCCCGATGGTCAACACCGCTGCCGAAGCCAAGGCGCTGGTGTCCTATTGCCTCTATCCGCCCAAGGGCAAGCGCAGCAACGGCCCGATCCGCGCGGGTGCTTACGGTGAAGCGACGCCCTATCAGGCGACCGCCAACGACGAGGTGCTGGTGATTCCGATGATCGAGACGCAGGAGGCGATCGACAACATCGATGCCATCCTCGACGTGCCGGGCATCAACGGCATCTATATCGGCCCCAGCGATCTCGGCCTCTCGCTCGGCCTGGCGCCGCGGCTCGATCGCGAGGAGCCGCAGATCCTCGGCATCTACGAGAAGCTGCTGGCGGCCACGGCCAAGCGCGGCCAGTTCGCCGGCCTGCACAACGGCAGCCCGGCCTACGCCGCGCGCATGATCGGCATGGGCTTCCGCCTGATCACCATCGCCAACGACGCCGGCCTGCTGTCGCAGGCGGCCAAGGCGGCGGTGAAGGCCACGCGCGAAGCAGCGGGCGCCGTCGCGGCGCCCTAAAGATCGCGCACGGCGAAAACGACCGTCCCGTGCCGCACAAGGCCGCGCGGCAGGAGCATGCTGCCGACGGCGCCACTGATATGGCTCACCGGCTCGACGCAAAAGAAGGACCGGTGCTCGGGTGTGTAGATGACGAGGTGGTCAAAGGGCGTGATCGCGATGAGATCGACGGCGAGCCGGCGTGAAGGCCAGCTCACCGTCGCAAAGCCGCTCCAACCATCGAAGCAATTGTCGAGTACAGCCTCATCGATGCGACGCGGTCTGCTGAAGTCCCATCCAGGCGGTATCGCGATGCGTCCAGTGGGGATGATCTCGGCATCGGTGAGCCACACGCCAGAGGCTCGGCACGTGAGTTCGCTGTCGGGATCGCGTGTGAAGAACGGGTGCAGGCCCATGCCTGCCGGAACTGTGCGCGTTTCCAGATTGCTGATGGACATGTCGATGGCGAGGCTATCATCGCCAAGTCTGAACGTTTGCTGTGCCCGGTAGCGGAAGGGCCAGCCATCGCTGCCATCGTGCTCGTAGATCAGCTCGACCAGGTTCTCGTCGTGGTGTGTAACCTGCCAGGGATGTGACCAGCCATCACCGTGCATGGGATGGCGCTGCCCCGGCCAGTTCGGCGCCAGCATGACTTCCTCGCCGTCGAACCTGAGGCGGCCTTCTGCGATTCGGTTGGAGTAGGGCACCAGCGGATAACAGGCGGTGTTGTTGCCCTTGCCCGAGGCCAGCGCCTCGGCGCTTGCCGGCCGCAGAATGTCGCCCTTGCCCTCGACCGCCAAGCGCGCGATCGAGCCGCCGCAATCGGGGGCGAGGTCGACGGCCAAGCGGCCGGCGCGCAGCGACAGAAGGTTCATGCTCGACCCCGAAACGACGAAGGCCCCGCCGGGGCGGGGCCTTCGATATTAGCCGATGTGATCGATCAGGCGTGCGCGGGAGCCCGCGCTGGCACATTGGCCGCCGCGGTCACCGCGCTCTTCATCGCCCGCTGCAGTTTTTCGAAGGCGCGCACCTCGATCTGCCGCACGCGCTCGCGGCTGATGCCGTACTTGTCGCTGAGCTCCTCGAGCGTCTTGGGCTCGTCGACCAGGCGACGCTCGGTGAGGATGTGGCGCTCGCGCTCCGACAGCGTCTTCATCGCGCCGGCCAGCAGCGCGCGGCGCTGCTCGAGCTCCTGCGACTCGGCGAAGCGGACCTCCTGGTTGTCGCTGTCGTCGACCAGCCAGTCCTGCCACTCGGATTCGCCGTCGGCGCGCATCGGCGCGTTGAGCGACTGGTCGGGCACCAGGCGGCGGTTCATGTTCACCACCTCTTCCTCGGCGACGCCGAGCTTGGTGGCGATCTGCTTGACCTGGTCCGGCCTGAGGTCGCCGTCCTCGATCGCCTGCATCTGGCCCTTCAGCCGGCGCAGGTTGAAGAACAGCTTCTTCTGCGCCGCGGTCGTGCCCATCTTCACCAGCGACCAGCTGTGCAGGATGTATTCCTGGATCGAGGCGCGGATCCACCACATGGCGTAGGTCGCCAGGCGGAAGCCCTTGTCCGGGTCGAA
>CAYTFW010000166.1:0-14297 GCA_964437145.1 uncultured Rhizobiaceae bacterium
TCTACGAGATGAGCCGGCGGCGCGAGAAGGGCATCGCCACCGGTTGGGCGGACGCGTTCGCCGTGCTGCACGCGCCGGCGATCGGCTCGATCGTGGTGCTGGGTGCGCTGCTGTTCGCGCTGCTCTGCCTGTGGCTATTCGCGGCCAACCTCATCTACACTGTGACCCTGGGGCCTGATGCGCCGGTCTCGGCCACCACCTTCGCCCGCGATGTCCTGACGACTCCGGCGGGCTGGACGATGATCGTGGTCGGCTGCGGCGTCGGCTTCCTGTTCGCCCTCGTGGCGATGGTGATCAGCGTCGTCTCCTTCCCGCTGCTGCTCGACCGCAACGTCGGCGTCGGCACCGCGATCGCCACCTCGGTCCGCGCCGTGCGCACCAATCCCGGACCGATGGCGATGTGGGGCCTGATCGTCGCGGGCTTCCTGGTGATCGGTGCCATCCCCCTGCTGGTCGGCCTCGCCATCGTGCTGCCCGTGCTCGGACACGCGACCTGGCACCTCTACCGCAAGGTGGTGCGTTAAAGGACGCGACGAGAACCGGCCGGAGCAACGCGAACAAAAGCCGCTGCTGCCGCCTCGTCACCTTGGCGTTATATCGCGCATAGATCTTGGCGACCTCGCCACGCGCCCACTTGGCGACGTCCTCGGCCGACGTGCCCTGGATCGCCTTGGCGTAAATGTCGACGATGCGGCCTGACGACGTGCGCAACGCCCGGGATGACGTGCGTCATCCCGGACTTACGCAGAAGCGCTCGCCGTTACTTGGGCAGGATCACCGTGTCGATGACATGAATGACGCCGTTGGACGCGGCGACATCGGCAGTCAGCACCCGGGCATTGTTGACCATGACGCCGCCGCCCATGGCGTTGACGCGCACCGTCTGGCCCTGCACGGTCTTGGCATCGGTGACCTTGCCGGCCAGATCGCTGCTCATCACCTTACCGGGCACGACGTGGTAGGTCAGCACCTTCACCAGCTGCGCCTTGTTCTCGGGCTTCAGCAGATTCGCGACGGTGCCCGGCGGCAGCTTCTTGAACGCCTCGTCGGTCGGCGCAAAGACCGTGAACGGGCCGGGGCTCTTCAGCGTGGTGACCAGGTCCGCCGCCTTGACGGCGGCGACCAGCGTATTGAACTGGCCGGCGCCGACCGCGGTATCGACGATGTCAGCAGCGCGCGGCGCGGCCGGGGGTGCAGACGCCGATTGCGGCCCGCAGGCGGACAGCAGGCTGGCTGCGCCGCCCGCGACGAGGATCAAGAAGGCCTTACGTAGCATGGGGTTTCTCCCGTTGAGTCGATACGAACGATGCGGCGCGACATCGACTCAACCGCATGGATGTCTGCGGCGAAACGTGGAGCGGCATCGATCCTCCTACGACACGACTTCGTTACCGGATCACGCATAATTCAGGCGCGGTGATCGCCGGCCGGGCGTGGCGTCGATCGTCGACGGCGGCATCTCGGTGACGTCGAGCGGGGTGAACCGGACCGCCACGATTTAGGCGCGGGCGCTCAGTGTGGCAGATCAGGTGAAGCGAAGATCGGCGATGGTGTTTGATTGAGCGGCGAGCGGCGGCGGGCGATCCCGCTGCGTAAGGCCAACGGTCGGGAGGTGAAGCGCTGTGGCAAAGACCTTGAGCAAGCGGGCGCGCAAGGCGCTGGCGGTCGCGTAGGATCAGTCACGCCGCCAGTTCCGACACGCCTCGCTCAAGGCCCCCACACCGCGAACGCGGCGCCGACGCCGGTTCCGGCCGGCGTGCGGCGAAGCGGCTCGTAGGCGGCGTAGCGCAGCGTCAGGCGCGAGACGGCGCCCGATGTGACGATCCAATTGAGGATTTCCGAGGACCCCTGCAGCAGCGCCGCGCGCGGGATCGAGCCCAGCGCGCCGCCGTCGGGCCGCCCGAGATTGTCGAGCACCAGGCGGTCGAGCTCTTCCTCGACGACGAAGTGGCTCAGCCCGCCTGAGGCGAGGACCGCCACGTTGACGTCATCCGGCGCGGCTTCGATGGCGCCGCGCAGCGCGCGCCCGATCTGAAGGCATCGCGCGGCGGTGGGCACGTTGGGCGGGAAGTAGGTGTTGAGCATGACCGGCAGGACCGGGATCGAGCGGCCGCCGAAGAGACGCTTGATCGGATAGCCGAAGGCGTGGCCGAAGCCGAACTTCTCGGGCTCGGGCACATCGGTGGCGATGGTCACGTCGATCGACCGCTCGATCAGGTGCTCGACGATCCCGCGCGCGAAGTCGGCCGACGCCGGGAAGCGGTGGACCCTGTCCATCGCGTAGGCCTCGGCCACCGGCTTGCGCCAGTCGGGCAGTGGGCCGCCATAGGCGCGGGTCGCGATCTCCTCGCCGCAGAAGATTGCGAAGGCCGGGATGTTGCCCGGGCTGTACAGCTCCGCCTGGTCGTCGCCGACGATCACCACGAGGTCCGGCCTGGCGCGCGCGATCTCGGCCGCCAGATGATCCAGGTGCGCCTGGCAGCGCGCCGCCAGGGTCGCGAAGACCTCCGGTGTCGCGACGTCGGCGTAGGGCTCGCCGCGTAGCGCGACAAGCTCGCGGTAGGAAACCGAGCGGCCGTCGGCCAGCGTCAGCGCGGGGTTCTCGATGTCCGCCTTCGCGCGGTTATGCCACGCCGAGGGATCCAACGACAGCAGCGGCGTATGCGAGGTGCCGATCCCCAGGACTATCCGCGCCATCGTCCACGCCCTCCCCGACGGGGCGCAGGGTAGCAAGGTTTGGCCGCGTTTTCGTGGGGAATGCTGACGCGCGTGTCACCACAAAATTTTCCGAGCGAACGCATGACCTGATCCCGATTTCAGGTATCGCTCGAAGGCCGCCGCCTTCGCGTCGTCGGAGAACGCCAGGTACGTCACGAGCGCCATGGCACGAACATGGATGTATGCGGCGACTTGCCAGCGTTGTGCTCGTCCAGCCGTCGCTTGAGGTCCGACGTCCCACCGACATAGCGCTCGGATGGCGCGGACAGGCTTTCCAGAAGACACGCATAGTGCAAGTGACCGTCCTCCTTCGCTAAAGCTTCGGAGGGCATCCTGCTTCGCGCATCAGCGGCGGGACCTGTCCTGCGAAGCGCTGAGCGCGAAGCAGGGTGGCGGGCCGCGCTTGATGAAGATGAGCGCTATGTCCGCGCAGCAGCAATGCGATAGCCAAACCGCTTCGACCGGGAGGCGCCCGACCTTAAGCCGGGACCCCATGACAGGATTGCCTTGGTCAATGGCATCATGGGGCGATTCCTCCCCGGCATCATGTGGCCGCCCGACCTCGCGAGCGATGTCTCGAAGAGGTCGTGCGGCCATGGCGCACTCGTGGGGCCCGCGGTTGCGGTCAGAGGCGGGCTTCCAGGATGAGATTAAAAGGCGTCTCCACCGCGCGTCGGAAGCGATTGAAGCCGGCCTTGCGAAACACCTCGGTCAGCCGCCCCTCGCCCGCCTGCGCGCCGAGCACCATGTGGCCACCGTCGGAAATCGCATGGGCGCAGCATAGGGTGGTGGACGCTGCGTAGTACAGCCTCGCCACCGGCGAACGATTGTCCTCGACCCGGTCGTTCGCGAAGGGCTCCACCAGCATGACCGTTCCGTCCGGTGCGATCACCCTGGCGGCATGCGCGGCGGCGGCGATCGGATCGCCCATGTCGTGCAGGCAATCGAAGAAGCAGATGAGATCGTATCCGGCGCCGGGATACGCATCCGCGCGGGCCACGGAAAAGCTGGCCGTTTCGACTCCTTGCTCGGCCGCGAGGCGCCGCGCTTCGAGGATCGAGGCCTCGTGCGTGTCAAAGCCTCGGAACCGCGAGGCCGGGAAGGCGCGCGCCATGAGCATCGTCGAATGCCCGTGGCCGCAGCCGACATCGGCGACGACGGCGCCAGCCTTCAGCTTCTCCACTACACCGTTTAGCGCCGGCAACCATTCGGCGACGAGGCTCGCCCGGTAGGCGTTGCGGTAGAAGGCGGCGACCCCGCAATAGAGCCGGCCGTCATGGTCGCCCCAAGGAATGCCTTTGCCCGTACGGAAGGCCTCCACCGCCTTGTGCTCGTCGAACCACATCGACGCCGGAACCGACCAGGCGTTCGGGATGAAGGCGGGGCTATCCTCGTCCGCCAGCACGCACGCCTGCTCTGGGCTCATCTCATAGGTGCCACTGACAGCATGGTAGAGCAAGTAGCCGCCGGCGACCTGCGAATTGAGCCATTCGCGCACATAGCGCTCGGCGCAACCAGCGCGGCCGGCGATCTCGCGCGCGCTGAGCGGGCCGGCGCCGGCCATGGCCTTGTACAAGCCGAGCCTGTTGCCGAGGCTGACCATCACGCCGCCATAGCCGGCGGAGAGGTCGCTGATGGCACGGCCGATGAACGCATCGAGCTTTGCCTTGTCGATCGTATGGGTGTCCATGGCGATGTATTCCTTCTGATGTCGTGGAGATCAGCGCAGGCGCGGCAGAGCCTCGGCGACGGTCCGGCCGATGCTGCGGCCCTGGCGACGTCCCTGCGTGATGGCGAGCCGGAAGTGGATGCCGGCATAGAGCCGCGACATCCCGTTCTCCTCGGCCGCCGCGGAAAAGCCGCGGTACGAACGTGTCGTGCCCGGCAGGGTCAGGCTGGTCATGCCGTAGGGCATCTCGTCGCCGAACAGCGAGGTCAGCACCTCCGCCGCAGCCCAGCCCAGCACCGTGTGCGTCGACGCGTAGTCCGGCACTGGCGGCGTAATCAGGAAGGGCTGCCAAGCCGGATCCGCTTCGGTCTGCGGATTGCCGTCGTTCGCCGCGGCGCGGATAGCGGTTTCCGGGCGCCAGAAGCGGTGCTCGTACTTGTCCGCAAAACCCGCGATGAAACCGTCGGCCATCGCGAAGTGCAGGAGCGCGAAGGCGCGCGCCGCGTCCCACGGGTCAAGGCCAGCCTGCCGCACCACTTGGTTGGCGATGCGGTTCCAGCCAAGGGGCGAGTCCTCGTACCAGAACTTGGCGATCTCCGACTGCTCGGCCGTGCGCGTCGCGCTCGCGACATGGCCGATCGCCTTCACCTCGGCGAAGTCGCGGGCGTATTCCATGCTGGTGATCGCGTAGGGTGCGGCGAGCCTGTGCTCGCGCAGGGTGATCACGAAGGGTTCGACGCGTCCCCAGCCGGGCTGGGCGGCGAAGTCGAAGGGCGGGGTAAACTGGTACTCGCCGGGACCCTGGCGCGGCACATAGCGCTCGGCTGCCCGGTCGGCCCCGTCGCCGCGGCGGCGCTCGATCGCCGCCAGCGCCGCGGCCTGGCCAAGGCTTATGCCGGCGGCCAGGGCCGCGCCCCTAGGCAGCGACTCCAGCGCCCGGCTATATGCGGTCTCGACCAGCGTCGCCTGGTCGGAAACGAGCCTGACCAGCACCTCACGCGCCGCCGCGGCCACGGCCGCCTCGGCGGAGGCCTGCCGTTGCGCGACCAACCCTGACGTGTAGGCTGCGTAGCGCCGATTGATCGCGTTCAGCGCATCGTGGATCGCCGCGTGCAGGATGGCGAAGGTGCGCGATTGCGCCATCGGGTTGGTGCCCTGGCTCGGCGCGAAGGCTTCGGCCGCGACATCGTTCCAGTGCGTGACCGCATTGGCCGGGCCGCTGGCATGCGCCCGGTGCAGCGATGCCGGGGTGACAACGGCGAGCGTCGTTGCCTGGAGCAGGCGCGTGACGAAAACGCGCCGTGTGGGGATCGAGGACTTCATCAGAGCTTCCTTCCGTGCGTGGAGTGGCGCCCATTGTCGCGCCGGAACCTGATCTCTGGCAGAGTCGGGATCACCCGAAATCGGTCCAATCGTGCCACTGGGAGGCGGCACCGCATGGCTAGACACCCGACCCGGCGCATGCCGGACGCCCTGACGGCGACTCATCGGGTCGCCCTGCTGGCGTTGCCCGACGCAGCGCTTTCAACGCTGAGCGGCATCTTCGACGTGTTGAACGGCTTCGCTTGGCTAGCGTCCTATGCCGCGGCCCCACCCTTCCACGTTGAGATCGTGGGCCTCCGCCCCGGCCCGCTGGAACTGGCCAGTCGCGTCCCGATCACGGTGCAGCGCGCTGTCGCCGAGATCGATCGCACCGACATCGTCATCGTGCCGTCGTTCGTGATCGGGCAGGAGGGTTGGCGGAAAGGGCGATACCCTGAGCTGGTCGAATGGCTGCGCGCGATGCATGCGCGCGGGGCGCTGCTCTGCTCCGCCTGCTCCGGCATCTTCCTGCTGGCCGAGTCGGGGCTCTTCGACGGCATGGATGCCACGGTGCACTTCGGCTACGCGCGGACCTTTGCGCAGACCTTTCCGGCGGTGCACATCCATCCGGAACGCGTGCTGGTGGTCGCTGGTCCGCGGGAGGAGTTGATCACCTCCGGCGCATCAATGACATGGCACGACTTGGTCCTTTACCTGATCGCACGGCACGCCGGGGCGACCGCGACGCAGGACGTGGCGCGCATGTTCGCCTTGCAGTGGCATCAGGACGGGTTGGCGCCCTACATGGTCTTCGAGGGGCGCCGCGACCATGGCGACCGCGCGATCGAGGCGGCGCAGGACTGGGTCGCGAAGCAGTTCCAAGCGGCGGACTCGGTCGAGCAGATGGTCCGGCGAAGCGGCCTTGCCGAGCGGACGTTCAAGCGCCGGTTCACCGCCGCCACCGGCATCACCCCGATCGCCTATGTCCAGCGACTGCGGATCGAGGACGCGAAACGACGCTTGGAGCGGACGGAATCCTCGGTGGACGAGATCAGCTGGCAAGCAGGCTACGAGGATGCCGCCTTCTTCCGACGGCTTTTTCGGCGGGTCACTGGCCTCGCTCCGGGAGCCTACCGCCGCCGCTTCAGGATTCCCGACTTCGCCAAACCGCGTACGACGGCAAGGCCCGAAGGCAAACCAATGATAGGAAGGTAATCGACTACCTCGATGGAGCTCGATGACCATCGACACCCGGAGACCTTGCGCATATGGGCGCATCGCTTCTCCCAGCGCGCGCCGTAAGACGTGCTGTTGCGGGCGTTACGTCATCCTGAGCGGGCGTATCATCCCGATATGGTGGCCGATGCTGAAGGCGGCAGAAATTCAGCTCGACGACCGCGTCTGGTGCAAGCTGGAGAGAGCCTCTTCGGTCGGAAACGCCGCGTGGAGTAGCGCGATCGGCGGCAAGTGGCGGAGAGGGTGGGATTCGAACCCACGGTACGCTCGCGCGCACAACGGTTTTCGAGACCGCCCCGATCGACCACTCTGGCACCTCTCCGCAACCCCGACAGGCGGGGCGCGCCGTGGGTCGCCCGGCGCGGGCGCCTGTATAGCGACGGGGTCGGGACCGGGCAAGCGTGGCGCCCGTCGTGGCGCCCGTCGGTGTTGCGCCCACGGCCGCTTCCAGAGCGGCCTCGTTTTCGCCATAGTCGGGGCGAAGCGTGCGGGGCGCGGCGCGACATCGCCGCCCCGAGGAGGCTGTTATGACCCAGACTCGCCGGACCGCCCGGTTGCTCGCCGGTGCCGTGGCCGTCGTCGGTGCGTTGGCGTTCGCCCTCCCCGCCTTCAGCAAGGGCGGCGGTGGAGGGGGCGGCGGTGGCGGCGGCGGCGGCGGTGGAGCCGCCGGCGGGCCTGGCAACGGCAATGGGGGTGGCGCCGCCAGTAGCGGCGGCCAAGGTCATGGTCCCGGAGGTCACGGTCCCGGAGGGCACGGTCCAGGAGGGCACGGTCCTGGGGGACACGGCCACGGAGGTCATGGTCACAGCGGTCTTGGCCATGGTCACGGTCATGGACATGGGCACGGTCATGGGCATGGCCACGGCCATGGGCATGGCCACGGCATCGGTCACCACCACCACCACCATCACCACCATCATCACCACGACCACGCCCATAGCACCACGAACGGCCGCCCCGGTGGCCAGTCGGCGAGCCACATGTCGGCGCGTGGCCAGACCAACAACAACGGGCCTACCTCGATCTCGCGCGCCTTCGGCGAGGCCCGGGCCGCGGCACGGCAGGCCGTCCAGGACGCCAAGGCGCTGTTTTCGCCTACGCCCACGTCGACATCGACCACCGCGACCCGCACCGGCCGGACCAGCGGCACCCGCTAGGGCCGTAAGCCGTTGTTTTTGAAGGCCCGCGGGTAACCGGCGCGCGCCGTGCGGTTCGCGTTGACTCAAATCGGCGCGTCAGTATATTGCGCCGCCTTGACAGGGGGCGGGCCGGCGGTCCGTCCTCCACGCTTTTTTGGCCCCAGGGTGTTTCGATGTATGCGGTGATTCGCACCGGCGGCAAGCAGTACCGCGTCGCCGCCAACGAGGTCGTCACGGTCGACAGCCTGTCGGGCGAGGTTGGCGCTTCGGTCGAGCTGACCGACGTGCTGGCGATCGACGCCGGCGCCGGCCTGAAGGTCGGCGCGCCGACCGTCGCCGGGGCCAAGGTCACGGCCTCGATCGTCGGCCACAAGCGCAACGATACCGTGCTGGTGTTCAAGAAGCGCCGGCGCAAGAATTCGCGCCGCAAGAACGGTCATCGCCAGGAGATGACCCAGCTGCGTATCGACAGCATCGTCGCCTGAGCGACGGCGGGAGTAGAAGGTATGGCTCACCATAAAGCAGGCGGTTCATCCCGCAACGGCCGCGACAGCGAGAGCAAGCGGCTCGGCGTCAAGCGTTTCGGCGGCCAAGCCGTGCTGTCGGGCAACGTGCTGGTGCGCCAGCGCGGCACCAAGATGGCCGCCGGCGCCAATGTCGGCGTCGGCCGCGACCACACGCTCTTCGCCACCGCCGACGGCACGGTGAAGTTCGCCACCCGCAAGGGCGGCAAGGTGTTCGTCAGCGTCCAGCCGCTGCCGGTGGCCGCCGAATAGGCGTTCCCCGATCCAGTGCGCACGCGGAGGGGAACGGCGACGTTCCCCTTCTTTCGTTTCAGCTTCCATCTGTCATCCCGAGCGCAGCGAGGGATCCAGGCGCCACCCTAGATCCCTCACTGCGCTCGGGATGACAGAGTCACCGGAACTCAACCGCGATGAAATTCCTCGACGAAGCCAAGGTCTTCATACGCTCCGGCGCGGGCGGGCCGGGTTGCGTCGGCTTCCGGCGCGAGAAGTTCATCGAGTATGGCGGGCCTGACGGCGGCGACGGCGGCAAGGGCGGCGACGTGGTCGCCGAATGTGTCGACGGGCTGAACACCCTGATCGACTACCGCTACGCCCAGCACTTCAAGGCCGAGCGCGGCCAGCACGGCATGGGCCAGAACCGTACCGGCGCCAACGCCCCCGACCTCGTGCTGCGCCTGCCGCGCGGCACGCAGGTGCTGAGCGAGGACAAGGAGACGGTGCTCGCCGACCTGACCGAGATCGGCCAGCGCGTCGTGCTGCTCGAGGGCGGCGCCGGCGGCGCCGGCAACACGCGCTACAAATCCTCGATCAACCGCGCGCCGACCCGTGCCGGCCCGGGTGGCGAGTCGCAGGAGATGTGGGTCTGGCTGCGCCTGAAGCTGATCGCCGATGCCGGGCTGATCGGCCTGCCCAACGCCGGCAAGAGCACCTTCCTCGCCGCCGTCACCCGCGCCAAGCCGAAGATCGCCGACTATCCCTTCACCACCTTGCATCCCAATCTCGGCGTGGTGCAGAGCGACGACGGCGAGTTCGTGCTCGCCGACATTCCCGGCCTGATCGAAGGCGCCAGCGAGGGCGCCGGCCTGGGCACGCGCTTCTTGGGCCACATCGAGCGCTGCGCCGCGCTGCTGCATCTGGTCGACGGCACGCAGGACGACGTCGCCGCCGCCTATCGCACCGTGCGCGCGGAGCTGCGCGCCTATGGCGGCAACCTCGCGCGCAAGAAGGAGATCGTGGCGCTCAACAAGATCGACGCGCTCTCGCCCGAGGAGATCGAGGCCAAGCGCGCGGCGCTGGCGCGCGTCTCGCGCAAGACCGTGCTGACGATCTCCGGCGCCACCGGCAAGGGCATCCCCGAGGTCCTGCGCACCTTGCGCAAGCTGGCGATCGCCTCGCGCAAGAAGCTCGCGGCATGACGCACCGCTGTCGTCCTGAGCGCAGCGAAGGACCTCGCGGTGGTGCGAACGACCGCGACGCCCGTGTCTGGCCGCGATACCGCGAGGTCCTTCGCTGCGCTCAGGACGACGGAGTTGCGCGATGACCCCGCGCGCCGGCGACAAGCGGCTGGCTGGCGCCAAGCGCGTCGTGCTCAAGATCGGCTCGTCCTTGATCGTCGATGAGACCAGCGGCGTCGTGCGCAAGGACTGGCTCGACGCGCTGGCCAACGACATCGCGCGGCTGCGCGCGGCGGGCGCGGAGATCGTCGTCGTCTCGTCGGGCGCGATCCGGCTGGGCCGCGCGCGGCTCGGCCTGCCGCGCGGCGCGCTGAGGCTGGAGCAGAAGCAAGCCGCCGCCGCCGTCGGCCAGATCGGCCTCGCGCAGGCCTGGCAGCAGACGCTCGCGCGTCACGACATCGTCGCCGGACAGTTGCTGCTGACGCTCGAGGACAGCGAGGCGCGCGAGCGCTACCTCAACGCGCGCCAGACCACGACGGTGCTGCTCGAGCAGCGCGCCGTACCCGTGATCAACGAGAACGACACGGTGGCCACGGCCGAGATCCGCTTCGGCGACAACGATCGCCTGGCCGCGCGCGTGGCCGAGATGACCAGCGCCGACACCCTGGTGCTGTTCTCCGACATCGACGGGCTCTACAGCGCCGACCCGCGGCGCGATCCCAAGGCCGAATTCATCGCCGAGGTGCGCCGCATCACGCCTGAGATCGAGGCGATGGCCGGCGTGGCGCAGAACGAGCTCAGCAATGGCGGCATGGTGACCAAGCTGATGGCCGCGCGCATCGCCATGGCCGCCGGCTGCCGCATGGCGATCGTCGATGGCGGCCGGCTCAATCCACTGGCGGCCCTGCTCGACGGCGCCGCGCGCTGCACCTGGTTCCTGCCCGCCGCCACGCCGCAGACCGCGCGCAAGCGCTGGATCGGCGGCACGCTCAAGCCGGCCGGCACGCTCACCGTCGACGATGGCGCCGCCAAAGCGCTGAACGCCGGCAAGAGCCTGCTGCCCGCCGGCGTCGTCTCGGTCGACGGCGACTTCGCCGCCGGCGCACCGGTGCTGGTCCAGGACCGCGCCGGCCGAACGCTCGCGCGCGGACTGGTGGCCTACGCCGCCGAGGACGCGCGCCGCATCGCCGGCCGCAAGAGCGCCGAGATCGAAAAGGCGCTGGGCTGGCGCGGCGCCGACGAGCTGATCCACCGCGACGATCTGGCGATGGAGTAAGGCCGGGGCGCGCCACTCCAGTGGCGCGGCTGACGAGCGACAAGACGCGCCACTGGAGTGGCGCGCCCCCAGCCTCTTGAACACCATATGCGATAGCCCTGAACAACGCCTTCAAGAGCGCCGCTGGAGCGGCGCGGCCCGAAGATGACGCCGCCGACGGCACACCCTTTGCACGCCCTTCGCATGGCGGTGTCCATGGACAGCGCCCGGAGAGGTTCGCCATACTGCCCGGCATGCGGCCGGCGCGACGGTGCGCCGCCCGTGTTGGGGAGTGGGACCATGAGGACGATCTTCACGTCGCGTTTCGCGCGCGCCGCTCTGGCCGGCGCCGCGCTGGCGTTGGCCGCGCCGTCGGGCGCGTCGCTGGCGCAGGAGAAGGTGCTGAAGGCGGTGCTGCACGCCGACGTGCGTGTCATCGACCCGATCTGGACGACCCAGACCATCGCCAACATCCACGGCATGCTGGTCTACGACACCCTGTTCGGCAATGACGTCAACATGGTGCCCAAGCCGCAGATGGTCGGGAAGTACGAGATCAGCGCCGACAAGCTGACCTACACCTTTACCCTGCGCGACGGGCTGAAGTTCAGCGACGGCTCGGCGGTGACCTCCAAGGACGTCATCGCCTCGCTGCAACGTTGGGGCAAGAAGGACGGTGTCGGCATCCGCCTGTTCTCCTTCGTCGCCTCGCTCGACGCGGTCGACGACAAGACCTTCAAGATGGTGCTCAAGCAGCCCTACGGCATGGTGCTGGAGTCGCTGGGCAAGACCAACTCCTCGGTCGCCGTGATCATGCGCGAGAAGGAGGCGCAGACCGACCACAACACCCAGGTCAAGGAATCGATCGGCTCGGGCCCCTTCATGATGCTCAAGGACCTGTGGGTGCCGGGCAGCAAGGCGGTCTACGTCAAGAACCCGCACTACCAGCCGCGGCCGGGCAACGAGCCGCCCTCGTCCTTCGCCGGCAGCAAGATCGCCGGCGTCGACCGCATCGAGCTGATCTGGATCGCCGATTCGCAGACCGCGATGTCGGCGCTGATCAACGGCGAGGTCGATTTCTACGAGAACCCCGGCATCGACTTCCTGCCCATTCTGGCCAAGGCCAAGGGCGTGAAGCTGATGAAGACCGGCGACCTCGACGGCACGCACGGCATGATCCGGCTCAACCACCTGCATCCGCCGTTCGACAACGTCAAGGCGCGGCAGGCGATGTACCACCTGATCAACCAGGAGGACTTCCTGCGCGCCATCGTCGGCGACGCCGAGTACTACCGCGTCTGCCACGGCCTGATCACCTGCGGCTCGCCGCTGGCCAATGACGGCGGCAGCGCCATGCTCCAGGACTACAATCCCAAGAAGGCGCTGCAGCTGCTCAAGGAGGCCGGCTACAAGGGCGAGCCGATCACCATCCTCGCCACCACCGACCACAACACCATCACGCCGGCCACCCAGGTGCTGATCCAGGCGATGCGCGAGGCCGGCATCAACCTCGATGTGCAGTCGATGGACTGGGGTTCCGTCGTGTCTCGGCGCGCCAAGAAGGAGCCGCCGTCGCAGGGCGGCTGGAACATTTTCATCACCACGACCGGCGGCGTCGGTTCGGCCAACCCGGTGCTGCACACCTGGCTGGGCGCGGCCTGCGACAAGGGCCTGTTCGGCTGGCCGTGCGACGCCAAGATCGAGGAGCTGCGCAACGCCTACGCTTTCGCCCAGACCGACGAGGAGAAGAAGAAGGTCGCGCGCGAGCTGCAGACGCGGGCGATCGAGCAGGTCGTCTACATCCCGTTCGGCCAGTGGAGCACGCCGCTCGCCTATCGCGCCGACCGCCTCGAGGGCATCGTGCCCAACACCGGGCTGACGGTGCTCTGGGGCATCAAGAAGAAGTAGGAGTTTATGGGATTTGTCGTCCTGAGCGCAGCGAAGGACCTAGCGGTGGTGCGGGCGGACACGACTTACCAATGTGACCGCGATACCGCGAGGTCCTTCGCTGCGCTCAGGACGACGTCTGGGTTCCAATCATGACCGCGTACATCATCCGCCGACTGTTCGCGACCCTGCCGGTCATGGCCGTCGTGACCGTCTTCGTCTTCTTCCTGCTGCGCCTCGCGCCGGGCGATCCGGCGGCGATCATCGCCGGCGACGACGCCACCGCCGCCGATCTCGAGGCGGTGCGCGCCAAGCTCGGCCTCAACCTGCCGATTTACGAGCAGTTCGGCCTGTGGATCTGGCGCCTCGCGCAGGGCGATCTCGGTGTCTCGATCTTCTCCGACCTGCCGGTGACCCGCCTGATCGCCCAGCGCGTCGAGCCCACACTGGCGCTGACGCTCTCCACCCTGTTCGTCGCGGTATCGCTGGCGATCCCCGTGGGCGTCATCGCCGCCTGGCAGGCGCGCAAGCTGGCCGACCGCGCGGTGATGGTCTTCGCCGTGCTCGGCTTCGCCATTCCTGGCTTCCTCGCCGCCTATATCCTGATCTGGATCTTCGCGGTGAAACTCCAGTTGCTGCCGGTGCAGGGTTACCGGCCGATCGGCGACGGCTTCTGGCCCTTCGTCGAAGGATTGATCCTGCCCTCGATCGCGCTGGGCGTGACCTACATGGCGCTGATCGCGCGCATCACGCGGGCCTCGATGCTTGAGGTGCTGTCGCAGGACTACATCCGCACCGCCAACTCCAAGGGCCTGGCGACCAAGCGCGTCTTGCTGCTGCACGCCCTGAAGAACGCCGCGGTGCCCATCGTCACCGTGATCGGCATCGGCATCGCACTGCTGATCTCCGGCGTGGTGATCACCGAGACGGTGTTCAACATTCCCGGCCTGGGCCGCCTCACGGTCGACGCCGTGCTCAAGCACGACTACCCGATCGTGCAGGGCCTGATCATGGTCTTCGCCGCCGCCAAGGTGCTGGTCAACCTGATGATCGACATCTCCTACGCCTTCCTCGATCCGCGGATCCGGTACTGATGATGACGAAGTATCATTCGTCTTCCCTTCTCCCCGCGAAGGCGGGGAGAAGGTGCCGAGCGCCAGCGAGGCGGAT
>CAYTFW010000167.1:0-14296 GCA_964437145.1 uncultured Rhizobiaceae bacterium
CCTCTTCTGCGTTTCTGTCATCCCGAGCGCAGCGAGGGATCTAGGACAGCCACTAGATCCCTCGCTGCGCTCGGGATGACACGGGTGGTCGTTAAGCCGCCGCGCGCGACGGCGGGCGGAACGCCGGCATGACGCGCTCGGCGAAGAGCCGCAGACTCTTCAGTGTCTTCTCGCGGCCATAGTACGGGGGATAGTGCAGCAACAGCGAGGTGAGCCCGGTACGCGCCTGCAGCTCGCGCAGCTTGGCGGTCACCGTCTCCGGCGAGCCGTGCAGCAAGGTGGTCGCCAGCAGATCCTCGTAGCGCAGCTCGCCCTTCTTCTCCGACACCGAGCCGAGATAGCCGGCCGTGCCCGAGCCGCCGAAATGCGCGATGTGCCTGATGATGCCGGCCTCGCTGTCGGCGCGCGCCTCGGCGTCGGTCTCCGCGACATAGACCCAGCGCGCGATGTCGACGCAGCCGGCGCCGGGATTCTTGCCCAGCTTCTCCGGCGCGTCCTTCAGCGCGGCGCGGTAGATCGCGATCTGCTTCTCCAGCGTGTCGTGGCGGCCAAGCGTCGAGCGCATCAGGCCGAAGCCGTGGCGCCCACACTCGGGGATCGGGCGGTGGGTGCCGCCGGCCATGAACAGTGGCGGATGCGGCTCCTGGATCGGCACCGGCAGCATCTCGTACTCGCGCTCGACCACGCCCTTGAAGTGCTTGCCCTGGTGCGTCCAGCGCCGCCGATGGAAGGCCTCGAGAATCCAGTCGACCGCTTCCTCCTGCACGTCGCGGCGTGCGTCGAAATCCTTGCCGAAGCCCTGGAACTCGTACGGGCGATAGCCCGAGCCGATGCCCAGCATCACGCGCCCGCCGCTCAGGATGTCGACGAAGGCCGTGTTCTCGACGACGCGGATCGGCTCGTAGAGCGGCAAGGTGATCACCGCCGAGCCGATCTTGATGCGGCTGGTCTTGGCCGCGAGATAGGCCATGTAGGCGAAGCAATCCGGCATGATGCCGTAGGTCGTCGAGAAATGATGCTCGGCGATCCAGGCGATGTCGTAGCCCAGCCGCTCGGCCTCGAGCACCTCGGCGGTGACGCGCGCATGCACATCGCGATGCGGATAGGGCTCCGTCGCGGGATTGGGGTGCGACGTGAACAGGACGCCGAATTCCATGGGACGCTTCCTCCCGATATTCGTTGACGCAGGTTCCCATAGCGACCACTGGCGCAAAAGGCCTGACGTTCTCATAGTGAAACGATGAACGAATTCACCGACCTCATGCTGCGCTTCGCCGGCGCGCTGGCCATCGGGCTGCTGGTCGGCGCCGAGCGCGAACGACGCAAGGGCGGTGGCGAGGGCCGCGCGCCGGCCGGTATCCGTACCTTCGCCATCGCCAGCCTGGGCGGCGCCATCGCCTTCCAGCTCGGCGGCGTAGCGCTGCTGATCGCGATCAGCGTCGCGATCTTCAGTCTCGCCGCGGTGGCCCACTTCCGCTCGAGCCGTGAGGATCCCGGCCTGACGACGGAGGCGGCGCTGGTGACGATGCCGGCGCTGGGCGCGTTCAGCTTGCCCGAACCCGCCGCGGCCGGCGCCATCGCCGTGGTCATGACCGTGCTGCTGGCCTTCCGCACCGATATCCACCACTTCGTACGAACGGTGCTCACGGCCGACGAGTTGCGCGACGGCCTGGTGCTAGGTGCCGCCGCGCTGGTGATCCTGCCGCTGATGCCCGACCGCGCCATGGGGCCGTGGGCGGCGCTCAACCCGCGCACGATCTGGATGATCGTCGTGCTGGTCATGGCGATCGGCGCGCTGGGTCATGTCGCGGTGCGCGCGGTGGGACCCCGTTTCGGCCTGCCGATCGCGGGCTTCGCCGGCGGCTTCGTGTCGAGTGCCGCGACCATCGCCGCGATGGGCGAGCGCGCCAACAGGGATCCGGCCGCGCTGCGCCCGATCGTGGCCGGCGCTGTGCTATCGACGGTCGCGACCGTCGTGCAGCTGGCGATCATCGTCGCCGCCTTCCATCGCCCGACCCTGATCGCGCTCGCCATCCCGCTGGCGCTGGCCGGCGTGGTCGCGGTGATCTACGGCCTGTTCTTCGCCTGGCGCGCCGCGCGCGCCGACGAATCGCGCGACGCCGGCGCCGACGGGCGCGCCTTCAGCCCGCTCACCGCGCTGCTGCTGGCGGTGATCGTCGGCGCCGTGCTGCTGGCCTCGGCGGCGCTGCGGGAATGGCTCGGCGAGGCCGGCGTGGCGATCGCCGCCGCGGCCGCCGGGCTGGCCGACGCACATGCCGGTGCGGCGTCCGTGGCGTCGATGGCGGCGTCCGGCCGGATATCGCCGCAGGAGGCCGCGTGGCCGATCCTCGCGGCCTTCACCAGCAACGCCGTGGTGAAGTGCGTCATCGCCGTGATCTATGGCGGAACGGCCTTCGCCTCGCGCGTGGTGCCCGGCGTGATCCTGGTCTCGATCGCCGCCTGGGCGGGCCTGTTGATTCGCCTGCCGACGTTGGACTAAGGTTCGCCCGCGCAGTCGACGTCGTCCCGCCAGCGCTGCCCGGTACGGGCGCCGAGGGATGAATGCCGGGCAACCGGGCTGAAGGCGGCATCGACGCCCCGATCTTCATCGATCCACGAACACGCCTGCGCGCCGCGGCGGCCCGATGCCGCGCGACGATGGACGGGCCATAGGAGAGCAGTCCATGCGGCGTCGTACGTTTCTCGCGGCCTCGGCGGTGGCGCCCTTCGCCGGCGCCCTTTCCTTCGCCACTCGCGGCCATGCCAGCCCGGCCGCCGGCAGGTGGCGCAGCTTCGACCTGACCTACGCTGTCGAGATCCCGGCGAACAGCGGCCCCACGAAGATCTGGCTGCCGCTGCCGCACGACGCCCCCTACCAGCGGCTGGAGTCGATGAGCTGGAGCGGATCCGCGCCGATCAGCCTGCACACCGATCTCGACTCCGGCGCGCGCGCCGTGCACGCGGCCTGGGCCGACGGCGGCGAGGCGCGCAAGGTGACGCTCAATGTGCGCGTCGGCGCTCTGCCGCGCTCGGTTCCGCTCGCCAGCGGCGCAAGCGGCGGCGCGATGCCCGATGACGTGAAGAAGTTCCTGGCGCCCAACGCCATGATCCGCACCGACGGCATCGTCAAGGAGACCGCCGACAAGATCGTCGCGGGCAAGAGCGACCCGTTGATCAAGGCGCAGCTGATCTACGACTGGATCGTCGAGAACACCTTCCGCGATCCCAAAGTGAAAGGCTGCGGCGTCGGCGACATCCGCGCCATGCTGGTGACCGGCAACCTTGGCGGCAAGTGCGCCGACCTCAACGCGCTGTTCATGGGCCTGATGCGCGCCGCCGGCGTGCCGTCGCGCGGCGTCTACGGCGTACGTGTGGCGCCCTCGGCGCATTATTCTGCGATGGGCACACGCAACGTCGACATCAGCAAGGCGCAGCACTGCCGCGCCGAGTTCTGGACCGCGAGCACCGGCTGGGTACCAGCCGATCCGGCCGACGTGCGCAAGGTGGTGCTCGACGACAAGCTGACGCTCAACGATCCCAGGATGCCGGAGCTCAGGCGTTTCCTGTTCGGCTCGTGGGAAGCCAACTGGGTGGCCTTCAACCACAGCCGCGACGTCAAGCTCGCGCCGTCGAGCACCGTGGTGAACTACTTCATGTATCCGGAAGGCGAGACGGCGAAGGGCCCGCTCGACGGCGTCGATCCCGACGCCTACGGCTACAAG
Source organism: uncultured Rhizobiaceae bacterium (assembly GCA_964437145.1). Classification (GTDB taxonomy): domain Bacteria; phylum Pseudomonadota; class Alphaproteobacteria; order Reyranellales; family Reyranellaceae; genus JAFAZJ01. The sequence continues at coordinate 3,723 of CAYTFW010000167.1, forward strand.
ATCACGGTGAAGGAAGTCACCGCCTAGGCCCGCCTTCCCTCGAAGGGGGAAGGTGGTCCAGTATGGCGGCATGATTTACTCGATCGAAATCACCGCCATCGAACCGCTCGCCGACGGCGCCCCGTTTGGCGACGCCGGCGCGTATGAACGCGTCGTCGGCGTCGCACGGGGCGAGCTGGATCCGGCGCATCCCGGCAATCGCGGCATCGCGCTGATCGACAAGGCGCCGCTGAACGCGCGCGGTCGCGTCGAGTACGCCACCGACTTCTTCATCCTGCGCCCCGCCGACCCGAAGCGCGGCAACGGCCGCATCCTCTACGAGGTCAACAATCGCGGCCGCAAGATGCTGGTCGGCAATATCTGCGACGGTCCGCAGGGCATGAACGACCCGCGTACCGTCGCCGATCTCGGCAACGGCTTTCCGCTGAAGCGCGGCTACACGGTCGTCTGGTCGGGCTGGGACCCCGACGCGCCGCGCGCCAATTTCGGTCTTGGCCTGACGGCACCTGTGGCGACCGACAACGGCCGCCCCATCGTGCGCCGCATCCGCGATGAGTTCGGCAGCGGCACGCGGCCCGGCGGCGCCACTGAGACATTCCGCCTTTCCTATCCCGCCGCGAGCCTCGACCCGGCGAAGGTACGCGTCACGGTGCGCGAACGCGAGGCCGAGCAGCGTCGCGATGTCGCCTGGGCCTTTGTCGACAACCGCACCATCAAGCTGCTGCCCGATGGCACCAAGCCGATACCTGGCTCGATCTACGACGTCTTCTACGAGGCCACGTCGCCCAAGGTTCAAGGCATCGGCTTCGCCGCCACGCGCGACTTTATCAGCTACCTCAAGCACGACGCCGGCGGCCGCGCCGCATCGGGCGGACCGATCACGCACGCGCTGGCGATCGGCTTCTCGCAGGCCGGTCGCTATCTGCGCGACCATATCTCGCAGGGCTTCAATCGCGATGAAGACGGACGGCGCGTCTTCGACGGCGTCCATTCGCACATCGCCGGCGTCGGCCGCGTGTTCTGCAATGAGCCCTTCGCGCAGCCCTTCCGCACCAACACGCAGCACGAGGATCACGGCTTTCCGGAGAACGCCTTCCCGTTCTCGACCGCGACGCTCGATGATCCGCTCACCGGCGCGCGCGGCTCGCTGTTGCGCGGCGATGGCTGCGATCCGCTGCTGATCGAGACCAACACCTCGACCGAGTACTGGCAGAAGGGCGCGTCTCTCTTGCACACCGATCCGCTCGGCGCGCGCGACATCGCCCTGCCCGCGAACTCCCGCGTCTACATGATCGCCGGCACGCAGCATGGCGGCCGCGCCGGCGCGCCCATCGACGCCGGACCCAACCGCAATCCACGCAACCCGCACAATCCGATGCCCGCCGTGCGCGCGCTGCTGGTCGCGCTCGACGAATGGGTCGTATCAGGCAGAGAGCCGCCGCCCAGTCGCGTGCCGACTCTCGCCGCCGGCACGCTGGTCGCGCCCGACGCCACCGGCTTCCCGACTATCCCCGACGCCGCGGTGGTCAAGCGCACCAACACGGTCACACCGCCGGGCGACTGGGTCGATTTCGTCGAGCCGTCGCGCGCCTATCGCACGCTGGTGGCCAAGGTCGACAGCGACGGCAATGAGATCGCCGGCGTTCGACTGCCCGACATCGCCGTGCCGCTCGCCACCTACACGGGCTGGAACGAATACAAGGCGCCCTATCCCACCGGCGAGCTCGCCGATCGCGACGGCAGCTATCTCGCCTTCGCGGCGACGAAGAGCGCGCGCGAGTCGAACGGCGATCCGCGCCCATCCATCGCCGAGCGCTATGCGGATCACGCGGCCTATGTCGCGATGGTGAAAAGCGCTGTCGACGCGCTGGTGAAAGATCGGCTGCTGCTGCCCGACGACGCCGAGTCTTATCTCGCGCGCGCCGAGTCAAGAATTCACCAGGTCTGAAAAGAAGAAAGCCGGTCATCAGAGATGACCGGCCGCTCATTCGAGCAAGACAGGGCCGCGGGGGTTGGGGGAGTGCGACCCTGATCAGGAGAGATGCACGCTTGGGGGAGCACATCTCGACGCCAACCATCGCACAGCCTCGGCCGTGCCCGATGTGATTAAGTCGTCAATGGCGCAATCGAGGCGTGAGGAAAACAGGAAACCGACACGCGCCACAACGTCATCGCGGTACATGCATTCGGTGCGCGGCAAAAGACCCGATTGAGATGACGACTCAGAACGCCGCGGCGTCGAGCGCCATCATGGTCGAGGCACCGGCCTTGATCTGGTGTGACAGCGACGTGGTCTGCGGCAGCACGCGCTGCACGAAGAAGCGGCCGGTCGCGAGCTTGGCGTTGTAGAAATCGTTGTCGGTGCCTTTCGCCAGGCCGGCCTGCGCCGCCTTGGCGATGCGCGCCCACATATACGCCATCGCACTGAGCCCCATCAGACGCAGGAAGTCGGTGGCGGCGCCGCCGGCCTCGTCCGGGTTCTTCATGCCGTTTTGCATCAGCCACAGCGCCGAGTCCTGCACGCGACCGATCGCCTTCTCCAGCGGCTCGACGAATTCCGCCATCGTCGCGTCGCCCTTGTTGGCGGCGATGAAGCCATTGATCTCGCCCAGCAGGCGCTGCGCCGGCCTTCCGCCCTTCATCGGCAGCTTGCGCCCGACGAGGTCGAGCGCCTGCACGCCGTTGGCGCCTTCGTAGAGCATGGTGATGCGCGCGTCGCGCGCCAGCTGCTCGACGCCGTGCTCGCGGATGAAGCCGTGACCGCCATAGGTCTGGATCGCGAGGTTCGCCGACTCGAATCCCATGTCGGTGAAGTACGCCTTGGCGATCGGTGTGAGGATCTGGATCAGATCGTCGGCCTTCTCGCGCTCCTCCTGGCTCTCGTGGCGACGCGCGACATCGATCAGCGAGCCGATCCAGTAGGCCATGGCGCGCGCGCCCTCGGCGAACGATTTCTGGATCAAGAGCATGCGCCGCACGTCGGGATGCACGATGATCGGATCGGCCGGACCCTTGTCGTTCTTCGGACCAGTGAGCGAGCGGCCCTGGATGCGCTCCTTGGCGTAGCTCGCGGCGCTCTGGTAGGCGGTCTCGGCGATGCCGAGCCCCTGCATGGCGACGCCCAGCCGCGCGGCGTTCATCATCACGAACATGGCGTTGAGGCCCTTGTTGGCCTCGCCCACCATCCATCCCCGCGCGCCGTCGAGGTTCATCACGCAGGTCGACGAGGCCTTGATGCCCATCTTGTGCTCGATGGCGCCGCAGCGGATGCCGTTGCGCTCGCCGGGCTTGCCGTCGGCGGTCGGCAGGAATTTCGGCACGACGAACAGGCTGATGCCCTTGGTGCCGCCGGGCGCGTCCGGCAGGCGCGCCAGCACGAGATGGATGATGTTCTCCGTCAGGTCGTGCTCGCCGGCGCTGATGAAGATCTTGGTGCCGCTGAGATCGTAGCTGCCGTCCGAGCGCGGCTCGGCTTTGGTGCGCAGCATGCCGAGATCGGTGCCGCAATGAGGCTCCGTCAGGCACATCGTGCCCGACCACACGCCCTCGCCCAGCTTGGGCAGATAGGTCCGCTTGATCGTCTCGCTGGCGTGCGCGTGCAGCGCCTCGTAAGCGCCGTGCGACAGGCCGGGATACATGCCGAAGGAGAGATTCGAGGAGGTGATCATCTCCTGCATCACGAAGCCCACCGTCGCCGGCAGGCCCTGGCCACCGTATTGCGGATCGGTCGTGACGTTGGTCCAGCCGCCCTCGATGAACTGCTTGTAGGCTTCCTTGAAGCCCTTGGGCGTGCGCACCACGCCGTTCTCGTAGTGGCAACCTTCCTCGTCGCCGCTGCGGTTGAGCGGGAACAGCACGTTCTCGCAGAGCTTGGCGCCTTCCTCGAGAATGGCGTCGATCAGGTCGGGCGTCGCCTCGGCGTAGCCCGGCAGCGCCGAGACGCGCGACACGTCGATCACCTCGTTGAGCACGAAGCGCATGTCCTTCAGCGGTGCCTTGTAGGTCGCCATGGCGTCTCTCTCCTGGAAAGCCTTGGTGTCAGTCTACTCCGATTCCGGATCGGCGCCCTTGTCGCGCAGCATCTGCGCGGCGTGGCCCTCGACCTCGCGGAATTCGGCGATCTGTGTGCGCAGGTCGCGCAGCTTGGCCTCCAGCTCCGCGACGTGCTCGCGACTCTTGCGCACGATGGCGCGCAGTTGCTGCACGCCTGAGCGGTCGGCGTGATAGAGGTCCATCAGTTCCTTGATTTCCGCCAGGCTGAAGCCCAGCCGCTTGCCGCGCAGGATCCAGCCCAGCCGCCAGCGATCGCCCTGGCTGTAGATGCGCGCCATGCCCACGCGCGTCGGCGACAGCAGGCCCTCATCCTCGTAGAAGCGGATGGCGCGCGGCGTGACGTTGTACTCGCGCGCCAGCTCGGCGATGGTCCAGGTCTGCGCCGGCGCTGCCTTGGTCGCAGGGCGCGCGGCGTCGATCGTCGGCGTCGATGTCATGGCGCGACCCTACATGCCGTTTACGTAAACGTCAACGCGACCTTACGTAAACGTCAAGGGATAATCACGCTCGCCATGCACTCATTCGAGACCATCACCATATAAAAAGGATGTCGACGCCGCCTGCCTCCGACCCACGCCCCAACGGCACCCTGCGCAAGATCGTGGTCATCCTGGCGATCCTCGTCTGCCTGACATTGGCGACCTTGGGCGGCTTCTTGCCGATCATCCCGGGCTGGCTGTTCCTGGTGCCGGCCCTGTACCTGCTCGCGACCGAGTTCGAGAGCGGCCGACGCTGGATAACGTCGGGCCGTCGCCGCTGGCCGTGGCTGTCACGCCAGGTCAAGGCGGCCTGCGAGAGCCGCTGGGCGCCACGGTTTGCCCGCACGCTCGACGAATTGACCGACCCGACGCGGTAGACGCATCCGTTCCGCCCGCGCCGCGCGTACCGCCGGCAAAGCGGAGGCCATCACCATGACCGACAGGCTGATCGTCGACTACGAGGGCCGCATCGCGCGACCACCACAGGAGGTCGGCGCCCAGTTCGGCGACATGCGTCACCACGCCTCGCACGCGGTGCACAAGGGCATCGTCTTCACCGTCCACGCCGACGACGGCACGACCTGCACGTTCCGTCAGGCCGTGCGCCTGCTGGGCATGATGCAGGTCGACGAGGTGGTGCTGACGCGCAACGCCGACGGCAGCCTGACCAGCGACGTGGTATCGGGCACCAATGTCGGCACGCGCTTCACCCAGCGCTTCGCCGATGACGGCAAGGGCGGCACGATCGTGCACTTCCGCGCCGATCTGCCGGTCAGCGGCATCAAGAAGCTGCTCAAGCCGCTGTTCCGCCGCGCCGTCTACGGCACGATCGACAAGGCATTTCGCGAGGACGTCGTCGATCTCGAGCAGAAGGGTTATCCACGCAAGCCGATCTGACTTGCCGCCGCTCTCCGGTCGTTCCACCATCGCGGTAACGAGAGAACGGGAGAGCGGGCGATGGCGACCAACGAGTACGACTACATCATCGTCGGCGCCGGCTCGGCTGGCAGCACGCTGGCCTATCGGCTGGGCGAGGATCCCCAAGTGAAGATTCTCGTGCTCGAGGCCGGCAAGCCCGACAACCACATGTTTATCCACATGCCGGCGGGCGTGGTGAATCTCGCCGGCAAGGGCCTGTTCAACTGGGGCTACGAGACCACGCCCCAGGTCCACTGCGACAACAGGAAGATGTACTGGCCGCGCGGCAAGACGCTGGGCGGATCGTCGTCGATCAACGCCATGCTCTACGTCCGCGGCCATGCCTGGGACTACGATCACTGGCGCCAGCTCGGCAACGCGGGCTGGAGCTACAGCGACGTGCTGCCCTATTTCAAGCGGGCGCAGAACAACGAGCGCGGCGCCAGCGAGTTCCATGGCAGCGGCGGGCCGCTCAACGTCGCCGACCAGCGCAGCCCGGCGAAGATCAACGACGCCTTCCTCGCCGCCTGCGAGCAGGCCGGCCACAAGCGCGTCTCGGACTTCAACGGTGCCGAGCAGGACGGCGTCGGCTACTACCAGGTGACGCAGAAGGGCGGCAAGCGCTTCAGCACCGCCGTCGCCTATCTGCGCCCGGCGATGGCGCGCGGCAACGTCACGGTGCAGACCGAGGCGATGACGCAGAAGGTGCTGATCGAAAACGGCAAGGCCCAGGGCGTCGCCTATCGCCACGATGGCATCGACAAGGCCGCCTATGCCAGCCGCGAGGTGATCCTGAGCGGCGGCGCGATCAATTCGCCGCAGACGCTGATGCTGTCGGGCATTGGCCCGGCCGACCATTTGCGCGCCCATCACATCGACGTCGTGGCCGACGTGCCGGGTGTCGGCGGCAATTTGCAGGACCACCTCGACGCCGCGACGCTCTATCACTGCAAGACGCGCGACACCTACGACACCGCTAACGAGCTGGTGACCTTGGCCAAGTACCTGTTCGCCAAGACCGGGCCGGGCACCTCGTGCATCGCCGAGACCGGCGGCTTCCTGCGCAGCTCGGACGGGCTGGCGGCACCCGACATGCAGCTGCACTTCATCCCGGCCTTCGTGATCGACCACGGCAAGACCAAGATGAAGACCAATGGCATGACCCTGCACATGTGCCTGCTGCGCCCGGAGAGCCGCGGCACCATCAGGCTGAAGAGCCCCGATCCGCTCGACCATCCGGCGATCGACGCGAACTATCTCGCCGAGCGACGCGATCTCGACGTGCTGGTCGAGGGCACGAAGATGGCGCGCGAGATCTTCGCGCAGAAAGCCATGGATCCCTATCGCGGCGAGGAGATGGAGCCCGGCGTCGGCCGCAAGAGCGACGCCGAGATCGCCCAATGGATCCGCGCGCGCTGCGAGACGATCTATCACCCCGTCGGCACCTGCAAGATGGGACCCGACAGCGATGCATCGGCGGTGGTCGACAACGAGCTGCGGGTGCGCGGGGTGAAAGGGCTGCGCGTGATCGACGCCTCGGTGATGCCCACCCTGATCGGCGGCAACACCAACGCGCCCACCATCATGATCGCCGAACGCGTGAGCGACATGATGAAGAAAGCCGCCTGATGGCGCCGCCGCGCCAAGCCAGCCCGATCGGACTGCGCCTGGTGGCGTTCGCCTTGGCGATCGGCGGCGTGCTGATCGGTATCGTCGCGCCGGTGGTGTTCGTCGCCCTCGGCGCCTTCACGATGGATATCGTGCCCGGCGTCGATCTCGTGCTGGTGCTGTTCCCAGCCATCGGCATCTTCGACTGGATCATGGCGTACTATTTCTGGCGCAAAGCCAAGCCGCCGGCCTCGCGCGACGGTCCGGTCGTCGGCTAGGGCCACTCGCCCGCGTCTTCCAGCCGGATGTTCGCCAGCCGCTCGACCTCGTTGATCAGGCTGGCGAGCTCGGGCTCGTTGCCCCACATGTCGAAATTGCGGGTCGCGATCATGCCCATCGAGAACGGACCTGGCCGCTCCTCGCGCGGCTCGCCGAGCGCAAAGGCGCGGCACCAGCGCAGCTGGCGCAGGATGCTCTCGGCCGGCCCCCAGCCCGCCTCGGCCATCGGCTCGATCCGCGCCAGCGCCTCGTCGATCTTGGCGAGAAACACCCGATCGTCGCCGCCCAGACCCGGCAGGTTCGGGAAGTTCCTGCGATGCTCCTCCTGGTACGCCCGCATCGCCACCTCATGATCGTAGGGCTCGGCGGCGCGCAGGCCGATGCTGACATCCAGCGCCGCCTTCATGATGCGCTTGGCGCTCGCTGCGTCGGCCGTCCGCTCGGCGGCCCGGCGCAGCATCGCCGAAACCTCGGGACGCACCGACGGCGACAGCAGGGCGAGGAAGGAGTCGAAGGTCTGGAGCTGGCTTTCCAGATCGGCGCCGATGAACTGCGGCAGCACATCGGCGAGTTGCCGCATCACCGGCGGAATCTCGGTTTGGCCCAGAGCGATGCGATCGGACGGCTTGTCGGCCATGAGCGAGCCTATCATAGTCGACCCATGCGCATCGCCCTCGCCCTCCTCGCCGCGCTGGCCCTGCTGACGGGCTGCTACGAAACCGAGCAACGCGTCCTTCAGCGCGGCCAGGATGTCGGCCTCGCCGCCGGTACCTGGCGCTGCCAGAACGCCAACGACAAAGATGGCGGCCGCGTCACGCTGTCGGGCCCGAACCAGGCGTCGCCCGGCGATCACGTCTATCGCGCCATCGTCGACAAGAGCGGCTATGCACTGCGCATGGAGAAATCGGGCGATCTGATCATCGTCGAGGCCGACGAGTCCGGCGGCCGCATCAGCCACGTCTTCCTGCGCCGCGAAGCCGACGGCGCCTACGCCATGCTGGTTCCAGACAATCGCCCGATGCTGGAGGCGTTGGCGAAGACGCACGGCGTCGAACTCAGCTTCGACCGGCTGGGCCCGCCCAAGCCGCGCGGCGCGCCCGACAATATTCTTGCCTTCCTGCGCGGCCACACCGGGCCGGAGCTGAAGAGAACCTCGACCTGTCGCAAGGCGGGGTAGAGACACGTCTGTCATCCCGAGCGCAGCGAGGGATCCAAGGCAGACCTAGATCCCTCGCTGCGCTCGGGATGACGGGACATGACTCGCGCCATCGACCGCGCCGCCATCGCCGCCAACTATCCGCGCATCGCGCCTTACATCCGGCGCACGCCGGTGATGTCCGTCGCCGGCGCCGATTTCGGGCTCTCGCTTCCCGATGTGCACCTGAAGCTCGAGCTGCTGCAGCACAGCGGCTCGTTCAAGCCGCGCGGCGCCTTCACCAACCTGCTGACGCGCGACGTGCCGAAGGCCGGCGTGGTCGCAGCCTCGGGCGGCAATCACGGCGCGGCCGTCGCCTATGCGGCGATGACGCTGAAGATTCCCGCCAAGATCTATGTGCCCGTCATCGCCGCGCCGATGAAGATCGCGCGCATCCGCGGCTATGGCGCCGACCTCGTGGTCGGCGGTGAGCGCTACGCCGATTCACTGTCCGCGTCGGAGGAATGGCGCGCGCGAAGCGGCGCCATGGCGATCCACGCCTACGACCAGCCCGAGACCTTGATCGGCCAAGGCAGCGTCGGGCTGGAGATCGAGGAGCAGGTGCCCGGGCTCAACACCTTGCTGGTCGCGGTCGGCGGCGGCGGGCTGATCGGCGGCATCGCCGCGTGGTTCGCCGGCAAGGTCAAGGTGGTGGCGGTGGAGCCCGAGGCAGCGCCGACCTTGAACATGGCGCTGAAGGCCGGCATGCCGGTCGACGCGCCGGCCGGCGGCGTGGCCGCCGATTCGCTCGCCCCCAAGCAGATCGGCGGGCTGATGTTCCCGATCGCGCAGAAGCACGTCGCGCAATCGGTCCTGGTGACCGACGAGGCCATCGTCACGGCACAGAAAATGTTATGGGACAGGCTGCGGCTGGTCGCCGAGCCGGGTGGCGCCGCAGCGATGGCGGCGCTGACCTCCGGCCGCTACGTGCCCAAGCAGGGGGAGAAAGTCGCGGTGCTGGTCTGTGGCAGCAATCCCACTAGCACGGATTTCGTGACCGGCTGATCGATCAGTTTTCCTAATCGATAACCCGACAATGCTCTTTTGACCGCGGCCGCGTCCGCCACCATGTTCGGCTTACAGGATTCAGCCCGGAGCCGCACCATGGACGCCCTGACCGTCACCACCGCTTCGACCGAAATCGTCGCGCCGATCAACTACATCGTGCCGACCGCCGAGAAGCCGTTCAGCTACACCTACGAGCCGCCGCCGGGAAAGCCGTGGCGTAACACCGCCTACGCGCCGCAGCCCATGGCCGTGCGCGACGCGCGCCAGCTGGCCGAGGCGCCCGGGCTCGAGACCGCCGGATTCACCCTGGTCGAGGCGCCCAGCGAGGTGACCGACTTCTATGACGAGCGGCAGCTCGTGGACACCTACTACGGCGAGGTCGAGGCGCTGGTGAAAAAGCTCACCGGCGCGTCGAAGGTGATGGTGTTCGACCACACGATCCGCGACGGCCGCAACATCAGGCGCGACGAGCGGGGCGTGCGCGAGCCGGTGAAGCGCGCGCACAACGACTACACCCTGCGCTCCGCGCCGCAGCGCGTCTGGGACCTGCTGCCGCCCGACGAGGCGGAGCGGCGGCTGAAGAAGCGCTACGCCATCGTCAATGTCTGGCGCTCGATCGCCGGCACCATCGAGCAGCAGCCGCTGGGCATCGTCGATGCGCGCTCGGTGGCCTTCGAGGACTTCATCGCCTCCGACCTGATCTATCGCGATCGCCTGGGCGAGACCTACGGCGTGCGCCACAACCCGGCGCATCGCTGGTTCTACTATCGCGCGATGACCGCCGACGAGGCGATGGTCTTCAAGTGCTACGACTCGGCGACCGACGGCCGCGCGCGCTGGACGGCGCACAGCGCCTTCGACGATCCGACCAGCCCCGTCAACGCTCGCCCGCGCCAGAGCATCGAAATCCGCACGCTGGTGTTCTTCGACGAAGACAACCCGCGGGCGTAGAGCGCGAGGTCACTGTCATCCCGAGCGGAGCGAGGGTGTGGATTCACGTTTGAAGTGCAACAGGTGATCGAAGAAGACTTCGG
>CAYTFW010000168.1:0-13945 GCA_964437145.1 uncultured Rhizobiaceae bacterium
CCACCGCGAAGCCCCTCATCCGCCCTTCGGGCACCTTCTCCCCGCCTTCGCGGGGAGAAGGAGAAAACGGGAAGACACGCGATGAAACTGTCGACTCTCGACGCCCTGCAAGCCGCGCGCGCGGCGCGCCAGCCCGTGGTGCTGGTCAAGCGCATCGCCGATGGCGAGGAAGCGTTGATCTTCAAGGACCGCGCCGAGGGCGCGCTGGCCAGCGACGCCGCGGCGCTGTCGGCCGGCCGCGCCGCGCTCGAGTCGGGCAAGAGCGAGACGGTCGAGAGCGCGTCGGGCAAGTTCTTCGTGCAGGCCTTCATCCCGCCGCAGCGCATGATCGTGGTCGGCGCCGTGCACATCGCGCAGGCCCTGGTGCCGATGGCGGCGATGAGCGGCTTCGACGTCACGGTGATCGATCCGCGCCGCGCCTTCGCCAGCGACAGCCGCTTCCCCGGTGTCACCGTGCTCACCGACTGGCCGGACGAGGCGATGGAGCGGCTGAAGCCCGATCCGGCGACCGCCGTGGTGACCTTGACCCACGATCCCAAGCTCGACGATCCGGCGCTGATCGTGGCGCTGAATTCCGATGCCTTCTATGTCGGCTCGCTGGGCAGCCGCAACACGCACGCCAAGCGCAAGGCGCGCCTCACGGAGGCCGGAATCACCGACGCGCAATTCGCGCGCATCCACGGGCCGGTCGGCCTGAACCTCGGCGGCCGCTCGCCGGCGGAGATCGCGATCTCGATCCTGGCGCAGATCATCCAGGTGCGTTCGGCGCAGGCCGCCGAGCGCGAGCCGCGCGAGCGCGCGGCCTGATCCCATGCGCTTCGGCGAAATCCCCATCGACGAGGCGGCCGGCGCGATCCTCGCGCACGCCCATCGCGAGGGTCGCATCAACTTCGCCAAGGGTCGGCGGCTGTCGGAACTCGACGTCGCCGCGCTGAAGGCCGTCGGCGTCAAGACGGTGATCGCCGCCCGGCTGGCGGAAGACGACGTGCACGAGGACGAGGCGGCGCGCACTATCGCCGAAGCCGTGATGGGCACCGGGCTGACGGCGACCGCGCCGTTCACCGGCCGCGCCAATCTCTTCGCGGTGGCGCCCGGCGTCGTGGTCACCGATCAGACGCGCCTCGACGCGCTCAACGACATCGACGAGTCGATCACCATCGCGACCCTGCCGGCCTACGCCGCGGCCGAGGCCAAGCAGATGGTCGCCACCATCAAGATCATCCCCTTCGCCGTGCCGCGCGCCGCGCTCGACCGCGCCTTGGCGGTGGTGCGTGAGGGTGGACCCATGGTCTCCGTCAAGCCGTTCCGCGCGATGAAGGCGGGGCTGGTGCAGACCAGCCTGCCGGGCACGCGCGGCAAGGTGCTCGACAAGACCACCGAGACGACGCGCGCGCGCATGGCTGGCCTGGGTGGTTCGCTCGCGGGCGAGCGGCGCGTTCGGCACGACGAAGGCGAGATCGCCGACGCGTTGACGGCGTTGGCGGCCGAGGGTTGCGATCTATTCCTGATCGCCGGCGCCTCGGCGATCGTCGATCGCCGCGACACGATACCGGCGGGCATCGAGAAGGCCGGCGGGCGCGTCACGCATTTCGGCATGCCCGTCGATCCCGGCAATCTGCTGCTGATGGGCGAGCTCGACGGCAAGCCGGCGATCGGCCTTCCGGGCTGCGCCAAGTCGCCCAAGTTCAACGGCTTCGACATGGTGCTGCAGCGCCTGGCCGCCGGGTTGCCGGTGCGCCGCGGCGAGATCGTGCGCATGGGTGCCGGCGGGCTGCTCGAGGAAACCACCATGCGTGGCGTGTTGCGCAGCGGCGACGACGGTGCGGCCGCAAGCGAGGCGCAGCGCGCGCCGCGCATCGCCGCGTTGATCCTGGCGGCCGGTCGCTCCAGCCGCATGGGCCCGTCGAACAAGCTGCTGGCGGAGATCGACGGCGCGCCGATGGTGGCGCGCGTGGTGCGCGCCGCGATGATGTCGCACGCGGTGTCGGCCACGGTCGTGCTGGGCCACATGGCCGAGGATGTGCGCCGCGCGGTGACCAGCCTGGGCGATGTCGCGCGCGCCGTGCGCTTCGTCGAGAATCCCGATTACGCCCAGGGACTGAGCACCTCGCTGAAGGCGGGCGTCGCGACCTTGCCCGCCGATATCGACGGCGCGCTGGTGCTGCTGGGCGACATGCCGGCGGTCACACCGGCGCAGCTCAACAAGCTGATCGCCGCCTTCAACCCGGTCGAGGGCCGCTCGATCTGCGTGCCCACGGTCGAGGGCAAGCGTGGCAATCCGGTGCTGTGGGCCAAGCGCTTCTTCCCGGAGATGGGCGGCGTGTCGGGCGACACCGGCGCCCGCCACCTGATTGGCGAGCATGCCGACCAGGTCTGCGAGGTGCCGATGGACGGCGAGACTTCGCCGGAGGGCGTGCTTGTCGATCTGGATACGCCTGAGGCGCTGGCGGCCTACCGCGCACGGCGCGCTTGACGGGAGGGGCTGTTTAGAAGATAATTGAGCGATCACTTAGTCGTGTCGACCGAGTCCATCCATAGAGGAGCGGGAAGTCGTCATGTCCTTCGTCGTCGCCCAGGAATACATCCGCCGCAACGATTCCGATGGGGTCACCCATTACATCGACCGGCAGAACGAGCCAATGTCCTGCGCGCTCGCCAGTATCGGCATGATGTGGGATCAGACGCGCCAGCAGTGCAGCGTCAACGGCGAGAGCGGCTACAAGGCGATCTCCGGACTCTTCTCGGGATCGCTGCTTCAGAGCCAGCTAAGCGGTGCGAACAGAGGGCTCGGCACCGGCACCGACGAGAGCAACATCACGCCCACCCTTCAAGCCTCCGGCATCCGCGTCAGCGCCGACACCGGGGCTTTGTATCCCGGTACCGCGACCTATAACTTCGCATGGCAGAAGAATCGTATCCGGGATCGCTTTCCGGCGCTACTCCTCGTGGGGTGGTATCGCGGGGCCGGCGCGACGATGACGCGCAGCGGCGGTCACTTCATCCTCGCCGCGCGCTGTACCAGCCGCACCTGGGTCGTCGTTCTCGATCCCTGGCGCGGCACGCTGCACGAGTTGCACGGCAGCGCCGGCAGGTACAATAATCATGGCTCGCACGGTTGGATCGAGCATATATGGTACACGGGCTGAGCCCGGCGTTGGCGTAGTGTCCGCCGCCGCGCGCAGCACGGCGGACAGGACGCGATGACCAGCAAGACCTTCGATGTCGGCGCGATCAGGCGGCAGTTTCCGATCCTCTCGCGACCGATCAACGGCAAGACGCTGCATTATCTCGACAACGGCGCCTCGGCGCAGACGCCGCGGGCCGTGATCGACGCGGTCGTCGACTACGAGACGACATCGCGCGCCAATGTGCTGCGCGGCGTGCATGCGCTGGCCGAGGCCGCCACCGAGCTCTATGAAAATGCACGCGCCGACGTCGCCCGCTTCCTCGGCGTCGCTTCACCGGAGGAGATAATCTTCACCGGCGGCTGCACCGCGGCGATCAACCTGGTGGCCCACAGCTACGGCGAGCGTCTGAAGGCGGGCGACGAGATCGTCGTCTCCGAGCTCGAGCATCACTCCAACATCGTGCCCTGGTACCAGCTCGCGCGCCGGGTCGGCGCCAAGCTGGTCGGCCTGCCGATCACATCAGACGGACGCATCGATGTCGGCGCCCTATCGAAGACGGTGACGACGCGCACGCGCATCATCGCCCTCGCGCATGTTTCGAACGTCACCGGCGCGTTGCTCGACGTCGCCCCCGTGGTCGCCGCGGCGAAGTCGGTGGGCGCGGTGGTGCTGCTCGACGGCGCCCAGCGCGCGCCGCACGGGCCAATCGACCTGCCGGCGCTGGGCGTCGATTTCTACGCCTTCGCCGGCCACAAAGCCTATGCGCCCAACGGCATCGGCGTGCTGTGGGGGCGCCGCGCGCTGCTCGACGACATGCCGCCCTTCATGGGCGGCGGCTCGATGATCGGCCGCGTGACGCTGGAGGAGATCACCTGGGCGCCGCCGCCGCGCCGCTTCGAGGCCGGCACGCCGCCGATCGGCCCGGCGATCGGTCTCGGCGCGGCCTGCCGCTGGATGATGGCGCTGGACTGGAGCGCGGTGGGCGCGCACGAGATGGGCCTGACCCAGCGCATGATGGATGGCCTGGCCGGCATCAAGGGCACGCGGCTGATCGGCCCGGCCGGGCTGCAGGGCCGCTACCCGGTGATCTCGTTCACGCTCGAGGGCGTGCATCCACACGACACGGCGCAGATTCTCGACTCCCACGGCGTCGCGGTGCGCGCCGGCCATCACTGCGCCCAGCCGCTGATGGACAGGCTCGACATCCCCGGCACCACGCGCGCCAGCATCGCGCCGTACAACGACGCCGGCGACGTCGACGCGCTGCTCGAGGGTGTCGGCGAGGCGCTGAGGCGGTTCGCGTGAGTCAGGCCCTATACCAGGACCGCATCGTCGCGCTGGCCAAGTCGAAGGTCGGCGCCGGAACGCTCGCCGCGCCGACCGCCAAGGCGATGCGCGACAATCCGCTGTGCGGCGATCGCGTCACCATGGAGATCCGCCTCGACGAGCGGGGCCGCATCGCCGAACTGGCGCACAAGGTGCGCGGCTGCGCGCTGTGCGAGGCCTCGGCGTCGGCGCTCACGCCGCGCGCCATCGGCCACACCGCGGCGGACATCGCCGATCTGCGGCGCGAGATCGACGCGGTGCTGCGCGGCGAGTCCCAGGGCACCGGCGACTTCGCCGCCTTCGCGCCCGTCGCCGAGCACAGGAGCCGCCGCGACTGCGTGACCTTGCCGTTCGAGGCGCTACGCGCGGCGCTCGCGGGGTAGAGGTTTCCCTTCTCCCCGCGAAGGCGGGGAGAAGGTGCCCGAAGGGCGGATGAGGGGCTTCGCGGCGCTTCAACAACTAAGGTCGGCGTTGTTGCGCGAGAAGCCCCTCATCCGCCTCGCTGCGCTCGGCACCTTCTCCCCACCTTCGTGGGGAGAAGAAAAGGACTTCACGTCCGGAACCGCATCTCCTCCATCGGCACGCTATGGCTGCGTACCGGTTGGCCGGCCTCGTCGCGCACGGAGAGGCGCACCTTCTTTTCCCACCAGTCGATGTCGATGGTGCCGAAATTCGCCCGGCCGAACACCGCGCCCAGGCGGTTCGGGCCAAGCTCGCGGGAGTTGGGGAAATATTTGGTCAGCCCGCTCGAGGTCATCTCGGTGAGCGGGTAGGGCGTGCCGTCGGTCTCGCGGTAGAGCGCGCCGAGATGGCGATCACCGGAGAGGAAGATCACATTCTCGGCGCGGGTCTGGCGCACCAGCTCGAAGAGCTTGCGCCGCTCGCGCGGGAAATTACCCCAGCGTTCCCAGCCATGGCCCTCGGCCAGCACCTGGATCGAGGACACCACCAGCCGCAGCTCGGCAGGCTCGCGCAGGCGGTCGGCGAGCCACGCCCATTGCGCCGGGCCCAGCATGGTCTTGGCCGGATCGTTGTCGGGGACATAGCGCTCCATGCCCAAGGCGCCGCGATTCGGGCTCGGCAGCCACGGCGACTTGAACCAGCGGATGTCGAGCAGGATCACCTGCACGCGTTGGCCCGGCGCGCCAAACGACTCCGCGTGGTAGATGCCCTCCTGCTGGCGCCGTGGATCGTCCGAAGGCACGTCCCAGAACTTCAGGAACTCCTCCTTCGACTCGGCCTTGAACGGCATGTCGCCGCCGGCGTCGTTGACGCCGTAGTCGTGGTCGTCCCAGATCGCGAGGTGGCGCACGCTCTGGCGCAGCTTCATGTAGCCCGGCGACTGGCGCGCCCGCTCGTAGGCCTCCTTGAGCTCCTTGACCTCGCGGTCCTTGCTGTCGCCGTAGACGTTGTCGCCGGCGAAAATGAACAGGTCGGGCTTGTAGGCTAGGATCGAATCCCAGATCGGCTGCGGCTCGCGCGGATCGACGCAGGAACCGAAGGCCACGCGTACCAGCGGCCTGGGCTGGGCGGCGGCGGGACCGAGAGCGACTGACGAGACGGCGGCGCCGGTGAAGGCACGACGGGTAAGCGATGGCACGACCATGCGACGACTTTAGGCGCCGCTTCAGGAATCGAAAAGGGGCCGCATGCGCGGCCCCTTCGAACGTCACGGAACTGTCGCGGATCAGACCGAGTAGTACATCTTGTACTCGATCGGCGCCGGCTGGTGTTCCCAGTTGTAGACCTCTTCCCACTTGAGCTCCATGTAGGCGTCGATCTGGTCGTCGGTGAACACGCCGCCCTTGGTGAGGAAGGTGCGGTCGGCGTCGAGCGCGTTCAGAGCCTCGCGCAGCGAGCCCGCGACGGTTGGAACCTTCGAGAGCTCCTCCGGCGGCAGGTCGTACAGGTTCTTGTCCATCGGGTCGCCCGGATGGATCTTGTTCTGGATACCGTCGATGCCGGCCATCAGCATCGCCGCGAAGGCGAGGTAGGGGTTGGCCGACGGATCCGGGAAGCGGACCTCGACGCGCTTGCCCTTCGGCGAGGCCGAGTAGGGGATACGGCACGAGGCCGAGCGGTTGCGCGAGGAGTAGGCCAGCAGCACCGGCGCCTCGAAGCCCGGGATGACGCGCTTGTAGGAGTTGGTGCTGGCGTTGGTGAAGGCGTTCAGCGCCTTGGCGTGCTTGATGATGCCGCCGATGTAGTAGAGCGCCGTCTCGGAGAGATCGGCATAGCCCGATCCGGCGAACAGCGGCTTGCCGTCCTTCCAGATCGACTGGTGGGTGTGCATGCCCGAGCCGTTGTCGCCGTACAGCGGCTTCGGCATGAAAGTCAGGGATTTTCCGTAGCTGTGGGCGACGTTGTGCAGCGAGTACTTGTATTTCTGCACGTTGTCGGCGGTCTTCACGAGCGTGTCGAAGCGGAAGCCCAGCTCGTTCTGCGACGGTGCCACCTCGTGGTGGTGGATTTCCATCGTGATGCCCATGTCGGTGCAGACCGACATCATCTCGGCGCGCAGATCGTTGTGCGTATCCATCGGCTGGACGGGGAAGTAGCCACCCTTGACGCCCGGCCGGTGGGCGAGGTTGCCGCCCTCGACGACTGAACCCGTGTTCCAAGGCGATTCGTTCGAGGAGATCGAGTAGAAGCTGCCCTGCATCTGGACGTCGAAGCGGACGTCGTCGAACACGAAGAACTCGAGTTCGGGGCCGAACACGGCAGTGTCGCCCACGCCCGAGGATTTCATGAAGGCCTCGGCGCGCTTGGCGGTCGAGCGCGGGCAGCGGGCGTAGAGCTGGCCGGTCGACGGCTCGACGACGTCGCAGTTCACGATCAGCGTGGTCTGCGCGGCGAAGGGATCGAGCACGGCGGTCGAGGGATCGGGCATGAGGATCATGTCGGACTCGTTGATCGCCTTCCAGCCGGCGATCGAGGAGCCGTCGAACATCACACCGTCGGCGAACACCGAATCGTCGACCGCCGACGCGGTCTTGGCGGTGTGCTGCCACTTGCCGCGCGGATCGGTGAACCGGAAGGAGACGAACTTCACGTCCTTCTCCTTGATCATCTGCAGCACGCTCTTGGCGTCGGCCATATCCCTTGATCCTTTCGCTTGTGGATTCTCTCGATCGTCCCGTGCGGCCCGCGAACGCGGCGCCGGACTCCCCTAGATGGCTTCGTCGCCGCGCTCTCCGGTGCGGATGCGCACGGCTTCCTCTACCCCCGACACGAAAATCTTGCCATCGCCGATGCGGCCGGTCTGCGCCGCGGCACGGATCGCCTCGACGGCCTTCTCGGCCTGGGCGTCCTCGACGACCAGCTCGACCTTCACCTTGGGCAGGAAGTCGACGACGTACTCGGCGCCGCGGTAGAGTTCGGTGTGGCCCTTCTGCCGGCCGAAGCCCTTGGCCTCGAGCACGGTGATGCCCTTGACGCCGATCTCGTTGAGCGCCTCCTTCACCTCGTCGAGCTTGAAGGGCTTGATGATGGCTTCGATCTTCTTCATCGGCACGCTACTGGGGTGACGAACGGCGAGGCTTGATGGCCCCGCCGTTGCGGCGGTCGGATGCAGTTCCCGTGCCAGCCGCCGTGGTCGATTTTCGGCGCAGATGATCAAATATAGTCCAACGAGTCGTCGTGATTGATCAAAAATAGACCACAAGTTGCTAACGTAATGTGCAATTGAAGGCGATGGAGATGCGCTCCCGCGTGCCCTCGTAGGGCATCACCCAGTGCTCCAGCCAGCTCGGGAACAGCAGCATCAGGCCGGAGGCCGGCACCACCGTGAGCGCGCGGTCGAAGTTGAAGCCCGGCACCGGCATCGCCCGCGCCATCGGCCGGGGATCGCTGAACTGGATGGCGCCGCCCGCGCCGGCGTCGCCGGTATCGACGTAGTAGACGCCGGACCAGTGCGAGTCGGGGTGCACGTGCAAGAGGTTGTAGTCGTGCGTGCGGTTGATGTTGGCCCAGCCATAGGCCTTGAAGACGCTGGTACCCGGGGCGCGCTCGCGCAGCACCGGCGACAGCGCCGCCATGCTGCGCACGGCGTCGACGATCCAGCCCTTCAAGGTCGCGATCTCCGGCAGCGGCCAGTCCAGCAGGTCGGTTTCTGATTGCCACCCACCCTTGTTGCTGATCCGCACGCCAGGCTCGGCGGCGGCGCGCGCCAGGATGGCCGAGCGCAACCCAGGGTTGATAGACTCCGCGCCGGGCATCTGGCGGCGCAGCAACGGTGTCGCAAAAAGCAGGGTCAGGTCGCCACCCAGGCTGACCAAGAGCTGGTCGTCGACCCTCGCATTGCTGCCGCCGCTCACCTGGGCTCCTCCCGTCGTTCCCGCCGACCATTACCTCGACGGCCGCACCGGGTCGAGGATGTGCTATGAGCCTCGCCGCGCAGCGGATGGACACGGCATGAAGCAGGGCAACAGCGTTCTGGGCGGCTACGCCGACACGATCTTCGACGTGATGTCGGGACTGGCGCGCCAGCACAAATCGGTCAACCTCGGGCAGGGCTTCCCCGACGATCCCGGTCCGGAGGATGTCAGGCGCGCCGCCGCCGACTATCTGATGACCGGCCACAACCAGTACCCGCCGATGCTCGGCATTCCCGAGCTGCGCCAGGCGGTGGCCGAGCACAACAAGCGCTTCTACGATCTCGACGTCGATTGGCAGAGCGAGGTGATGGTGACCTCGGGCGCCACCGAGGCCTTGGGTGACTGCCTGTTCGGCTTGATCGAGCCGGGCGACGAGGTGGTGCTGATCGAGCCACTTTACGACAGCTATATCCCGATCATCCGCCGCGCCGGCGGTATTCCGAAGCTGGTGCGCCTGCAGCCGCCGCGCTGGGACCTGCCGCGCGAGGAGCTCGCCGCCGCCTTCGGGCCCAGGACCAAGCTGATCCTGATGAACTCGCCGATGAACCCGTGCTCCAAGGTGTTCGACGCCCAGGAGCTGGGCTTCATCGCCGAGCTGTGCGTCAAGCACGACACCTTCGCGGTCTGTGACGAGGTCTACGAGCATCTGACCTTCGACGGCCTGCGCCACACGCCGCTGATGAAGTTCCCGGGCATGCGCGAGCGTACCGCGCGCATCGGCTCCTCGGGCAAGACCTTCAGCGTCACCGGCTGGAAGGTCGGCTACATCACCGCCGCGCCCCAGGTGCTGAAGCCGATCCTCAAGGCGCACCAGTTCGTCACCTTCACCACGCCGCCCGCCTTGCAATGGGGCACGGCGGTGGGCCTGCGCAAGGAGGACGCCTATTTCAGCAAGCTGGCGTCGGACATGCAGGCCAAGCGCGACCGGCTGGTCGCCGGCCTGGCCGATATCGGCTTCGAGGTCATCCCGTCGCGCGGCACCTATTTCGTCACGACGGATTTCCGGCCGCTGGGCTTCAACGGCACCGACGAGGATTTCTGCCGCCACATCACGGTGGAGGCGGGGGTGACGGCGGTGCCGACCAGCGCCTTCTACGCCGGCGCCGACGCGCCCCGGCATTTCGCCCGCTTCTGCTTCTGCAAGAACGACAGCACGCTGGACGCCGCGCTGGAGCGTCTGTCGGCGCATTTTCGCAAGCGTCGCTAACCTTGACCGCGCGCGGCCGGAAGGGTACCTAGCCGGCCGCTTTCGGGCTTTCTCGATGGCGACCGTAGCTCAGTTGGTTAGAGCGCTAGATTGTGATTCTAGATGTCGCCGGTTCAAATCCGGTCGGTCGCCCCATCGCCCCTTTCCTGATCTATGATGGCGTCATGCGCGCGATCCTCAAGCGAGTGCTGACGCCGCCGCTGGTGCTGATCGCCGCGGCGCTGATCCTGCTCGAAGAGACCCTGATCAAGTGGGTGCAGCGTCTGATGGCGCGGCTGGCGGCGCTGCCGCTGATCGCGACGCTGGAGGAGCGCGCGCGCCGTCTGCCGCCCTATCCGGCGATGATCCTGTTCCTGCTGCCCGGCGCCGTGCTCCTGCCGGTGAAGCTGACGGCGTTGTGGCTGCTGGCCAATGGCCACGAGGTCTGGGGCACCGGCGTCTTCGTCGCCGGCAAGCTCGCCGGCACGGCGGTCGGGGCGCGCATCTACCTGATCCTGCGGCCGACCTTGGTGACCTTGAACTGGTTCGCCCGGGCCGAGGCCTGGGTGTTCGACTGGCGCGACCGGATCTACGCGCGCGTCAAGGCCATGCCCGCCTGGCAACGGGCCGCCGCCGGGATCGCCGCCGCCAAGGCCTGGCTGCGTGCCCAGCTCGCCGGTCGGCACGGTTGGCTGACGCGGCGTCTCGCGGCCGCGCGCCGTCAAGCACGGCGCGGCTGATGGCGGTGGAAGCGCTGCGCGACATCGTCGCCGATGACGACCTCGCGATCCTGACCTGCGCCGAGATGCGCGCGGCCGAGCGCCTGGCCATGGTCGGGCTCACCGACGAACATGGCCTGGTGTCGGCCCTGGGCCTCTCCAGCACCGAGCTGATGGAAACCGCCGGCGCCGCGGTGGCGAACGCGGTGATCGAGCGCTACATGCCGCAGCCTGTCGTCATCCTGTGCGGCCCCGGCAACAACGGTGGCGACGGCTTTGTCGCGGCGCGCAACCTCGAGGCCTCGGGCTGGCCGGTGCGGGTCGGGCTGCTGGGCGAGTACGAGCGTCTCGCCGGCGACGCGCTGAACGCCGCGCAAATGTGGGGTGGCGTGGTGGAGCCCGCGACGCCTGAGCTGCTCGACGATCGTCCGGTGGTGATCGACGCCCTGTTCGGCATCGGCCTGAAGCGCCCGCTCGAGGGAATGGCCCGGGAACTCGTGTTGGCGATCAACGCGCGTAACCTGGCCTGCGTCGCTGTCGACCTGCCCAGCGGGCTCGACGGCGATACCGGCGCGGTGCTGGGCGTGGCGCCGCGCTGCGAGCTGACGGTGACGTTCTTCCGCGCCAAGACGGGACATCTTTCGCTCGCCGGTCGCGCCTGCTGCGGCGATATCCGCGTCGCGGAGATCGGCGTGCCGCGCGGCGTGGTGCGCCAGATCGGCGTCCGGCAATGGCGCAACGGCCCGCCGCTGTGGCGCCGGGCGCTGCGTCGCCCCGCGATCGACGATCACAAGTACCGGCGCGGCCATGTCGTCGTCTTCGGCGGCGATACCATGACTGGCGCGGCGCGGCTGGCGGCGCTCGCCGCGCGTCGTAGTGGCGCTGGGCTGGTAAGCATCGCCGCCACGCCGCAGGCGACGACGATCTATCGCCTGGCCGAGCCGGGCAACCTGGTCGTCGACTTGCCCGACGCGGGCGCTCTGACGGCGCTGGCCGGTGACGTCCGCAAGAACGTCTTTGTCGTCGGCCCGGGCGCCGGGACGGGCGCGCAGACCGGCGCGCGCCTGATGGCTTCGCTCGCCACCGGTCGCGGGGTGGTGATCGACGCCGACGCCATCACCGTGGCGGCGAGCGCGCCGGAGAAGGTCTTCGCGGCGATCAATGGCGAGACCTTGCTGACGCCGCATGAAGGCGAGTTCGGCCGCCTGTTCCCCGACCTCGCCGCCCTGCCGGGCAAGCTCGACCGCGCGCGCCAGGCGGCGCGACGCTCGGGCGCCACCGTGCTGATCAAGGGGCCCGACACGACCATCGCCGCGCCCGATGGCCGGTCGATCGTCTGCGATAACGCCCCGCCGACCCTGGCGACGGCGGGCAGCGGCGACGTGCTGGCGGGCATGGCGGGTGGCCTGATGGCCCAGGGCATGACCGCCTTCGCGGCGGCGGCCGCCGCCTGCTGGTTGCATGGCGAGGCGGCGCGGCGGTTCGGCTACGGCCTGATCGCCGAGGATATCGCGCCCCAGCTGCCGGCCGTCCTGGACGAGCTGTGGCGCGATGCGCAATCCTTTGACCATCAGCCGGACGCAGGCTAGAAGGCGCCGGTTGTCGTCGCGGCCGGCCGCGGGCGTGGTGGAATTGGCAGACACACGAGATTTAGGTTCTCGCGCCGCAAGGCATGGGGGTTCGAGTCCCTCCGCCCGCACCATGCCCAAGCCGACCTGACATTTAAGATCAAGAACGGCGGATAAGCGTTATGCAGATCACGGAAATTGCCAACGAGGCACTCAAGCGCTCCTATCGGGTCGTGCTCCCCGCCGCCGATATCGCGGGTCAGGTCGACGGCCGGCTCCAGGAGATGGCCAAGACCGCCTCGATGCCCGGCTTCCGTCCCGGCAAGGTGCCCGTGAGCCTGCTGCGCCGCCAGTATGGCCAGGCGCTGTTCGGCGAAGCGGTCGAGAAGTCGGTGAATGAGA
Organism: uncultured Rhizobiaceae bacterium; assembly: GCA_964437145.1. Lineage (GTDB taxonomy): Bacteria > Pseudomonadota > Alphaproteobacteria > Reyranellales > Reyranellaceae > JAFAZJ01. Next base: position 12,706 of record CAYTFW010000168.1, read on the forward strand.
GCGTCGGCAAGACCATCACCGACAACCAGCTCAAGCCCGCGCTGCAGCCGCGCATCGAGGTCAAGAAGATCGAGGAAGGCCAGGACCTCGAGTTCGAGGTCATCGTCGAGCTGATGCCGGAGCTGGGCGAGATCGGCTTCGGCGACATCGAGCTGGAGCGGCTGAAGGTCAACGTCGAGGACAAGCAGGTCGACGAGGCCGTTGAGCGCATGGCCCAGGGCAGCGGCGAGCTCAAGCCGGTCGAGCCGGCGCGCGCGGCGCTGAAGGGCGACACGCTCAACATCGACTTCACCGGTTATATCGACGATGTGCCGTTCGAGAACGGCGCGGCGCAGGCCTACGACATCGAGCTGGGCTCCAACAGCCTGATCCCGGGCTTCGAGGATCAGCTGATCGGCGCCGAAATCGGCCAGGACCGCGAGGTCAAGGTGACCTTCCCGGCCGAGTACGGCGCGGCGCAACTCGCCGGCAAGGACGCGGTGTTCAAGGTCAAGGTCAACCAGATCTCGGTCCGCCATCCCAAGCCGATCGACGACGAGCTGGCCAAGGGCACCGGCTTCGACACCCTGGAGGCGATGCGCAAGGCGGTGCGCGAGCGCATCGAGCAGGACTACAACCAGCTCTCGCGCGCCCTGGTGAAGCGCAAGCTGCTCGACAAGCTGGCCGACAAGCACAAGTTCGACGTGCCCGCCGGCCTGGTCGAGGCCGAATTCGGCTCGATCTGGCAGCAGGTCGAGGACGCCAAGAAGGCCGGCCAGAAGGTCGAGGAGGACGAGGAGAAGCTCAAGGGCGAGTACCGCGACATCGCCAACCGCCGCGTTCGCCTGGGGCTGCTGCTGGCCGAGGTCGGCCGCAAGAACAACATCGAGGTGACGCCGCAGGAGATCAACCAGGCGGTGATCCGCGAGGCCCAGCGTTATCCCGGCCAGGAGAAGCAGGTCTTCGAATTCTACGGCAAGAACGCCGAGATGCGCGAGCGCCTGCGCGCGCCGATCTTCGAGGACAAGACGATCGACTTCGTGCTCGAGCTGGCCAAGGTCAGCGACAAGGCGGTGTCGCCCGACGACCTGCTGAAGGCCGCCCGCGAGGGCGACGAGGCCGACAAGCAGGCGGCTTGAGCCTTCCTTCTCCCCGCGAAGGCGCGGAGAAGGTGCCCGAAGGGCGGATGAGGGGCTTCGCGGAGGCCCCCCCCCCCGGCATCAGCGGCGGATGTTGCGCGAGAAGCCCCTCATCCGACTCG
>CAYTFW010000169.1:0-13516 GCA_964437145.1 uncultured Rhizobiaceae bacterium
CCTCATCCGCCTCGCTAACGCTCGGCACCTTCTCCCCGCCTTCGCGGGGAGAAGGGAAGAACGCCAGGCGCGATAGCTCTATAGCGAATTCACCGTGTGGCCGCCGTCGACGGTGATGTCGGCGCCGGTCATGAAGGCGCCGGCGTCGGAGGCCAGCAGCAGCAGCGGCCCGTCGAGATCGGCGGGCTTGCCAAGGCGGCGCTGCGGCACGCGCGCGATCAGGCGCTTGCCGGCCTCGGTCTGCCAGAACGCCGCGTTCATCTCGGTCTCGATGTAGCCCGGCGAGATGGCGTTGACCTGGATCTGGTAGCGCGCCCATTCCATCGCCAGCACGCGCGTCAGGTGCAGCAGCCCGGCCTTGGCGGCGTTGTAGGGCGCGACCTGGCCGATGGTGCGCAGGCCCAGGATCGAGGCGATGTTGATCAGCCGGCCGGGCTTCTTCGCCTTCACCCAGCGTTGCGCCGCGATCTGCGCCACCAGCCAGGCGCCGCGCAGATTGGTGTTGCTGACCTCGTCCCAATCCGTCTCCGGCATCTCCAGCGCCGGCTTGACGATGCTGATGCCGGCGTTGTTGACGACGATATCGCAGACGCCCAGCGCAGCCTCGGCGTCGTCGAAGGCGGCGCGGATCGAGGCGCCCGACAGCACGTCCATCGCCACGGCGTGCGCGCGCTGGCCCTTGCCCTCGAGCTCGGCCACCAAAGTGGCCAGGCGATCGGCGCGCCGCGCGGTGATCACGACAGAGGCGCCGTGCGCGGCGAGCGTGCGCGCGAAATGCAGGCCCAGCCCCGACGAGGCGCCGGTGACCATCGCCACCTTGCCGGCGAGGTCGAAAGTCTTGGACATGCGCTCGTCTCCCGCGTTTGATGCGCGCCGTTATAGGCGGGGACAGCCATGGACCTCAATCTCAAGGGCAAGCGCGTGCTGGTCACCGGCGGCACCAAGAGCATCGGCCGCGCCATCGTCGACACCTTCGTCGCCGAGGGCGCGATCGTCGGTTTCTGCGCCCGCGACCAGGCCCTGGTGACCCAGCGCGAGGGTGAGTGGCGCAACAGCGGCTTCAAGGTCACCGGCAGCGCGCTCGACGTCACCGACTCGGCCAAGCTCAAGGCCTGGGTCGACGGCTTCGCGCGCGAGCACGAGGGCATCGACCACTTCGTCGCCAATGTCAGCGCGCTCGGCAGTCCCAACACCGCGGAAGGCTGGCGCCAGGCCGTCGAGGTCGACCTGCTGGCGACGGTCGACGCGCTCGCCATCGTGCAGCCGCATCTGGAGAAGAGCGCGCCGGGCTCGACCGCCTGCGTCATCGGCACGGTGGCGCTGGTCGAGGTCTCGACCCCGACCTCGCCCTATCGCTCGGTGAAGGCGGCGCTGACGCCGCTGGTGAAGTCGCTGGCGATCGACCTCGCGCCCAAGGGCGTGCGCGTCAACATGGTCTCGCCCGGCACGATCATCGAGGACGGCAACACCTGGGGCCGCCAGCGCGACGCCAATACGCCGCGCTACCAGGATTCGATGAAGCGCAACCCGACGGGCCGCATGGGCACACCGCAGGAGATCGCCAACACTGTGGTGTTCCTCGCCAGCGACCGCTCCAGCTTCACCACGGGCGCCAACATCATCATCGACGGCGCGATCACCAAGCGCATCCAGTACTAAGGTACATCTTCGCGGGCATAGCCCGGCGAGATCATGGAGGAAAACACACAATGTCCGTCTCATTCTACGATGCCAGCGTCGCGAGCTATCTTCAGTCGCTCGACGCGGTTGGACGTTTCCTCGAGAAGTCACACGCGCATTGCGTGGAGAAAGGCGTCGACCCGCAGGAGGTCGTGAAGGCGAGCATCCATCCGGATATGCTGCCCTTCCGCTTTCAGGTGATCTCGATCGCCCACCACTCGGCGGGCGCTGTCGAGGCCGTGAAGACCGGATCGTTCGCCCCGCCCAAGGATCCGGGCACCCTCGATTGGAACGGCCTCACGCAGCTCGTATCAGGGGCGCGCGCCGCGCTGGGGGCGGTCGATCGAGCCGCGTTCGAGGCGCAGGCCGACAACGACGTGGTCTTCAAGCTCGGCGAGCGCGCGATTCCGTTCCGCGCGAGCGACTTCATCCTGTCGTTCTCGCTGCCCAACTTCTATTTCCACGTGACGACCGCCTACGACATCCTGCGAGGCCGCGGCGTGCCCTTGGGCAAACGCGACTTTCTCGGCATGTTCCGCATGAAGCGCTGACCGATAGTTGGCTGCCTTCGGGCCGCGCCGCTCCAGCGGCGCTCATGATGCGTCGCTGGAGCGACGCGGCCCAAAAAATCATGAACATCGGTGCCAGGCCGGGGCGCGCCACTCCAGTGGCGCGTCTTCTTGATCGTCCGCCGCGCCACTGGAGTGGCGCGCCCCCAGCCGCTTGAGCCCTATATGCGATTTGCCCGGCGCCCGAAGGACGCGCCCGCGGCTACGATTTCGGCCGGTTGAAATGATCGGCGATGACCTGGGCCATCGCCATGGTGACGCGCTTACCGGTGGGGATATGGAGGAACTCGTTGGGCCCGTGCGCGTTGGAGTGCGGGCCCAGCACGCCGGTGATGACGAACTGCACGCCGGGGAATTTCTCGCCCAGCATGGCCATGAACGGGATCGAGCCGCCCTCGCCCATATAGGCCGGTGGCTTGCCGAAGGCGTCGGTCGACGCCTTGGCCAGTGACGCTTCCAGCCACGGCGCGAGCTCGGGCGCGTTCCAGCCGGTCGATCCCTCGCCGAACTTCACCTCGACCTCGGCGTCGTTGGGTGCGGCCGCCTGCAGCGCCTTGGTCACGGCCGCGACCGCGACCTTGCCGTCGAGCGTCGGCGGCAGGCGCAGGCTGAGCTTCAGCTTGGTGTAGGGCAGCAGCACGTTGCCCGCCTCCTCCACTGGCGTCAGTCCCTCGCCGCCGACCACAGCGAGCTGCGGTCGCCAGGTGCGGTTCAGCACCAGATCAGCGCGATCGGTGCTCATCGGTTTGGTGTTGCCGGCAAACGGGTATGCCGCCGAAACCTGTTCTCCGAGGATCTCCGCCGCCGCGCGGGCCTGAGCGATACGCGCCGGCGGCACCTGCACATACAGATCGTCGAGCAGGATACGGCCGGTGTTCTCGTCCTCGATGCGCGACAGCAGCTGGCGCGCGATGCGGAAGCTGGAGGGCACGATGCCCGAGGCGGCGCCGGAATGGACGCCCTCGGTCAGCACGCGCACGGTCAGGGTGCCGTTCGCCAGGCCGCGCAGCGACGTGGTCATCCAGAGCTGGTCGTAGTTGCCAGCGCCGGAATCGAGGCAGATCACCAACGACGGCTTGCCGATCCGCGCCGCGAGATGATCGATGTAGAATGGCAGGTCGTAGCTGCCCGACTCCTCGCAGGCCTCGATCAGCACGACGCAGCGCGCGAAGGGCACGTTCTGCTCTTTCAACGCCATCAGCGCGGTGAGCGAGGCGAACATGGCGTAGCCGTCGTCGGCGCCGCCGCGTCCGTAGAGCTTGTCGTCCTTGATCAGCGGGATCCACGGGCCGAAGCCCTCGAACCAGCCCTTCATCTCGGGCTGCTTGTCGAGGTGGCCGTAGAGCATCACGCAATCGCTGCCGGTGCCGGGGATGTCGATAAAGATCAGCGGCGTGCGGCCAGGCAATCGCTCGACCGTGAGCGTGGCGCCGGGAAACTTGCCGAGGTGGCGCCGCGCCCAGGCCTCGAACATGGTCACGGCCTGTTCCATGTAGCCGTGCTTCTCCCAATCCTTGTCGAAGCTCGGCGACTTGTTGGGAATCTTGATGTACTCGAACAGCGTCGGCACTATCTCGTCGTCCCACATGGCGTCGACGAATGTCTTGAGCGACTGGGTATCGGGCATCTCGGCAACCTTGCGACAACGGGCCGGCGCGACACTCGCGCATGGACGCAGCGGTGGCAATAGGGCCATGGTGCCGTCGTGAATCCGCCCGCTCGCTCCGCCACCGACTGGAAGCTCGCCACCCTGCTGATCATCGCCGGCATCGCCGCGGCGACGCAGATCGGCAAGGTACCGCCCGCTTTGCCGGCGATCCGCGCCGAGCTCGGCATCGACCTGCGCGCCGCCGGCTGGTTCGTCTCGCTGGTCAATCTCATGACGGCGCTGATCGGCATCCTGATCGCGCTCGCCGCCGATCGCATCGGCCATCGAAGGCTGGTGATCTTCGGCCTGCTGCTGGGCAGCGCGGCCAGCGCGGCGGGCGCCCTGACGAATTCCGCCACCCTGCTCTTTGCGCTGCGTATCCTCGAAGGCCTTGGATTCCTGTCGGTCGCCGTGCCGGTGCCGGCGCTGATCCTGCGCGTGACGGCTACCGCCGACACACGGCGCATGATGGGCTACTGGGGTGCCTACCTGCCGGCGGGCGCCGGCGCCATGGCCTTCGCCTCGGCCGGGCTGCTGCCGTGGATGGGCTGGCACGGCGTGTGGTGGGCGAGCGCGCTGCTGCTGCTGGCCGTCGCGCTCGCCGTTCTCGCCTCGAAGGCGGGCCTGGGCGACAACGCGCTGCCGCTGGCGCCCGGTCGATCGCTGGGGCGCGACATCGCCACGACCGCCGGTTCGGCCGGCCCGCTCGCCATCGGCGTCTGCTTCGGCCTGTATTCGGGCGCGTGGTTCGCGCTGATCGGCTTCCTGCCGACCCTGCAGGTCGAGACCTTGGGCTTCTCGATCCCGCTGGCCGCCGCGATCGGCGCCGGCGTCATCGCCATCAATGTCTGCGGCAGCATGGTCGCCGGCCACCTGCTGCATCGCGGCGTGCCGCGCGTCATCGTGCTCGCGGGCACGGCGTTGATCATGGCCAGCACGGCGGCGCTGGTGTTCCTCGATTGGTTGCCGCCATTGGCCCGGCTGGCGATGGCCTTCGCCTTCTCTGCTGCGGCCAGCGCCATCCCCGGCGCGCTGTTCGGCGCTGTCCCGGTGCATGCGCCGCGCCCCGATCTGATCGGCGCCACCACGGGCGTGCTGATGCAATGCTCGAACATCGGCTCGCTGCTCGGCCCGCCGGTCGTCGCGGCGCTGGTCTCCGCCGGCGGCTGGTCGTGGGCGGCGCTCTACACCACCCCGGCCCTGCTCGCCTCGATCGCCGCCGCCTGGGTGCTGCACCGGCGCGAGGCCGCGAAGGCGAAGTGACAGGAACCCCGTACCGGCGTAGCCTTGATCACCCCCTGCGGCCTGGAGTTGCCGTCATGTTGATCGATATCGTCTCCGACACGATTTGCCCGTGGTGCTATATCGGCAAGAAGCGCTTCGAGCGCGCCGTGGCCGAAAGCGGCCGCACCGACATCATGGTCGCGTGGCGCCCGTTCCAGCTCAACCCCGACATGCCAGCCGACGGCATGGCGCGCGAGGCGTACCTCAAGCTCAAGTTCGGCGGCGGCGACCGCTCGCGCCAGATCTACCGCGCGATCGCCGAGAACGGCGCCGAGGAAGGCATCAGCTTCCAGTTCGACCGCATCCAGCGCACGCCCAACACGGTGAACTCGCACCGCCTGATCCACTGGTCCGGCCCCAAGGGTTTCCAGGACGAGGTCGTCGACTCGCTCTTCCAGGCCTATTTCGAGGAAGGCCGCGACATCGGCTCGGTCGGCACCTTGATCGAGTGCGCGGTGCGCGCCGGCGTCGACGAGAAGGAGGCGCGCGACTTCCTCGAGAGCGACGAGATCCGCCAGGAAGTCGTCGCCGCCGACGTCTACGCCCGCCGCATGGGCGTGAGCGGCGTGCCCTGCTTCATCGTCAACCGCAAATACGCCGTGTCCGGCGCCCAACCGCCGGCAGCCTTCTCCGAGGTGTTCAACCTCGTGGCGCAGGAGGAGCGCACAGCGGCGGCAGGTCAGGCGCAATCGGTCTGACGACGCTCAGTCGTAACGTACAGGTCCGTCGCTGTCGCGCTGCGCACCGCGGTGATCCGCGTACAGCCGACGCACCCACGCGGCGCCGGGATGATCCTGCCGGCGCGCCACCCAGGCGGCGAAGGCGGCGGCCATCGGCTTCGGCCGGCTCATCGGTGAATTCGGCGGATCGACGGCCATGGCGAGCATCGAGGCGGCGGCGATGTCGGCGACGCTGAGCGCGTCGCCGGCGAGATAGCCACTGCTACCGACTTCGTGCACGACGAAGTCCAGCGCCTCGTCGAGCGCCTTGTTGCCATCCTCCACGGCACCCGGCCGATCGATGCCGTTGCCCTTGCGCACCATCCCCTTCGCCAGCGGCAACGCCGCGCGATAGACCAGCCGGCGCAACGGCGGCTGGCCGTCGGCGAAGACGTCGCGGAACTCGCCGAGATCGCCCAGCAGCGCGTCCAGGGTCGCGCGTCGGATACGCGGACCCCAGTCCTCGTCGAAGCGTTTCTCGATGGCCAGCGCCCGCTCGCGCGTCGCGCGATCGGCCGGCAGCAGGCTGGGCACCGCGCCATGGCCCTCCAGCGCTTGGAGGATCGCCGCCGAGCCGGCGATCCAGCGTCCGTCAAGCTTGAGCACCGGCGTCGCGGTCTGGCCCGTCAGCTTCTTCACCTGACCCATATGCGGGCCGGGCAGCAGCGAGCGCCTGACATGCGGCAGACGCTTGATGTCGAGCGCCCATCTCGCCTTCTCATTGTAAGGCGAGTAGCGGAACTGCAGCAGTTCGATGTCCATGTCTCCCCCACGGATACATGTCTATTAACCTATGATATGTTATATGTCCTACGACGGAAACACCAGCGATGCCTCTGAGCAAGGAACACAAGGCGCGCAGCCGCCAGGCCATTCTCGATGGCGCCGGCAGGCTGTTCCGCGCGCGCGGTTACGAGGCGACGTCGATCGACGACGTGATGGCGGCGGCGGGTCTGACACGCGGCACCTTCTACGCCCACTTCAAGTCCAAGGAGGCGTTGTTGGGCGAGGTGCTGCGCGCCAACTACGGGCTGGTCCGCATGATGCGCGGGCGCAAAGCGCGGGATCCTCAGGGGTTGAGTCGCGAGGCATGGCGGGTCCTGCGCGACTATCTGGCGCCGGCCCATATCGCCGAGGTTGGCCCCGGCTGCACCCTGGCGGCGCTGTCCGGCGACGCCGCGCGCGCCGGGCGTGAAGCGCGCGCCGCCTATGCCGAGACGCTGGCGAGCCTGATCCGGGAGTTCGAACGTTCGCTGCCGCGACGCAGCGCGGCCGCCGATCCCGCCGCGCTGGCCGCCATCGTCAGCGTCGGCGCGGTGATCCTGGCACGCGCCTGCGCCGATCGGCCGGCGATATCGGGCCGCCTGCTGCGCGCCGCCGGCCGCGCGATGTCGGCCGAGCTGGCGCCGCTCAAGCCGCCATCTTCGCCAGCGCGCCGACGACGCGGCTGACGCCGTTGAGCCGCGCGGTATCCTCCTCCCAGGCGCGGCTGAGCACGACCTTCTGGTCGGGCCGGACCTTGAGCAGCGGGGCATTGCGCTGGATATAGGCGATCAGCTTCTCCGGCCGCGCGAAGACATTGTCGCGGAAGGCGAACAGCACGCCCTTGGGGCCGGCGTCGATCTTCTCCACACCAGCGGCGCGGCACAGCGTCTTGAGCGCGATGGTGCGCAGCAAATTGTCGACCTCGGCCGGCATCTTGCCGAAACGGTCGACCAGCTCGGCGGCGAAGGAGTCGATCTCCTGCTGGTCGCGCAGCCCGGCGGCGCGGCGATAGAGCGACATGCGCACGCCGAGATCGGCGACATAGGTCTCGGGGATCATGACCGGCAGGCCGAGATTGATCTGCGGCGACCAGTCGGCCGACCGCCGCTGCGCCTCCTGTGCCTGGCCACGCGCCGCCTCGACCGCCTCCTCCAGCAGTTGCTGGTAGAGCTCGATGCCGACTTCGCGGATATGGCCGGACTGCTCCTCGCCCAGCAGGTTGCCGGCGCCCCTGATGTCGAGGTCGTGGCTGGCGAGCTGGAAGCCCGCGCCCAAGGTGTCGAGCGTCTGCATCACCTCCAGCCGCTTGGACGCCGCTTCGTTGAGGGCGCGGCCGGGCGGCACGGTGAGATAGCAATAGGCGCGGGTCTTGCCGCGGCCGACCCGGCCACGCAGCTGGTAGAGCTGGGCCAGGCCGAACATGTCGGCGCGATGGATGATCAGCGTGTTGGCGTTGCGGATATCCAGCCCGCTTTCGACGATGTTGGTCGACAGCAGCAGGTCGAACTTGCCTTCGGTGAAGTCCTGCATGGTGTCTTCCAGCGTCGTTGGCGCCAGCCTGCCATGCGCCATGGCGAAGCGGATCTCCGGCACCAGCTCGCGCAGCGAGGCGGCGACGCCGTCGAGGTCCTCGATGCGCGGGCAGACATAGAAGCTCTGGCCGCCGCGATACTGCTCGCGCAGCAGCGCCTCGCGGATCGCCACCGGATCGACTGGCGTAACGAAGGTGCGCACCGCGAGGCGGTCGACCGGCGGCGTGGCGATCAGGCTCATGTCGCGCACGCCGGTCAGAGCGAGCTGCAGGGTGCGCGGGATCGGCGTCGCCGTCAGGGTCAGCACGTGGACGTCGGCCTTGAGCTCCTTCAGCCGCTCCTTGTGGGCGACGCCGAAATGCTGCTCCTCGTCGACGACCAGCAGGCCGAGATTGGGGATCTCGATGCTCTTGCTCAGCAGCGCATGCGTGCCGATGACGATGTCGACCGTGCCGTCCTTTAGTCCCTTGCGCGTCTCGCTCGCTTCCTTGGCCGGCACCAGCCGCGACAGGCGGCCGATGCGCACCGGAAAGCCGGCGAAGCGCTCGAGGAAGACGCGATGATGTTGACGCGCCAGCAAGGTGGTCGGCGCCACGACCGCGACCTGCTTACCCGACATCGCCGCGACGAAGGCGGCGCGCAAAGCGACCTCGGTCTTGCCGAAGCCGACATCGCCGCAGACCAGGCGGTCCATCGGCTTGCCGCCGCCAAGATCCTCGATCGCGTCGGAGATGGCGTTGAGCTGGTCGTCGGTCTCGGCATAGGGAAAGCGCGCGCAGAACTCGTCGTAGAGGCCCTCGGGCGGACCCATCACCTCGCCGCTTTTCACCGCGCGCTCGGCCGCGATCTTGATCAGGCGATCGGCCATGTCGGCGATGCGCTGCTTCAGCCGTGCCGAGCGCGACTGCCAGCCGGCGCCGCCCAGCCGATCGAGCGCCACCGGCCCGTCCGCCGCGCCATAGCGGCTGAGCACGTCGATGTTCTCGACCGGCACGAAGAGCTTGTCACCGCCGTCATAAACCAGCTTCAGGCAGTCGTGGCGCGCGCCGCCGACCTCGACCGCGACCAGGCCTTCATAGCGACCGATGCCGTGCTCGCGATGCACGATCAGGTCGCTCTCGGCAAGCGCCGACGCCTCGGCGATGAAACGCTCCGACGGCCGGCGCTTGGGCTTGGGTCGCGACAGGCGATCGCCAAGGATGTCCTCCTCGCCGATCACCTCCAGCGCATCCAGGGTGAAGCCGTTCTCGATCGGCAGCACCACCATGCCGACGGCGCCATCCGGCAGATTGGCCGCCGTCGGATAGTCGAGGACCGGCGTCGGCGCGGCGACGCCGTGGTCGCGCAGCAAGGTGCGTAGGCGTTCGACCGAGCCTTCGCTGTAGCCGGCGATCAGCACGCGCCGTTTCGCCTGGTGCGCCTGCTCGATATGGGCGGCCACAGCCTCGAACAGATTGACGTTCTGCGCTTTGCGCGCGTCGGCGAAGCCGGCGTGACGCCGGCCGCCGAGATCGACGCTGGTGGCCGTATCAGCCGTGTCGGCGGCGTCGAAGCTCGACATCGCCACCACGGTCCGCTCGGCCAGCACCGCGTTCCATTCCTTCTCATGCAGGTACAGACGCTCGGGCGGCACCGGCCGGTAGGGCGCCGCGCCGGCGAAGCCGCCCTTCTTGCCGCCGCCGCCCAGCGCCGCCTTGCGCGCCTGGTAGTAGTCGCGGATCAGCTCCAGCCGCGAGGCGCGCGCCTCCTCCGCCTGCTGGTCGAGCACGACTACGGCGCCGGGCAGGTAGTCGAGCAGCGTGTCGAGCCCGTCGTGGAACAGCGCCAGCCAATGCTCCATGCCGGGATAGCGCTGGCCCGCCGACACCGCCTCGTAGAGCGGGTCGTCGTCGCCCGCGCCCATGGTACCGAACAGCTCGCGATAGCCGGTGCGGAAGCGCTGGATCGTATCAGGGGTGAGCACGATCTCGCTCACCGGCCGCAAGGTGATCGACAGTATCGTGCCCGTCGTGCGCTGGCTCATCGGATCGAAGCTGCGGATGCTCTCCAGCGTGTCGCCGAACAGATCGAGCCGCAGCGGCTCGGCGGCGCCTGGCGGGTAAAGGTCGATCAGGCCGCCGCGCACCGCGAACTCGCCCGGCTCCATCACCGTCTCGCCGCGCGTGTAGCCGTTGTCGCCGAGGAAACGCTGTAGGGCGGCGACATCGATCGGTTTGCCGGCGGAAATCTCGAAGCCCAGGCCGGCATAGAGCGCGCGCTTTGGCACGCGTTGCAGCACGGCGCCGATCGAAGCCAGCACGATGCGCGCCGGCGTGCCGGCCGGCTTATCCGAGGCCAGCCGGGTGAGCGTGTCGAGGCGCTCGCCGACGATGTCGGGATGCGGCGACTGGCGGTCGTAGGGCAGGCAGTCCCAGGCCGGAAAGCTCAGCACCGCGCGGCCCGGCGCGAAGAAGCGCAGCGCCTCCTCCAGCCGTTCCAGCCGATTGCCGTCGCGCACGACGTAGAGGATGTCGGTGCCGCCGGACGAGCGCGCCAGCTCAGACAGCAGCAGCGCGTCGGCGCCCTCCGGCGCGCCAAAGAGCTGCCAGTGCGCCCGGCGCGCGTGAATGCGCGGTAAGATGTCGGCGAAGACGGCCACAATGAACCTCTATCGAACTCGAATCTGTCATCCCGAGCGTAGCGAGGGATCTAGGGCGGCCCTGGATCCCTCGCTACGCTCGGGATGACAGGGAGCAGTTCTAAAACTTCACCTGGAACGCCAGCAGCAGGCGCAGCACGTCGGTGTCCTTCTCGGCGGGGATTTCCGCGCGGCCGGCGACCCAGTCGAAGATATCGTTGTCGCTCTCCTCGAGCAGCGCCTCGTAGCGGTCGAGCTGGGCGGCGTCGAAGCCGTGCAGATGCGCGTGCGCGAACTGGCCGAGCACGATGTCGTTCTCTTTGACGCCGCGATGATCGCTGCGATAGATCAGCCGCCGGCGGCGGCGCTCCAACGCCTCATCCCCGCTCATTGCCCACGCTCCGCGGAATCGACTGCCTCCCACCGGCCCGCGAGGATACCCCTCGAAGGCCGGCCGGGATGGTCGGAGTGCTATATAGGGCGCAATCGCGTCGGAGTCAGCGGCGATCCACATGCTCGGGGTGCTAGGCTGCGGCACGAACCATGCGTCCCGCCCTCCTCAACCCCCTGTTCGCCGGCCCGACCTCGCTGCCCGGCATCGGTGACAAGCTCGGCCGGCTGGTCGAGAAGCTGGTCGGCCCGCGCGTCGCCGACCTGCTGTGGCACCTGCCGCAGGGGCTGATCGACCGGCGCCATTCGCCCAAGATCGCCGAGGCGCAGGCGGGCGAGATGGTGACGCTCACCGTCACCGTCTCCGATCACCAGGCGCCGCGCAGCCGCCGGCAGCCCTATCGCGTGTGGTGTCACGACGAAGGCGGCACGCTCTCGCTGGTCTTCTTCCACGGCCACAGCGAGTACATCCAGAAGCTCCTGCCGCCGGGCGAGCAGCGCATCGTCAGCGGCCGGATCGAGATGTACCAGGGCCTGCCGCAGATCACGCATCCCGACCATGTCGTTACGCTCGCCGAACGCGAGAAGGTGATGCGCGTCGAGCCGGTCTACGGGCTGACGGCCGGGCTGACGACCAGGCCGCTGCAGAAGGCGATCGAGGCGGCGCTGGAGCGGGCGCCCGATATGCCGGACTGGCTCGATCCGGCGTGGAAGAAGCGCAATGGCTGGGCCGACTGGAAGACGGCGTTGCTGCAGGCGCATCATCCCGAAAGCGAGAAGGACCTCGAGCCGACGACGCCGGCGCGCCGGCGTCTGGCCTATGACGAGCTGCTGGCCAGCCAGTTGGCGATCTCGCTGGTGCGCGAGCAGCAGCGTGAGATGCCCGGCCGCTCGATCCGCGGCGACGGCCGGCTGCGCGACAAGGTGCTGGCCGCCCTGCCCTATCGCCTGACGCCCAGCCAGGTGATGGCCGGCGCCGAGATCGCCGGCGACATGGCCTCGGACTCGCGCATGGTGCGCATGCTCCAGGGCGATGTCGGCAGCGGCAAGACCGTGGTCGCGTTCCTCGCCATGCTCACGGCGGTCGAGGCCGGCTGCCAGGCCGCGCTGATGGCGCCGACCGAGATCCTGGCGCGTCAGCATTTCGCCACCATGGCGCCGCTCGCTGAGCTGGCGGGTGTCGAGCTCACGCTGCTCACGGGGCGCGACACACCCAAGCGCAAGGCGCAGATCTACGAGGGCCTGGCCAACGGCTCGATCCAGCTGATCGTCGGCACGCACGCGCTAGTGCAGGAGGACGTGGCCTTCGCCGACCTCGCGCTGGCGGTGATCGACGAGCAGCATCGCTTCGGCGTGCATCAGCGGCTCACGCTGTCGGCCAAGGGGCGGGCTGTCGACATGCTGGTCATGAGCGCCACGCCGATCCCGCGCACCCTGATGCTGGCGGTCTATGGCGATCTCGACGTGTCGCGGCTGACCGAGAAGCCGGCGGGTCGCAAGCCGATCGACACCCGCACCGTGCCGCTCGACCGGCTCGACGAGGTGGTGGGCGCCGTCGGAAGGCGTATCGCGGCGGGCGGCCGGGTCTACTGGGTCTGCCCGCTGGTCGAGGAGTCGGAGGTCGTTGACCTCGCCGCCGCCGAGGACCGCTTCGCTACCCTGGTCGCGCGCTTCGGCGACAAGGTGGCGATGGTGCACGGGCAGATGAAGGCGACGGAGCGCGACAAGGCAATGGCGGCGTTCGCCTCGGGCCAGGCGCAGCTGCTGGTGGCGACAACGGTGATCGAGGTCGGCGTCGACGTGCCGGCGGCCACCGTGATGGTGATCGAGCACGCCGAGCGCTTCGGCCTGGCGCAGCTGCATCAGCTGCGCGGCCGTGTCGGCCGTGGCGAGGAGGCCTCGTCCTGCCTGCTGCTCTACGGCTCGCCGCTGTCGGAGAACGCCCGCGCCCGGCTGGCCATCATGCGCGAGACCGAGGACGGCTTCCGCATCGCCGAGGAGGATCTGCGCCTGCGCGGCGGCGGCGAGATCCTCGGCACGCGCCAGAGCGGCCTGCCCGAGATGCGCCTGGCCAACCTCACCCTGCACGGCGACCTCCTGCAAGCCGCGCGCGACGATTCACGGTTGATCATCGAGCGCGATCCGACGCTCGCCACGCCGCGCGGCGAAGCGCTGCGCACCCTGCTTTACCTCTTCGAGCGCGACGCCGCGGTGCGCACGCTGCGGTCGGGCTAGGGTATGGCGGTTCAAGCGATCCCACCTGTCATCCCGAGCGCAGCGAGGGTGTGGATTCACGTTTGAAGTGCAACAGG
>CAYTFW010000170.1:0-13292 GCA_964437145.1 uncultured Rhizobiaceae bacterium
GTGTTCGGCGAGTCGGTTAGAGCTTTTCTCGATTCATCATATTTCTTAATATTTCCACCTAAATCATTGGATAGAAACGACTTTAATGTGATGTTGCCGACTTATCTTAAAGTCGAAGATAGGATATCAACCCTAACCTATTGCACTTGCCTCGGAATCTCGATTGCACAAAGGCACTTCCCAAGCCCAGCCAGAACTTGGATTGTCTGCGGAGGTGGGTCTTTTAACGACACGATCATGCGCTGGCTGGCCCAACTCGTGGACGGCGTGGTCATGACGGGTGCGGCTTACGGTTGGAACGTCGAGGCGCTCGAGGCGCAGGCCTTCGGCTTTATGGCCGTGCGCCACCTACGTGGCCTGCCGAACTCGTTTCCGTCGACCACCGGCGCGAGGCACCCGGTCATCGGGGGCGTTCTGCATCGCCCATAAGACGATCATGAAGCCGAGCGGGTGATTACCGGTCTAATGCCGTCGCTTCTCCATTCTTTCCTTATGGCCAGAAAATTCGCCTTATGATAGGTCTTATCTGGAGAAAATTGGCCTACGCTGTGCCTTCGTCGTCCTCATGGCTAGAAAATCGCTCGACGATCTTCCCGAAACCTTTGTCTCTACCTTGGAGACCAGCAATCTGGCTTCAAAGGCCGTACGTGCGGGCAGGCTGAGAAAGCTGGCGTCGCGCCTTTACACGAAGGATCTGGTTTCCGCGCCTGAAGCCTTCGTGCGACGCAATCTTTGGCCCATCCTAGCCGGATACTTTCCCGGCGCTCTGATCGCTGACCGCACCGCGATCGAGGGGGCCCCGGCAAAAGACGGCTCTGTCTTCCTGGTTTCGCAAGGCGGGCAAAGCGACATCGCCTTGCCCGGCTTCACATTGCGACCGCGGCGCGGCGCGCCGGCGCAGGAGGCCGATCTGCCCTTCATGGGCGTGCTGCGGCTGACGTCGCCCGCTCGGACGTTGCTGGACAATTTCGCGCTGAGCCGAAACAGGGGCTCGGTTTCTCGGACGCTGACACTTACGGAACTCGAGGCCTACCTCGACACCCTGTTGCGGCGATCGGGCGAGGACGAACTGAACAAGCTTCGCGATACGGCCCGTGCGCTGGCGCCAGCGATAGGCCGGGAGAGCGAGTTCGCCGCGCTCAACAAGCTGATCGGTGCGTTGCTCAATACGCAATCCGGCAGATTGCAGACACCAGTCGCCCGCGCGCGTCGACGAGGCATGGCCTTCGATCCAGCCCGCATGGATCTGTTCGAGACACTTCGCGTGGAGTTGCACAGAACGCCTCCACAACCACGTCCCGTGGCCGCCAACGACGGGACCACGCTTCCGTTCTTCGAGGCCTATTTCTCGAATTTCATCGAAGGCACCGAATTCGATGTCGAGGAAGCCGCCGCTATCGTCTTCGAGCATCGAATCCCGCGCGCCCGCCCCCAAGATGCACACGATATTCTGGGCACCTATCGCATTGTCGCCGACGCGAGGGACATGTCACAGGTGCCAGCGAGTTTCGAGGAGTTCGAGGGCCTTCTCAAGCGCCGGCACGGCGGCATCATGGACGCACGGCCGGACAAGTCTCCCGGTCAGTACAAGACCAACGCGAACCGAGCGGGCGACACGACGTTTGTCGCGCCAGACCTCGTTCGCGGTACGCTGTCGGAGGGCTTCACGGTCTACCGCTCGCTGCGGACTCCGTTCCAGCGCGCCATATTCATGATGTTCCTGGTGGCCGAGGTTCATCCCTTCGTCGATGGCAACGGGCGCGTCGCTCGCATCATGATGAACGCCGAACTCGTGGCGGCGGGCGAACAGCGGATCGTCGTTCCAACGATCTATCGCGCCAACTATCTCAGCGCCCTGAAGGCGATATCCAACCGGACGAGCGCGAGCCCTCTTGTTCAGGTGATGGACTACGCGCAGCGCTTCACGCAGTCGGTCGACTGGAACGGCTTCAGGAAAGCCGAAGCCGCGCTAAGGACAGCGCATGCCTTCATGGATAGCGCGGAAGCCGACCAGCGGGGCATTCGGCTGAGGCTGGCCTCCGCCTTGTGGTAAGTCCGCGACTTCGATCGGCGCGACGTGACAGCAACGACTTTCTACGTCTTCGCCGGCGCCGGCTTCATCGACTTGGCGACGTAGCGGTCGACCTCGACCGCGAGCTTGTCGAGGCAATCGTGGAAGAAGTGGTTGGCGCCCTTCACGGTGCGCGATTCGACGGTGATGCCCTTCTGCAGCGACAGCTTGGCGACCAGCTTCTGGATGTCGGCGGCCGGCACGACCTCGTCCTTGTCGCCGTGCACGATCAGGCCGGAGGACGGGCAGGGCGCCAGGAAGCCGAAATCGTAGCTGTTGGCGGGCGGCGCCACCGAGATGAAGCCGTCGATCTCGGGTCTGCGCATCAGCAGTTGCATGCCGATCCAGGCGCCGAAGGAGAAGCCCGCCACCCAGCAGGCGCTGGCGTCGGGGTTCATGCCCTGCAGCCAGTCGAGCGCCGCGGCGGCGTCGCTGAGCTCGCCCTGGCCGTTGTCGAAGGCGCCTTGAGAGCGCCCGACGCCGCGGAAGTTGAAGCGCATCACCGAGAAGCCGCGGGTAACGAAGACGTGGAACAGGGTGAACACGACCTTGTTGTTCATCGTCCCGCCGGCCTGCGGGTGTGGATGCAGCATCAACGCGATAGGCGCGTTGGTTTCTTTGCTCTGGTGGTAGCGGCCTTCCAGGCGCCCCTCGGGCCCCGTGAAGATGACATCAGGCATCCGTGCTCGCCTCGCCTGTCCCAGCGGCCCTTGCCGTCCAAGACCCCTGGTGTAAGTCGGGATTAACGCGTCAACCCTATTGAACCGACACGATTCTAATCTTGACCGCTTCAGTCGGATTTCCTATATCCGACCTACACAGTCGGCTTTTCGGAGATGACCCGATCAACGAAACGTCACTATCCGTGTCGGTGGCTGCGCTTTCAAGAGCGATTTCAATGTGATCGACGCCGGTAGTGGAGATCGGGGAGGCAGGCAGGCCGTGCCGGGCGGGCCAAGTTGGACGGTCGAAGGCCGGTCGTGAACAAGGGAGGCGGGGCGTGAAGCTCAGCACCAAAGGACGCTATGCCGTGATGGCGCTGGTCGATCTGGCGCGTCATGGAGAATCCCGGCCGGTGTCGCTGGCCGACATCGCCGAGCGGCAGGAGATCTCCCTGTCGTATCTCGAGCAGCTCTTCGCGCGCCTGCGGCGCGGCGGGCTGGTCAAGAGCGTGCGCGGCCCGGGCGGCGGCTACATGCTGGCGCGCGGCGCGGCGGGCACGCGCGTCGCCGACATCATTCTGTCGGTCGACGAGCCGATCACGGCGACGCGCTGCAAGAGCAATTCGTCGATCGGCTGCCACAGCGATCATTCGCGCTGCCTGACCCACGATCTGTGGGCGGAACTGGGCAACCAGATCCATCTTTATCTCAGTTCCGTGACCTTGCTGGACGTGGTCGAGCGCCGTGTCCTGGGCACCGCGCGGCCCTTCGCGGCGCCGGTGTCCGATGGCGTGGCGCTGCCGCCGCGCGCCAGCGCCGTCGCGGCTGTGGCGGCGGAGTAGGGCGTCGCCCGATGGCCGTGTACCTCGATCACAACGCCACCACGCCGATGCGCCCCCAGGCCATCGCGGCGATGGTCGAGGCCATGCGCGTCGTCGGCAACGCCTCCTCGGTGCACGGCTTCGGCCGCGCGGCGCGCGCGCGCGTCGATCGCGTCCGGCGGCAGGTCGCGGCCCTGGTCGGTGGCGCGCCGGCCAATGTGATCTTCACGTCCGGCGGCACCGAGGCGAACAACCTGGCGCTGCGTGGCTGCGGTCGCGCGCGCGTGCTGGTGTCGGCGATCGAGCACGACAGCGTGCTCGCCGCGGTCGACACCGCCGAGCGCATCCCGGTCGATACGCGCGGTGTCGTCGATCTGGCGGCCCTCGAGCGTATGCTCGCGGCGTCGACGCGGCCCGCTGTGGTGGCGGTGATGCTGGCGAACAACGAGACCGGCGTGATCCAGCCGGTCGCCGAGGTCGCGCGCATCGCCCGCGCGCATGGCGCGCTGGTGGCGTGCGACGCGGTGCAGGCGGCCGGCAAGATCGCGGTCGATATGCCCGTGCTCGGCGTCGACTACCTCAGCCTCTCGGCGCACAAGCTGGGCGGCCCGCAGGGCGTCGGCGCGCTGGTGCTGCGCGAGGGCGCGCCGCTCAGCGCGGTGCAGACCGGCGGCGGCCAGGAGCGTGGCCGGCGCGGCGGTACCGAGAATGTCGCGGGCGTGGCCGGCTTCGGCGCGGCGGCGGAGATCGCCGGGCGCGAGCTGGACGCCTTCGCGCGGCTCGCCGCGTTGCGCGACCGCGTTCAGGCGGCGCTGGACGGCGCGCGGGTGCTGGGCGCCGACGCGCCCCGGCTGCCCAACACGCTGAACGTGGCTATGCCGGGTGTGCCGGCGCAGACCCAGATCATGGCGCTCGACCTCGCGGGTATCGCGATCAGCGCCGGCTCGGCGTGCTCGTCGGGCAAAGTGAAGTTCTCGCCCGTGCTGCATGCCATGGGCGTCCCGGAAGCGGATGCCGGCTCGGCCCTGCGCATAAGCTTCGGCTGGAATTCGACCGAGGATGACGCGACGCGGATGATCGCGGCCTGGATGGATGTGTACCGCCGCTTGGCCTCTCCGTCTCTCCGCCCGCGCGGAGTGGAGCGCAAGACGGCGGCTTAGGTTTGGAGGAGTTGGACGACATGACCGTGAGCACGCAGTGGAAGCGTAACGACCAGCCGATCTACCTGGACTACCAGGCGACGACGCCGATGGATCCGCGGGTACTGGACGCCATGATGCCGTACTTCACCACCAAGTTCGGCAACCCGGCCTCGCGCAGCCACAGCTATGGCTGGGAAGCGGAGGAGGCGGTCGAGACGGCGCGCGCGCAGGTCGCCAAGATCATCGGCGCCGACGAGAAGGAGATCGTCTTCACCTCGGGCGCGACCGAGTCGAACAACCTAGCCATCAAGGGCGTGGCGCAGTTCTACAAGGACCGGCGCAACCACATCGTCACATTGGTGACCGAGCACAAATGCGTGCTCGATACCTGCCGCCATCTGGAGCAGGAGGGTTTCGACGTCACCTATCTGCCGGTCGAGAAGAGCGGCCTGGTCGATCTCGAGAAGCTGCGCGCGGCGGTCACCGACAAGACCGTGCTGGTCTCGGTCATGGCGGTGAACAACGAGATCGGCGTCATCCAGCCGCTCAAGGAGATCGGCGCGATCTGCCGCGAGAAGGGCGCCTTCTTCCACACCGACTGTGCCCAGGCGGTGGGCAAGATCAAGCTCGACGTCGAGGAGATGAACATCGACTTGATGTCGATCTCCGGCCACAAGATCTACGGGCCCAAGGGCATCGGCGCGCTCTACGTGCGGCGTCGCCCCCGCGTGCGCCTGGTGGCGATGATCAACGGCGGCGGCCAGGAGCGCGGCTTCCGCTCGGGCACGCTGCCGACGCCGCTCTGCGTCGGCCTGGGCGAGGCCTGCGCGATCGCCACGAAGGAGATGGACAGCGAAGCCGAGAGGCTGCGCGGCCTGCGCGACCGCTTCCTCGGCAAGCTGCAGGAGCGGCTGCCGGAGATCTACGTCAACGGCGATCTCGAGCAGCGCATCCCCGGCAACCTCAACATCAGCTTCGCCTTCGTCGAGGGCGAGTCGCTGATCATGGGCATCAAGTCGCTCTCGGTGTCGTCGGGCTCGGCCTGCACCTCGGCTTCGCTGGAGCCGAGCTACGTGCTGCGCGCGCTGGGCGTCGAGGAGGAGATGGCGCACACCTCGCTGCGCATCGGCTTCGGCCGCTTCACCAGCGAGCAGGAGATCGACCGCGCGGTCGACGACATCGCGCGGCATGTCACGAAACTGCGGGAGATGAGCCCGCTGTGGGAGATGCACCTCGAGGGGGTGGATATCAAGTCGATCGAGTGGGCGGCGCACTGAGCCGATCGGCGCGCCGTACCGACACGCAACCTGAGGGAGTTTGACCATGGCTTACAGCGACAAGGTCGTCGACCACTACGAGAACCCGCGCAACGTGGGCTCGCTCGACAAGAACGCGGAGGACGTCGGCACCGGTCTGGTCGGCGCGCCGGCCTGCGGCGACGTGATGAAGCTGCAGATCAAGGTCGGGATCGACGGCGTCATCGAGGACGCCAAGTTCAAGACCTTCGGCTGCGGCTCGGCGATCGCGTCCAGCTCGCTCGTCACCGAGTGGGTCAAGGGCAAGACGGTCGACGAGGCCGAGACGATCAAGAACACCGAGATCGCCAAGCACCTGGCACTGCCGCCGGTGAAGATCCATTGCTCGGTGCTGGCCGAGGATGCGATCAAGGCGGCGATCGCCGACTATCGCGCCAAGACGGCGAAGAAGCAGGACGAGCAGCCGAAAGCCGCCGAGTAGGAGTATTCGCGATGGACGCCGGGACGATCACGCCCCCGCCTGCACCGCCAGCCGCGCCTCCCGCGGCGGCCAAGCCGCGCCGGCCGCGCCCGCAGCTGATGAAGCTGACGGACGCCGCGGTCGAGCGCGTCAAGGCGCTGATCGAGCAGCGCGGCAAGCCCACGGCCGGCGTGCGCATCGGCGTGCGCACCAAGGGCTGCTCCGGCCTATCCTATACGCTGGAATACGCCGACGAGCGCGGTCCGAAGGACGAGGTCGTCGAGAGTCAGGGCGTCACCATCCTGGTCGACCCCAAGGCGACGCTGTTCCTGATCGGCACCGAGATGGACTATGTCGAGGAGAAGCTGAAGACCGGCTTCGTCTTCCGCAATCCCAACGAGAAGGGCCGCTGCGGCTGCGGCGAGTCCTTCCACATCTGACGAAGGAGCTGTCATCCCGAGCGTAGCGAGGGATCTTTCAGCAATGCAAAGATCCCTCGCTACGCTCGGGATGACGGAATCCCGATGTCAGCAGAACACGCATCCATAGCCGCGGCGCAGACATCGGCCTGCTGGTCGTGCGGTGTGCCTCTCGCATCGGCCGCGCCGTTCTGTGCCGCCTGCCAGGCCGTGCTGCCGCCAGGCCAGATCGATCACTTCGCGCGGCTCGGGCTGGAACGCAGTTATGCCGTCGATCTCGCGGCCCTGGATCGCGCCTATTTCGCCCTGCAGCGACGGCTGCATCCCGATCGGTTCGTGCGCAAGCAGCCGCGCGAGCGGGCGATCTCGCAGCAGCAGGCGGCGGCGCTGAACGAGGCCTACGAGACGCTGAAGCATCCAATCCGCCGCGCCCGCTATCTGGCTGAGCTGATGGGCGTCGACCTACCCGGCGATGGCCGCACGATCGACGATCCCGTGCTCTTGATGGAGGCCATGGAGGCGCGCGAGGCGCTGACGGAAGCCGGCTCGGTGGCCGAGGTGCAGGCGCTGGAGCGAACGTCAGGCGCCGAACGCGCCGCGGCGATCGATGCCCTGACGGACCTGTTCGCCAAAGCCGACCAGGCGGGCATCAGGCGCGCGATCTTGCGCCTTGCCTATCTCGACAAATTCGTCGAAGAGGCGCGCGCACGCCGATTGAACCTGGGAAGCGCGGGTCCATGACCCTGTTGGATATCCACGAGCCTGGCCAGACACCGCTGCCGCACGCCGGCGAGCGCGGTCTTGCCGTGGGCATCGATCTGGGCACGACCAACTCGGTCGTGGCGATCGCGCGCGAGTCGGTGGCGGAAGTGCTGCGCGACGAACATGGCGACGGGCTGGTGCCCTCGGTGGTGTTCTACGGCGACGACGGTCAGGTGATCGTCGGCAAGGATGCGCAAGCACGCTTCGCCGACAAGCCCGACGCGGTCGTGTCGTCGATCAAGCGCCTGATGGGCCGTGGTGCCACGGACCTGTCGGGCGTCTCCGGCAAGCTGCCCTATACGATCGATCCCGCGACCGCCGAGGGCGGCATGGTGAAGGTGCGCGTGGGCGGCCGCGCGCGCTCGCCGGTGGAGATCTCGGCCGACATCCTGCGCGCGCTCAAGGCGCGCGCCGAGACGGCGCTAGGCCAGACGGTGGAGCGCGCGGTGATCACCGTACCGGCCTATTTCGACGACGCCGCGCGCACCGCGACGCGCGACGCCGCGCGTGTCGCCGGCCTCGACGTGCTGCGCCTGGTCAACGAGCCCACGGCGGCGGCGCTGGCCTATGGCCTCGACAAGGGCGTCGAGGGCCTCTACGCGATCTACGATCTGGGCGGCGGCACCTTCGACCTCTCGCTGCTGCGGCTGGAGAAGGGCGTCTTCCAGGTGCTGGCGACCGGCGGCGACGCGGCGCTGGGCGGCGACGATTTCGACCGCGCGCTGGCCGAGCGGCTGAACGCCGATCTCGACAGCCCCAGCGCGGTGCGTCGCGTGCTGCTGGCGGCGCGCGCGGCGAAGGAGAAGCTGACCTCGGCGGACAGCGTCGAGCTCCTCTCACAGCGGATCTCCAGGCAGGATTTCGAGGCGGCCATCGAGCCACTGGTCAAGCGCACGGCCGACATCTGCGTGCGCGTGCTGTCCGACGCCGGCGTCGGCGACGAGGAGGTGCGCGGCGTCGTGCTGGTCGGCGGCTCGACGCGCGTGCCGGCGGTGCGCCGCGCCGTCGAGCGGGTCTTCGGCAAGGCGCCGCTCAGCGACATCGATCCCGACGAGGTCGTGGCGGTCGGCGCGGCGCTGCAGGCCGAGGCGCTGACCTCGGGGTCGGACACGCTGCTGCTCGATGTCACGCCGCTGTCGCTGGGCATCGAGACCATGGGCGGCATCGTCGAGAAGGTGATTCCGCGCAACACGCCGATCCCGGTGACGGTGGGGCAGGAGTTCACCACCTACCAGGACGGCCAGTCGGCGATGGCGATCCACGTCGTGCAAGGCGAGCGCGAGCTGGCGCCGGATTGCCGCAGCCTGGCGCGCTTCGAGCTGCGCGGCATTCCACCGATGACCGCAGGCGCGGCGCGCATTCGCGTCACCTTCAGCGTCGACGCCGATGGCCTGCTGACCGTCGCCGCCGAGGAGAAGACCACCGGCATCGTCCAGCGCGTCGAGGTCAAGCCGACCTACGGCCTCGACGAGGACGAGCTGGCCGACATGATCTACGACAGCCTGGAGCACGCCGAGGACGACATGCGGCGCCGGCTGCTGCAGGAGGCGCGCGTCGAGGCGCAGCGTTTGGCGCAGGCGATCGAGTCGGCGCTGGCGAGCGATGGCGATCTGCTCGACGCCGCCGAGCGCGGCGCGCTCGATCAGGCGCGCGCGCGCGTGGCGGCCGAGGTGGCGGGCGAGGATCGCGAGGCGATCAACGCCGCGGCGCAGGCGCTGGAGGAGCTGTCCAAGGGCTTCGCCGAGCGGCGGATGGATCGCGGCATCCGCGACGCCTTGGCGGGCGTGTCGGTCGACAGGCTGGAAAGCAGGATGGGGAACTGATGCCCAAGATGGTCTTCATCGAGAAGAACGGCAATCGCAAGGAGGTCGACGCGCCGTTGGGCCTGTCGGTGCTGGAGATCGCGCATCGCAACCATATCGACCTCGAAGGCGCCTGCGAGGGCTCGCTGGCCTGCTCGACCTGCCACGTGATCGTCGATGCCCAGTGGTACAAGAAGCTCGACGAGGCCAGCGAGGACGAGGAGGACATGCTCGACCTCGCCTTCGGCCTGACCCACACCTCCAGGCTGGGCTGCCAGATCAAGATGACGCCCGAGCTCGACGGGCTGACCGTGCGGCTGCCGGCGGCTACCCGCAACATGATGGTCGACAAGTAGACGGGCCGGGAGGCCGCGATGCCCAAGCTGCGCTGGACCGACATCCGCGACATCGCCATCGAGCTCGAGGAGGCGCACCCCGATGTTGACAATGTCAACTTGCGCTTCACTGACCTGCGCAAGTGGGTGATGGCGTTACCCGGATTTGACGACGACCCCAACAAGTCGAGCGAGAAGATCCTCGAGGCTATCCAGATGGCCTGGATCGACGAGCGCGGCTGACACGCCCGAGAAATGTCGCAAATAAGTCATACAAACCGCCGGGGCAGAAGTCGGGGACGGTGATGCTTATCGCTATCGGCGGCATGGTCCGCCTCGGACTGGCGCTTGGCTTGCTGGCCGCGCTGGCGGCCTGCGGGCCGCAGCGCAGCGACGCCTATTCGCGCGGCGAGCTGCAGCGTCCCGGCACCGTCGAGACCGGCCAGATCGTCGCCATGGAGGACGTGCCGGTCGACGGCACCTCGACCGGCATCGGCCGGCTGGGCGGCGGTGTCGCGGGCGGCGTGGCCGGCTCGGCGATCGGCAGCGGCGGCCGCGGCTCGATCATCACCGCCGTGATCGGCGCCGTGGGCGGCGCCTTCGCCGGCGACGCCATCGAGCGCGGCGTCACGTCTGGCACGGCGACGCGCTTCTATGTGCGCCGCGATGATGGCAGCGTGATCAACGTCGTGCAGACCAACGAGGCGCGGCTGCAGGTCGGCGAGCGGGTGATGATGCTGGAGGGCGGCGGCAAGCTGCGCCTGACCCGCGACGGCGCCGCGGTCGGCCGTCAGCAGTGAACACGCTGGGCATCGACAAGCCGGCGTCGCGCACCCGCGTGGTGGTCGCGATGTCGGGCGGCGTCGATTCCTCGGTGACCGCGGCGCTGCTCAAGGAGCAGGGCTACGACGTCGTCGGCGTCACCCTGCAGCTCTACGACCAGGGCGAGATGGCCAGGCGCAAGGGCGCCTGCTGCGCCGGCCAGGACATCTACGACGCCGCGCAGGTGGCCGAGCGCATCGGCGCGCCGCACTACGTGCTGGATTACGAGAGCCGCTTCCGCGCCGACGTGATCGACCGCTTCGCCGAGTCCTATGTGCGCGGCGAGACGCCGATCCCCTGCGTCACCTGCAATCGCACGGTGAAGTTCCGCGATCTGCTGGCGCTGGCGCGCGACCTCGAGGCCGACGCGCTGGCCACCGGTCACTACGTGCGCCGCACCGTGGGCGTTGGCGGCTCCGAGCTGCGCCGTGCCGTCGACGCTGCCAAGGACCAGAGCTACTTCCTCTACGCCACGACGCGCGCGCAGCTCGACCTGCTGCGCTTCCCGCTGGGCGGCATGCACAAGCCGCAGACCCGCGCACTGGCCGAGCGCTTCGGCTTGGCCGTAGCCGACAAGCCCGACAGCCAGGACATCTGCTTCGTGCCCGACGGCGACTACGCTGGCGTGGTGGCCAAGCTCAGGCCCGAGGCGGCAGAGCCGGGCGAGATCGTCGATCAGGAAGGCACCGTGCTGGGCCGGCACGACGGCATCATCCGCTTCACCGTCGGCCAGCGCCGCGGGCTGGCGGTCAGCGATCGCGCCGGCACCGACAATGAGCCGCTCTATGTGCTGCGGCTCGACGCCGAGGCAAGGCGCGTCGTCGTCGGCCCCCGGGCTGCGCTCGCCCGCGCCGAGATCGTCGTCGACGACGTCAACTGGCTGGGTGAGGCGCCGCCGCCGGTGGACGGGCAGGTGGTGATGGTGCGGCTGCGCTCGAGCCAGCCATTGAGGCCGGCCACCGTGCATCAGGACGAACGCGGCTGGCGGGTGCGCTTCGCGCAGCCGGAGTTCGGCGTGGCGCCTGGCCAGGCCTGCGTTTTCTACGAGGACGATCGCGTGCTGGGTGGTGGCACGATCCTGCGTGAGGCTTGACCTGACGGCTCCGGAACATTACCAAACCGGCGCCCATGGCTGGGTAGCTCAGCTGGTTAGAGCACGGCACTCATAATGCCGGGGTCGGCGGTTCAAGTCCGCCCCCAGCTACCATTTTCCAAGACCCCCGCGTTCGGCCGAATCGGGGGTCTTGTTTCGTCCGGCGAGGTTTCATGCGCGACAGCCGTCATGTCACCGATGTCGTCGTGATCGGCGCCGGACCGGTCGGTCTGTTCGCGGTCTTCGAATGCGGCATGGTCAGGCTGCGATGCCACGTCGTGGACGCGCTCGACGCCATCGGCGGGCAGTGCACAGCGCTCTATCCCGAGAAGCCGATCTACGACATCCCCGGCATTCCCCGAATCGACGCCGCCGATCTGGTGAGCGCGCTGGACGAGCAGGCGCGGCCCTTCGCGCCGGTCTATCACCTCGGCCAGACCGTCGATCGCCTGGAGAGGCAGGGCGACGGCACGTGGCACGTGGCGACATCGACGGGTACCGAGATCGTCGCCAAGGCGGTGCTGATCGCCGCCGGCGTCGGCGCCTTCGGTCCCAACCGGCCGCCGCTGCGGGACATCGAGCGCTACGAGGGCGGCGCGGTGCAGTACTACGTCAAGCGTCGCGAGGATTTCCGCGGCAAGCGCGTGGTGATCGCCGGCGGCGGTGACTCCGCCGTCGACTGGGCGCTGTCGCTCAGCGAGGTCGCCCAGCGCGTCATGGTGGTCCATCGCCGTCCCAAGTTCCGTGCCGCGCCCGACAGCGAGGCGAAGCTCAAGGCGCTGGCCGACGCCAAGCGGCTGGACCTCGTGATTCCCTATCAGCTCGATTCGCTCGAAGGCGACGGAAAGAGCCTGAGCGCCGTGATCGTCGCCACGCTCGATGGCGAGAAGAAGCGACTGGAGGCTGACGCGCTGCTGCCGTTCTTCGGCCTGGCGATGGAGCTCGGACCGATCGCGCATTGGGGCCTCGATCTCGAGCGCAGCCTGATCACCGTCGATCCCGCGACTTGCGCCACCAATCTGCCCGGCGTTTTCGCGGTCGGCGACATCGTGAGCTATCCGGGAAAGCTGAAGCTGATTCTCTGCGGCTTCAGCGAGGCGGCGATGGCGGCGCGCGCGATCTATCCGCTGGTGCATCCCGACACACCACTTCATTTTGAGTACTCGACGACGTCGGGCGTGCCCGGTACGGCGCAATAAGCGGACGGTTCGCCGCCGCGCTGCGGCCAGAAAGTGGCGTCAAATCAGGCTTTTCTCGCGCTGCAGATTATTTCGCCGGGATGTGCTTTTCCTCTTTGACACCGCGTTGTCATCTCTCATATAAGCCGCCTCCGCGACGGGCGATCAAACGCAGCGACGCTGGGTGCTCCGGCACTCGAACGAGCCTTCGGTCTCGTTGCTCTATGACAAGTCTGGAGGGAAGGGATGCGCTGGCGGCGGCGGAGGATGCTGTCGCGAGCGCATTGGATGAATAGCGTGCACCGTGATGAGGATGCCGGGGGAGTGAGTAGCCTGGTGTCTGAACACAGTTGCTATGCGTTTGATGTGACGTGACGGGATCCCATGAGTGCTGCCGGTCGAAAGAGCGGTGGCATGTTGAACGTGAGAGTTTGATCCTGGCTCAGAACGAACGCTGGCGGCAGGCCTA
>CAYTFW010000171.1:0-13216 GCA_964437145.1 uncultured Rhizobiaceae bacterium
GGAGAGGGCCGGCCAGGGTCTGGCCGGCCGGCCGTGGCGCCTGACCACGCCGCCGGAGTTCCGCCGCCAGCCGGTCAACGGCGGCGTCGAGGCGATGGTGGTGCTGCCCGATCGCCGCACCGTGCTGATCAGCGAGGACGCGAGCGAGCGGCCGGGCACGGCGGTCGGCTGGGTGGTCGATGACGCGGCGATCTGGCGCAAGTTCCACTACCAGACGCGCGACGGCGATCACCGGCCGACATCGGCGGCCCTGCTGCCCGACGGCGATCTCGTGCTGCTCGAACGCGCCTTCGACCCGGCGCGCGGCGCGCGCGTCGCGGTCAAGCGCGTGCGCGCGGCCGATATCGCGCCCGACGCGATCGTGCGCGGCGAGGAGCTGGCGTGGCTGCGCCACCCGTTCTCGGTCGACAATCTCGAGGGCGTCGCCGCCGGCAGCGGGCCGCGCGGCGAGACGCTGCTGTGGCTGCTGTCGGACAACAACTTCAACCCCCTGCAGCGCACGATCCTGCTGCATTTCGAGCTGACGCCGTGAACCAATTGAGCACATCGCCTTCCCCCTCCCGGGGAAGGAAGAGATAGACCCATGACCCGCTTCCTCGCCGCTGGCGCGGTCATGCTGGGCGCGCTGCTGCTGTTTCTGGTGCAGCCGATCGTCGGGCGTCTGCTGTTGCCGCGCTTCGGCGGCGGCTCGGCGATCTGGAGCGCCTGCCTGGTGTTCTTCCAGGTGGCGCTGCTGTTGGGCTACGCCTACGCCGCCTTCGTCACGGCGAAGCTCACATGGCAGACGCAGCGCTGGCTGCATGTCGCGCTGATCGTCGCCAGCCTCGTCGCTCTGCCGCTGGGCCTTGGCGGCACCTTCTCCGCCGATGGCACGGGCGATCCGGCGCTCGGCATCCTGATCTCGCTGGCCCTGGGCATCGGCCCGACCTACGGCCTGCTCGCCTCGACCAGCCCGCTGGTGCAGGGCTGGCTGGCGCGCGCCGGCGCCGCGCCTTGGCGGCTGTTCGCGCTGTCCAACATCGCCTCGCTGGCGGCGCTGGTCGCCTATCCCTTCGCCATCGAGCCCTGGCTCGGCCTGCGCATGCAAACCTGGGTGTGGTCGGGCGTCTACGCCGTCTACGCCGTGCTGATCGCCGCTTTCGCCTGGCGCATCGGCTCCGCCCGGGACATCAAGCGGGCGCCGGTCGCGCCGGCGGAGGACATGGGCATCGACGTCCGGCCAACGCCGCTGTGGATGATCGTCGTGCTGTCGGCGGTGCCCTCGGCGCTGCTGGTGGCCGTCACCGAGTTCCTGACCCGCGACGTCGCGCCGGTGCCGATGCTGTGGATCCCACCGCTCGCCGTCTACCTGCTGACCTTCGTGGCGTGGTTCGACGGCCGGCTGGGCTATGTGCGGCCGATGTGGCTGGTGGCGGCCGCGCTGGCGGCCGGCGCGATGGCCTGGACGCTGGTCATCGATCCCTTCGGCTTCAAGCTGAAGCCCAACCTGATGATCTTCGTCGGCGGATTGTTCATGATCTGCCTGTTCTGCCATGGCGAGGTGTCGGCGCGACGGCCCGCGCCCGCGAAGCTCGGCCCATATTATCTGGCGATGGCGCTGGGCGGCGCGCTGGGCGGCTTGGCGATCGGCCTGCTGGCGCCGGCGGTGCTGCACGACCAGTACGATCTGGGCATCGTGCTGGCGCTGGTGGCCGCGCCGATGGCGCTCGCCATCCCGCGGCTGGAGTCGGGCATCGTCGCCTGGTGGCGCGCGCGCCGGGGCAGGCCGATCGGCGCGGCGGCGTGGGTCGAGTCGTGGGCGGTGCGCGGCCTCGCCGGCGTGCTCGCCCTGCTGGTGTTCGCCAGCGGCGCCGCCGCGGTGTGGGATCGCTATGAGACCGACCGTTCGCGCACCGTCTCGGTGCAGCGTAATTTCTACGGCGTGCTGCGCGTCACCGAGAGCAACAAGGGCGCGCAGGATCATTCGCGCTCGCTGGTGCACGGCGCCATCCTGCACGGCTTCCAGATGATGGCGATCGAGCGGCAGCTGCAGGCCACCGGCTATTATCGCGAGGAGTCCGGCATCGGCCGCGTCCTGCGCTCGCTGCCGGCGCAGCCCCGGCGCATCGGCGTCGTCGGCCTGGGCAGCGGCGTGATGGCCGCGCATGGCCGCGCCGGCGACATCGTGCGCTTCTACGACATCGATCCCGTCATGCCGATCGTGGCGCGGCGCGACTTCACCTTCGTCAACCGCACGCCGGCGAAGGTCGAGATCGTGCCCGGCGACGCGCGCATCCGGCTGGAGCGCGAGGAGCCGCAGCAATACGGCCTGCTCGCCATCGACGCCTTCAGCGGCGACGCGATCCCGATCCATCTGCTGACCCTCGAGGCCTTCGACATCTACATGAAGCATGTCGCGCGCAACGGCGCGCTGGTGGTGCATGTCAGCAACAAGTTCTTCGACCTGGCGCCGCTGGTGAAGAACGCCGCCGACCGGCGCGGCCTCTACTCGGCGCTGGCGCGTGACCTCGACGACAAGGGCTGGATCGTCAGCGACTGGATGGTGGTGACGCGCGATCCGGCGCTGCTCGACTCGCCCGTGCTCAAGCCGGCGATCACGCCGTTCACGGCGCAGCCGCAATGGGGCGTGTGGACCGACGACCGCTCGAGCGTCCTGCCGCTGGTCAAGTGGTGAGCGGCGCCGCCGGCGGCGCGCAAACCTCGACGGAGAAGGCGGGCTTCTGTAGACTCTGAAGTCCCTCCTCCGGCCCGCGTCCGCGGGACCGCACCACGGCGACACAATGCCGGCTCATGCGCTGACGATCTTCCTCGGATCGTTCCTGCTGTTCCT
Organism: uncultured Rhizobiaceae bacterium; assembly: GCA_964437145.1. Classification (GTDB taxonomy): domain Bacteria; phylum Pseudomonadota; class Alphaproteobacteria; order Reyranellales; family Reyranellaceae; genus JAFAZJ01. The sequence continues at coordinate 2,831 of CAYTFW010000171.1, forward strand.
CGTCCAACCGCTGGTCGCGCGCCAGGCCCTGCCGTGGTTCGGTGGCGCCTCGGCGGTATGGACGACCTGCCTGGTCTTCTTCCAGTGCGTGCTGCTGGCGGGTTACGCCTACGCCGACCATGTCACGCGCCGCATGACGCCCAAGCCGCGCGCGCTGCTGCACGGCGCGATCCTGCTGGCCAGCCTGCTGTGGCTGCCGGTGCTGGCCGACCCGTCGTGGAAGCCGAGCGGCGAGGAAAGCCCGACCTGGCGCATCATCGGCTTCCTCGCCGCCACCATCGGCCTGCCCTTCGCCGCGCTGTCGGCCAACAGCCCCCTGGTGCAGGCGTGGTTCGCGCGCGAGAAACCGGGCGCCAGCCCCTATCGCCTGTTCGCGCTGTCCAATCTCGCCTCGCTGCTGGCACTGCTGGGCTATCCGCTGCTGCTCGAGCCGACGCTGGCGACCAAGGCGCAGGCTTGGCTGTGGTCGGGCGGCTATGTGTTGTTCGTCGCCGTCGCGCTGTTCGCGACCTGGCGCGATTCGCGGCTGCCGGCGAAACCTGTCGCGGTGGCCGAGACCACCGCCGAAGCGGGCGCTCCGCCCACGATGGGCGACTACGCGCTGTGGACCACCTTCGCGGCGATCGGCTCGATCCTGCTGCTGGCGGTCTCCAACCACCTCACCCAGAACGTCGCCGCCGTGCCGCTGCTGTGGGTGCTGCCGCTGGCGCTCTACCTGATCACCTTCATCCTGACCTTCGAGAGCGCCGGCTGGTATCGGCCGGCGCTCTTCATGCCGCTGCTCGGCTTGCTCGTCATGGGTATGTGCTGGGCGCTGCTCGACGACCGCCTGCGCTTCGACCTGATCGTGCAGGTCAGCCTGTTCTGCGCCGGATTGTTCGTCGGCTGCATGGTCTGTCACGGCGAGCTGGTGCGCGCCAAGCCGTCGCCGTCGCATCTCACCGGCTTCTACCTCACGATCGCGCTCGGCGGCGCGGTGGGCGCGGCGCTGGTCGGCATCCTCTCACCACTGGCGCTGCCCGATTTCTTCGAGCTCGAGATCGGCCTGGCGGCGCTGCTGGTGCTGGCGATGAAGCGCACCGGTGAGGCGATCCGCTACGCCCGCATCCCGCTGCTCCTCGGCCTATTCGGCGTCGCGCTGGCCGTCGGCATCCACGTCCAGCAGATCCGCACCCAGACTCTCCTTGTGACGCGCAACTTCTACGGTGTGCTGCGGGTCAACGAGACCGGCGAAGGCGCCGAGCGCGAGCGCGGCCTGTCGCACGGCGGCATCTCGCACGGCCGGCAATACCTGACGCCCGAGCGGCGCTTTGAGCCCAGCGTCTACTACCGCCGTGATGGCGGTGCCGGGCGTGTCATCGAGGCACAGGGTGACAAGCCGCTCAGCATCGGCGTCATCGGCCTGGGCGCCGGCGCGCTGGCCGCCTACGGCAAGCCGGGCGGCGTGATCCGCTTCTACGAGATCAACCAGCGCGTCATCGACATCGCCCGGCGCGACTTCACCTATCTCGCCGACAGCAAGGCCGGGATCGAAACCGTGCTGGGCGACGCGCGGCTGAAGCTCGAGCACGAGGGCCCGCAGAACTTCGACGTGCTGGCGGTCGACGCCTTCTCCGGCGATTCGATTCCCATGCACCTGATCACGGCCGAAGCGCTCGACCTCTATGTCAGGCACATCCGCCAGGGCGGCGTGATCGCCTTCCACATCAGCAACCGCTTCCTCGACCTGAGCGCGCCGCTGTTCAATCTCGCGCGCAGCCGCGGGCTGATCGCGTTCCGCATCGTCGACAGAGGCACGGACGGCAAGCGCGTCAGCGATTGGGTGCTGATGACCACGGACAAGGCCTTGCTCGACCATCCGCGCATCAAGCCGATCGCCACCGGCCTGCCCGACCGGCCCGAGGTCGGCCTGTGGACCGACGACTTCAACAGCATCCTGCGCGTCATCCAGTAGGCGACAAAAAAGGCCCGCTTGCGCGGGCCTTGTTTTGTGTCGCCGATCAGTCGATCAGGCGGCGGCCTTGGCGTCCTTGCGGGCCTTGGCGGCGAGGACGCGGCGCTTCAGCGCCTTCATCTCCTCGGTGAGCTTGGAGTTGCCGGTGCCCAGCAGGTAGGCGTCGAGCCCGCCATTGTGCTCCAGCGTGCGGATGGCGCGCGGGGTGAGCCGCAGGCGCACGCTGTGGCCCAGCGCGTCAGACAGGACCGAGGTGTCCTGCAGATTGGGCAGGAAACGCCGCTTGGTCTTGTTGTTGGCGTGGCTGACGATGTGGCCGACCTGGACGCTCTTGCCGGACAGCTCGCAACGACGGGTCATGATACGGGTCCCGAAAAACGAAGAACCGGCCCGAGGGGCCGGCGTGCGGGCGGACTTGTACGCAACCGGGCGGGCGCGGTCAAGCGACGCAAGCCGGCAGCTGAAATATGCGCCAAATCAATCACTTGGGCGCCGCCAGCCGATACAGCACGTGGCGTCGCAGCCGGTGGCCCTCGGGCAGCGAGGGGTGGTCGAAATCGCCCGATGGGTCGTGGCGCATGCCCAGCCGCTCCATCACCCGGCGCGACGGCAGGTTGGCGACCACGGTGAAGGAGACGATCTCCGGCAGTTTCAGGGGGCCGAAGCCGAAGGCCAGAGCCGCTCGGGCGCCCTCGCTGGCGTAGCCCTTTCCCCAGCACGCCGTCGCCAGCCGCCAGCCGATCTCGACGCAGGGCATGAAGGGAGCGTCGAAGCGCGGGACCGACAGGCCGACGAAGCCGGCGAACGGCGTCACGCCGGGCGCCTCGACCGCCCACAGGCCAAAGCCCTGCGCGGCGAAGCCCTCGCGGATGCGGCCGGCCAGCGCGTCGCTCTCGGCGCGGCTGAGCGTCGTCGGGAAATGGCGCATGACCTCGGGATCGGCGTTCAACGCCGCGAAGGGCGCGAGGTCCGCGTCGCGCCACGGCCGCAGGACCAGCCGCTCGGTCCTCAACACGGGGCCCGACACGCTCACATCCAGTCGTCGAGCACGTGGTCGCGGTGATCCTTGACCTCGAGCTCGGAGATCACCTTGTCGCGCGCCGAGACGCCGGCCTCGTGCACCGTTTCAGGGTCGCCCGAGACCAGCGGATGCCACCAGTAGAGGTCCTTACCCTGCAGCACGAGGCGATAGGCGCAGGTCGCCGGCAGCCAATCCATCTCGGCGACTACACCGGGCGTGAGCTGGATGCAGTCGGGCACCACCTTCTTGCGGTTGGGGTAGTCCTTGCATTGGCAGGTGTGGGTGTCGAGCATCTGGCAGCAGACATTGGTCTGCACCACCTCGGTCGTGCCCTCCCACTCCAGCTTGTGCACGCAGCACTTGCCGCAGCCGTCGCACAGCGACTCCCACTCGCGCAGGCTCATCTGCGAGAGCGTCTTGCGCTTCCAGAACGGCAGCGCCTCGTCCGCCACCTCGGCCCGATCGATCTTCTTGCCGCGCGTACCGTTGGCCTTCACGCCGAGCTTGCGCGCGATGGTCTTGGCGACCGCCTTGCGGCCTTGGGTCAACGTGCGTTTCTTCATCGGCCGAGGAACGCCCCGATCAGGCGGCGCGCGGCGGCCGACGGCGTCAGCGCGCCGCGCTCGACCTCGCGCTCCAGCGGCGCCACCTGGCGCTTCACGTCGGGATGGCCGCGCAGCGCGCTCATCAGCGTCTCGCCGACCTCGTTCCACAGCCAGGCGCGCGCCTGCGTGGCGCGACGTTTGGCGATGCCGGCCTCGCCGACGGCGGCGCGGAAACGGCGCGCTGTTTCCCAAACCTCGGCGATGCCACTGCCCTCGACCGCCGAGCACGTCCGCACCTCGGGCGTCCATTGCGCGGTCGACGGATGCAGCAGGCGCAACGCGTTGGCGTAGTCGGCGGCGGCGCGGTTGGCGGCGGCCTTGAACTCGCCATCGGCCTTGTTGACCACCAGCAGGTCGGCCAGCTCGACCACGCCCTTCTTGATGCCCTGCAAATCGTCGCCGCCGGCCGGCGGCAGCAGCAGCACGAACATGTCGACCATGTCGGCCACCGCTGTCTCCGACTGGCCGACGCCCACCGTCTCGACGATCACCACGTCGTAGCCGGCGGCCTCGACCAGCAGCATCGCCTCGCGCGTGCGCCGCGCCACGCCGCCCAAGGTGGTGCCGGCGGGCGACGGGCGGATGAAGGCGCCGGGATCGCGCGAGAGCAGCTCCATGCGCGTCTTGTCGCCCAGGATCGAGCCGCCGGTGCGCTTCGAGGAGGGATCGATCGCCAGCACCGCGACGCGGTGGCCCTGGCCGATCAGCTCCAATCCGAAGCGCTCGATGAAGGTCGACTTGCCGACGCCGGGGATGCCGGTGATGCCCAGCCGCGTCGAGCGGCCGGTATGCGGCAGCAGCGCGCTGAGCAGCGCGTCGGCGCGCAGCCGGTGATCCTCGCGGGTCGATTCGACCAGGGTGATGACGCGCGCCAGCGCCCGGCGGTCGCCGGCCAGCAGCGGCGCGTAGAGCGGATCGTCGGAGGCCTGCGAACGCGAGGCGGCGGCGGTCATCGCTGCGGTCTAGCCGATGGCGCCCGAAAAGTCAGCCGCGACGCCGCGCCATGACCACGATGGCCAGCGCGCAGAACACGTACGCCGCCGCCAGCGACCAGCCCAGGCCGCGGCCGCCGAAGACATCCATCGCCGCGCCGCTGATCGGCGGGCCGATCAGGCTGCCCACGGTGTAGATCATCACGAAGGCGGCGTTGGCGCGCGCCATGTCGCCGGCGGCGAAGCGCTGGCCCAGGATGGTGAGGCCCACCGTGTAGATGCCGAAGGCGATGCCGCCCCAGATCACCAGCAACGGCCACATCGTCCACGGCGAGGCGCCGACGAAGGGCAGGATGGCCGCCGCCAGCGCGCTCGCCAGCACGCAAGCCAGCAGCACGCCCAGACGCGGCAGGCGGTCGGCGATCCAGCCGATCGGCAGCTGCAGCGCGAGATTGCCGATGACGAAGGCGGTCTGCCACAGGGTCGCTTCCTTTGCGTCGACGCCGATCTCGACGCCGTAGATCGGCAGGAAGGTGAAGACCACGGTCTCGCCCGTGCCCGCCGCCAGCGCCGCCAGCATCGCGACAGGCGCGATCCACACCGTGTCCATCAACCGGCCGCCCGCTTCCGGCTCGATGCGCGGCGCGCCGCGCGCGGCCAGCAGCGGCAAGCCCACGGCCAGCGTCAGCGCGGCGCAGGCGATGAACGGCGCCGCGCCCGTGACACCGACGACCTGCAGCACCAACGGCCCGGCGGCCAGGCCGCCGGCGATCAAGGTGGCGTAGATCGCCAGCGCCCGCGCGCGGTGGCGCTCCTCGACGACGAGGTTGATCCAGATCTCGGTGACCAGCCAGGGAATGCCGACCGCCGCGCCCTGCACGAAGCGCAGCGCCGACCACAGGATGAGGATCGCCCAGACCGGCAGGTCGAGCGTGAAGCCCTGCACCAGCTGGATCACCGCCGAGCCGATCAACGCCAGCCAGATCAGCCGCACCGCGCCGACGCGCTCGGCCCAGCGCGGGATATAGGCGCCGAACACCAGCAGGCCGACCGACCACAGCGCGCCGCTCAACCCGATGGTCAGCTTGTCGACGCCACGCGCCTCCAGCGCCAGCGGCACGATGGGAATCGACGTGCCCATCATGACGCCGGCGCCGAAGATGGCGACATAGACAGGCCACAGTGCCGAAGCGCCGGCCTGCGACGGTGGTGCGGCCGAAGCCATCGCTAGAAACCGATCCTGAAAGCGGGAGCGCGGTGTCTAGCTGGTCTCGCCGCGACTGCGCAAGCAGCGCACGGGTTCAGCCCGGCTCGTCCAAGCTTCGCAGCAGCTGTTCGGCCGCGACCGCCAAGGCCGGCAAGTCTAGCGTGGCGATCTGCCAGATCTCCGGATCGATGATCTCGCCGTATTTGTGCCGCAACACGTTGCCGACCGTAGCGATGTCACGCCATGGCAGATCGGGACGACGAAGCTTCAGGTCATCGGCGATCCGCCGGCTCGCCTCGGAGACGATTTCAATCTCACGCTCGACCGCCGCCTGGAACATGCGATCGGCGACAAACTCTTCGAATGATCGTCTAGCTACCCAGGTGGCCACGAGTTCGCAGGACCGAAGGATGTCGCGCAAAGGTTCGCGCGAATCCCACTTCGGCATCAGAACACGTCCACGCTATCCGGCAGAATGCGGCCCAGCGACGTCGCGGGCAGCAGGTCGCGGCGAACGACATCGACGGCGCAGCCCAGCGAATCGGTCAGGGCGTTGACGATGCCGGCGCGATCCAGCAGCGAGAACTTGGACGACGTGTCGACATCGATCAGCACATCGACGTCGCTGTCGGCACGAGAGTCCCCTCGGGCGATCGAGCCGAACAACGCAAGACGCCTCACACCGCGCGCGCGCAACACGGGCTCGGCAGCCTTGAGGCGAGTGATGGCCTCGTCACGTTTCATCATGTCGCTCCGACCCTACTTATATCACGCCGGCGGTCGTCAGTCGCCGGCGCGCAGCCGGCCCTGGGAGCGCAGCGAGGGCGCTTCGGGCAGCGCGGCCGTCGCTTCCTCGGCGGCTTCGGCCTGGCGGCGCCACATGTCGGCGTAGACGCCGTTCTTCGCCATCAGCGCCAGGTGCGTGCCGCGCTCGGCGACGCGGCCTTCGACCAGCACGACGATCTCGTCGGCGTCGACCACCGTCGACAGGCGATGGGCGATGACGATGGTCGTGCGGCCGCGCGAGACCTCGCGCAGCGACTGGGCGATCTCCTGCTCGGTGCGCGTGTCGAGCGCGCTGGTTGCCTCGTCGAACAGCAGGATGCGCGGATTCTTGAGGATGGTGCGGGCGATGGCGACGCGCTGCTTTTCGCCGCCCGACAGCTTCAGGCCGCGTTCGCCGACCATGGTGTCGTAGCCCTCGGGCAGGCCGGTGATGAAGTCGTGGATGCGCGCCAGCTTCGCCGCCGTCTCGATCTCCTCGCGTGTCGCCTCGGGGCGGCCGTAGCAGATGTTGTAGTAGATGGTGTCGTTGAACAGCACCGTGTCCTGCGGGACGATGCCGATGGCGGCGCGCAGGCTGGCCTGGGTGACGTCGCGGATATCCTGGCCATCGATGCTCACGCCGCCGCCGGCGACATCGTAGAAACGATAGAGGATGCGCGACACCGTCGACTTGCCGGCGCCCGAGGGGCCGACGATCGCCACGGTGTGGCCGGCCGGCACGGACAACGTCACGTCGTGCAGAATTTGGCGGTTGGCCTCGTAGTTGAAGTCGACGTGATCGAAGCGCACCGCGCCTGGGCCGGTCGCCAGCGTCGGCGCGCCGGGCTTGTCAGCGACCTCGACGTCGGCCTCGAGCAGGCCGAACATCTTTTCCATGTTGACCAGGCCGGTGCGGATCTCGCGATAGACGAAGCCCAGGAAGTTCAGCGGCTGGTAGAGCTGGATCAGGAAGGCGTTGACCGCGACGAAGTCGCCGATGGTCATCTTGCCGCTGATCACCCCCTGGCCGGCCATCGCCATGACGATCACCAGGCCGACCGAGATGATGAAGCCCTGGCCGACGTTGAGCAGGGAGAGCGACACGCGGCTCTTCACGGCGGCTTTCTCGTACGCCTTGCGCGCCACGTCGAAGCGCGCGGCCTCGTGCTTCTCGTTGCCGAAGTACTTCACGGTTTCGTAATTCAGCAGGCTGTCGATCGCCTTGGCGTTGGCCTCGGTGTCGCTTTCGTTCATGCGCCGCACCAGCGAGGTGCGCCATTCCGAGAGCTTTACCGTGAAGACGATGTAGCCGGCGATCGCCGCCATGGTGACGGCGGCGAAGCGCCAATCATACAGGTACCACATGATCCCGGCGACCAGGAGGATCTCCAGGATCGTCGGGATGATGTTGAAGGTCATGAAGTTGATCAGGAAGTCCATCGACTGCGTGCCGCGCTCGATGACGCGCGACAGGCCGCCGGTGCGGCGCTCCAGGTGGAAGCGCAGCGCGAGCTTGTGCATGTGCTCGAAGGTCGACAGCGCCAGCGAGCGCACGGCGCGCTGGGCGACCTTGGCGAAGATCGCGTCGCGCATTTCGCCGAAGGCCTGCGCCGCGACCCGCGAGACGCCATAGGCCACCAGCAGCAGGATCGGCACCGCGACGATCTGGGCGCGCTGATCCGAGAGCGAATCGACGGCGTACTTGTAGAGCAGCGGGACGTTGACATTGACCAGCTTGGCCAGCACCAGCAGGACGCCGGCGGCGACGACTCTCAGCCGCAATTCCACCGCATTGCGCGGCCACAGATGCGGCAACAGGATTCGCACGACCCGCCAGGCGTTGGCGGCCTTGATGTTGGGTAACGGCGAATCGGGTGGCGACATATGACGACGGGTACCGGTGCTGGACGACGCGGAGGGGACGCGATATGCCGCGCGGCGGCCCCCATACCGCGAATCGCGGCGAAAGTCTTGCAGGGAGCGTCTGGAGCAGCCTGATGAGCATGGATATGAGAACCGACCGACGTAAGGGCAAGGCCGGACGGGCGCTGGCTGCCCTGAGCTTGGTGGCCCTAATGAGCGGCACGGCCGCCCAGGCCCAGGCGCCGCGCGCCAACACCGCGCCGCAGCCGAGCCGGGTGATCGTGCTGGAGTACGAGGTCCATATCATCGGCCTCCGAACCCTGACGGTCGACACCATCACGCGCATCGACGGTGCGCGTTACCAGTTCGACATGATGGTGCAGAACGAGGGCGTGCTGCGCGCGCTGACCGCGGCGTTCGGTTCGCGCAACCAGGCGATCGGCACGCTCGGGCCCGCCAGCGTGACGCCGGGCACCGGCTTTACCGGCATCGCCGTGGGCCGGGACTTCAAGCGGAGCTGGGTGGTGCGCTACCTGCCCGACGGCACCCTGGACGAGACCCACACCAATCTCGACCAGCCGGAGAATTTCAAGCCCACGCCGGCGCAGAAGAAAGGCGCGGTCGATCCGGCCACGGCGCTGATGATCGCCACCTTCAGCCCGGGCGGGCCGTGCAATCGCACCATCAAGATGTTCGACAGCAAGCGCCGCTTCGATCTGGTCGCCGGGCCGGCCACGCCGCAAGTGCTGCCGCCGGGCTTCACGACGCTGTTCTCGGGGCAGACCAACACCTGCGAGATGCGCATGAAGAAGATCGCCGGCTACGGCGACGGCAACCCCAAGGACCAGGCGACCGACGACGAGCCGATCCGCGTCTGGCTGGGCCAGCTCGACGACAGCGGCATCGAGTTCCCGGTGCGCGTCACGCTGTCGACCGGCTGGGGCACGCTGGCCGGCCGCCTCAAGAAGCGCGAGATCCGCGAGTTCCGCCCCGAGGATCGCGAGGCGATGCGCCGCTGAGGCTTTTCGCCCTCTCTGAGCAGCGCGATCGCATAAGGCCCGTATGACTTGGTCTTACCTTCCTCCGGAGGGGGAAGGTAGACGCAAATTCAGATGCTATAGCTCCCCGGCTCGTGGGAGAGGGAGTTCACTCTGCCGCGATGCGGCCGGGCTTGCGGATCAGCTCGAGGATCTCGTGCGCGGCCTTGGGAATGTTGGTGCCGGGGCCGTAGATGCCGGAGACACCGGCCGCGCGCAGGAAGTCGTAGTCCTGCGCCGGGATCACGCCACCGCAGACCACGAGGATGTCCTCGCCACCTTGGGCGCGGAGGTGCTTGATCAGCTCCGGCACCAGTGTCTTGTGGCCGGCGGCCTGCGAGGACACGCCGACGACGTGCACGTCGTTCTCGATCGCCTGGCGCGCGGCTTCTTCCGGCGTCTGGAACAGCGGCCCGATATCGACGTCGAAGCCCAGATCGGCGAAGGCGGTGGCGATCACCTTGGCGCCGCGGTCGTGGCCGTCCTGGCCCATCTTGCAGACCATCATGCGCGGACGGCGGCCTTCGGCCTCGGCGAAGGCTCCGATCTCGCGCTGGATGCGCTGGTAGCCCTCGTCGCCTTCCCAGCCCTGGTTGTAGACGCCGGCGATCGAGCGGATCACCGCGTTGTGGCGCGTGAAGACCTTCTCCATCGCGTCGGAGATCTCGCCCACCGTGGCGCGCGCGCGCGTCGCCTCGATGGCCAGCGCCAGCAGATTGCCCGAGCCGTCGGCGGCGGCGGCCGTCAGCGCATCAAGCGCCGCCTTGACCTTGGCCGCGTCGCGCCGGGACTTGATGGTGTTGAGCCGCGTCACCTGCGCCTCGCGCACGGCGGCGTTGTCGACGTCGAGAATGTCGACCGGCTCCTCTTCCTTCAGCTTGTACTTGTTGACGCCGACCACGACTTCCTCGCCGCGATCGACGCGCGCCTGGCGCCGCGCCGCGGCTTCCTCGATGCGCAGCTTGGGCATGCCGGCCTCGACCGCCTTGGTCATGCCGCCCA
>CAYTFW010000172.1:0-13133 GCA_964437145.1 uncultured Rhizobiaceae bacterium
TCGCCGGTGCGCAGGTAGACCTTGTGGCCGCCGACCATGGCCTTCTGGGTGTAGCCCTTGCGCCGCTGCGGCAGGCGATCGCGCCGGCCGCTGACCTCGCGCTCGACGATCCTCTCGACGATGCGCTCGGCGATCACCGCGGTCTGCTGCGCCGGCGTGCGGATGGTCGTGTCGATCTCGTCGTCGTTGGCCGTGTCGGGCAGCCACATCGCCGCCAGCGGCTGCGACAGCTTCGAGCCGTCGCGATAGAGCGCATTGGCCTTGAGGCCCAGCTTCCACGACAGCTCGTAGGCGGAACGGCAATCCTCGACCGTGGCCGCGTTGGGCATGTTGATGGTCTTGGAGATCGCGCCGGTGATGAAGGGCTGCGCCGCCGCCATCATGCGGATATGCGACTCGGTCGACAGCGCGCGCGTGCCGTTGCGGCCGCAGGGCGTGGCGCAGTCGAACACCGGGAGGTGCTCCGTCTTCAGGCCGGGGGCGCCTTCCAAGGTCATCGCGCCGCAGACGTACAGGTTCGCGGCTTCGATCTCGGCCTTCGAGAAGCCGAGCAGCGGCAAGAGGTCGAGCTTGGGGTCGGCGAGCTTCGCCTCGTCCAGGTCCAGCCGCTCGCGGCAGAACGCGTCGCCCAAGGTCCACCGGTTGAAGGCGAAGCGGATGTCGAAGGCGTCGGCGGCCGCCTTCTCCACCCGCGCCATCACCGTCTCGTCGAGGCCACGGGCGCGCAGGCTTTCGTTGTTTATGTGGGGGGCGCCGGAGAGCGTGCCGTGGCCGACGGCGTAGGCGGTGATCGTCTTGATCGAGGCGTCGTCATAGCCCAGGCGGGCGAGCGCCGCGGGAACCGTCTGGTTGATGATGCGGAAATAGCCGCCGCCAGCGAGCTTCTTGAACTTCACCAGGGCGAAGTCCGGCTCGATCCCAGTGGTGTCGCAATCCATCAGCAGGCCGATCGTGCCGGTGGGCGCGATCACCGAGACCTGCGCGTTGCGGAAGCCATGCGCGCCGCCCATCGCCAGCGCGTCGTCCCAGGCACGCGCGGCGGCGTCGGCCAGCACGCGCTGCGGACAGTTGGCGATATCCAGCGGCACCGGGGCGATCGACAGGCCTTCATAGCCGCCGGTCTCACCACGCGCCGCGCGCCGATGGTTGCGGATCACCCGCAGCATCGCCTCGCGATTGGCGCCGTAGCCGGGGAAGGGGCCCATCTCGGCCGACATCTCGGCCGAGGTGGCGTAGGCGACACCAGTCATCAACGCGGTGATCGCCGCGCAGGTGGCACGCCCGCGCGCGCTGTCGTAGCCCATGCCGCCGGCCATCAGCAGCGCACCGAGATTGGCGTAGCCGAGGCCCAGGGTGCGGTAGGCGTAGGACAGCTCGGCGATGCGCTTCGACGGGTACTGCGCCATCATCACCGAAATCTCGAGCACCACGGTCCACAGCCGCGTGGCGTGCTCGAAGCTGTCGATGTCGAAGCTGCCGTCGGCGCGACGGAAGCGCATCAGATTCAGCGACGCCAGATTGCACGCCGTGTCGTCGAGGAACATGTACTCGGAGCACGGGTTCGAGGCGTTGATGCGGCCCGATTCGGGGCAGGTGTGCCATTGGTTGATCGTGGTGTCGAACTGCACGCCGGGATCGGCCGACATCCAGGCGGCCTGCGACACGCGCTCCCACAGCTCGCGCGCCGGCACGGTCTTGGCGACGCCGCCATCGGTGCGTCGCACCAGGTTCCACGGCGCGTCCTGGGCGACGGCCTCGAGGAAGGCGTCGGTCACCCGTACGGTGTTGTTGGCGTTCTGGCCCGACACCGTCGCGTAGGCCTCGGAGTCCCAGTCCGTGTCGAACTCGGGAAACTCGATGTGGCGGTAACCCTGACGCGCGAACTGGATGGCGCGCTGGATGTAGCTCTCGGGAATCTGCGACTTGCGCGCGGCGATGATCTCGCGCCGCAGGCCGACATTGCGCGCCGGATCGAAGGCGGCGTCGCCTTCGATATCCGCGGTGAAGCAGGCGCGCAGCACATCGTTGAGGTGCCGGTTGGCGAGCTTCGAGCCGGCGACGAGGGCCGCGACCTTGCGCTCCTCCGCCACCTTCCAGTCGATGAAGGCCTCGATATCGGGGTGATCGACGTCGACCACGACCATCTTGGCCGCGCGCCGCGTCGTGCCACCCGACTTGATGGCGCCGGCGGCGCGATCGCCGATCCGCAGGAAGCTCATCAGCCCGGACGACTTGCCGCCGCCCGACAGCTTCTCGCCTTCGCCGCGCAGGGCGGAGAAATTGGAGCCGGTGCCCGAGCCGTACTTGAACAGGCGGGTCTCGCGGACCCACAGATCCATGATCCCGCCCTCGTTCACCAGATCGTCGGCGACGCTCTGGATGAAGCAGGCATGTGGCTGCGGCCGCTCGTAGGAAGAGGGGCTCTCGTGCGTCTCGCCGGTGCGGTGGTCGGTATAGAAGTGGCCTTGCGCCGGGCCGTCGATGCCGTAGGCCCAGTGCAGCCCGGTGTTGAACCATTGCGGCGAGTTGGGCGCGCACATCTGGCGCGCCAGCATGAAGCGCAGCTCATCGTGGAAGGCACGCGCGTCGGACTCGGCGTCGAAGTAGCCGCCCTTCCAGCCCCAATAGGTCCAGGTGCCGGCGAGGCGATCGAAGACCTGGCGCGCGTCGCGCTCGCCGACGAAGCGGTGGTCGGCCGGCAGCGCGGCCAGCGCGTCCTCGTCGGCGACACGCCGCCAGAGGAAGGACGGCACATCGGCTTCGCGCACGCTCTTGAGCACGGCCGGTACGCCGGCGCGGCGGAAGTACTTCTGCGCAAGGATGTCGCAGGCGACCTGAGACCAGTCGGCCGGCACATCGATATCGCCGTGGCGGAAGACGATCGAACCGTCGGGATTGCGAATCTCCGACGTCGCCGCACGGAACGGCAGCCGCGCATAAGGCGACTCACCTTCTGTGGTATGACGACGTACGAAACGCATCGACCGCTTGGGCCCCCGCTAACCGTCCCCTGTTGTGCCGCGCCTCCGAAATCGCGATCGCACATATGGACGTCGTAGGATACTAGATTACAAAATCTTGAGAGCGCAACAATATTTTGTGCACACGCTTCATCATGATACTACATGATGCATGTCTGCAACGGTGCGTCGTGGCGTGTTGTGAGGCGCTCTGAACGGCGGTGATGACGGTGATCGCCTCACATTGCGGGACACGATGCGCGAGGCTACAAGCGGCGCGACGCGGTGATGTTTTCGCGAATCGGGGATAGTCGATGACGGTGGGCACACGTCTGTTCACGTGGCTGCGCGGCGAACTGGTCGGTGAAGATTCGCAAGGCAACCGCTACTACCGCGAACGCAAGACGCAGGCCGGGCGCCGTCAGAAGCGCTGGGTGATCTATCGCGGCGAGGCCGAGGCCAGCCGCGTGCCGCCCGATTGGCATGGCTGGCTGCACCACACCGTGGCCGAGCCGCCACCCAAAGGCGGGCTGCCGCGCAAGCCCTGGGAGCAGGCGCATCTCCCCAATCAGAGCGGCACCGCGCTCGCCTATCATCCCGCCGGCAGCGCCGCCGGCGCGGGCCGCCGCGCCAAGGCGACCGGCGACTACGAGGCGTGGAAGCCGGATTGAAGTTTTTCCTTCTTCCCGCCTTCGCGGGGAGAAGGATCAAGCAAGGTGCGGTTCGTCGTCGAACGGCCATCATTGTATAGTGATGTGAGCTGAGCGAATTCGGAGGCGGGATTGGGACGCAATATCGTGGAAACGATCATCGGCGCCCTGGTGCTCTGCGTCGCCGGTGTCTTCGTCATCTACGCCTTCACCACGACCGAGGCCTCGACGCCGCGCGGCTACGAGATCGTCGCGCGCTTCGACCGCGCCGACGGGCTGAAGCGTGGCTCCGACGTGACGCTGTCGGGCATCAAGGTCGGCACCGTCACCGCCCTCGAGCTCGACAAGGACTACAACGCCGTCGTGCGCATGGCGATCCGTCGCGACGTGAAGCTGCCGGCCGACACCTTCGCGCGCATCGTCAGCGAATCGCTGCTGGGCGGCATGGTGATCCTGCTTGAGCCTGGCGGCAGCAACCAGTTCCTCGCCGATGGCAGCCGCATCAGCAAGACCCAGGGCTCCATCCTGCTCGCCGACCTGATCGCGCGCCTGATTTTCGGCGGCGTCGGCTCGTCACCGCCGCCGCCACCACCACCCGCGGCGGCGCCAGCGCCGACGCCGGCGCCCGCGCCGGGAGGCAAGCAGTGAGCGGCGGCCAGCCCTCCGTGGCGCCGGTGTGGAAGCAGCCCGACGGCAAGCCGGTGTCGTGTGTCGAGAAGATCAAGGTGCTCAACGAGAACCTCGCGGAGATCCGCGCCATGATCGCCGACGCCGTCGAGGACGGCGTGCTGATGGGCTGCGATCCGGCGCAGATCCGCGCCGTGTTCCACGATCTGGTCGAGGCGGCCGCCCCCGAGGCGCCGCCGGCCAAGCGCGACGAATGAGCGGCCTTGGCCGCGCCGCCCTGGCGGCGTGCGTCATCGCGCTGGGCGCGCATGCCCTGGCGCAGACCCCGCCGGCCGACACCACGCCCAGGCCCGATGCGCGGCCCGGCCCCTCGATCACGCTGTCGATTCCGCCGGTCGACGATTTCAAGCCGCTGCAGCGATCGCCGGCGGCGCCGGAGGGACAGCGCCGCGCCGTCAAGCTGCAGGCGCTGGACAAGGTCACGACGCGCACGCGGGAGGTCCTCGTCGCGGTCGGTGACACGGTGCGCTTCGGCACGCTGCGTATCGACGCGGCGGAATGTCTGGTCAACACGCCCGAAGCGACGCCCGATTCGGTGGCGTTCCTGACCATCACCGACAACAAGCCGTCACAGGCCGCCGAGAAGCTGTTCTCCGGCTGGATGTTCGCCTCGTCGCCGGCGCTCTCGGCGCTCGACAGCTCGGTCTACGACGTGTGGGTCCTGGCCTGTGTGACGATCCCGCAAGCTTCCGCGCCGCCCAGCTCCAGATAGAAGTGCGCGCGCGCGGCGATCGCGCGCTCGAGCCGCGCGCGGTAGGCGGCGCGCGGGATTTCCGTCGTGCCGAACTGGCGCAGATGCTCGGTCATGAATTGGCAATCGAGCAGGGTGAAGCCGCCCTTGATCAGTCGCGCCACGAGATGCACCAGCGCCACCTTGCTGGCGTCGCGCGCCCGGCTGAACATGCTCTCGCCGAAGAAGGCGCCATTGATCGACACGCCGTAGAGGCCGCCGACCAGCTCGCCATCGACGCGGCACTCCACCGAATGGGCGTAGCCGCGTTTGAACAGGCCGGTATAGAGCTCGATGATCGGGCGATTGATCCAGCTCTCGTTCTGGTACCGCCTGGGCGCCGCGCATGCGCGCATCACGCCCTCGAAATCGCGATCGCAGCTCACCTCGAACGGGCCGTTGCGCACGGTGCGCGCCAGCCGGCGCGGCAGGTGGAACTGGTCAAGCTCGATGATGGCGCGCTTCTCGGGGTCGACCCAGTACAAGGTCGGATCGCCGCGCGTCTCGCCCATCGGGAAGATCCCGGCGCAATAAGCGCGCAGCAACAGCTCCGGGGTGAAGTCGTTCATGCCGTCAAGGTCGCGCGCCGGAAGGAATTGCGCAACGGATGGCGACGCCTGCGACCGCTCACTTCTTGAGGCCGACCAGGCGTTCCAGCCAGTGGATGTTGTACTCGCCGTCGACGAATTCCTGCTGGGCGATGATGCGCTGGTGCAGGGGGATGGTGGTCTCGATGCCGCCGATGACGTACTCGCCGAGCGCGCGGCGCAGGCGCATCAGGCATTCGTTGCGACTACCGCCTGATACGATCAGCTTGGCGACCAGGCTGTCGTAGTAGGGCGGCATGCGGTAGCCCGTGTAGAGACCGCTGTCGACGCGTACGCCCAGTCCGCCGGGCGGATGGTAGTCGGTGACCAGGCCGGGGCAGGGCACGAAGGTCTCCGGGTTCTCGGCGTTGACGCGGCATTCGATGGCGTGGCCGGAGAACTTGACGTCGGCCTGGGTGAAGCCCAGCGGCGCGCCGGCGGCGATGCGGATCTGCTCGCGCACTAGGTCGATGCCGGTGATCGCCTCGGTGATCGGATGCTCGACCTGCAGGCGGGTGTTCATCTCGATGAAATAGAACTCGCCGTCCTGGTAGAGGAACTCGAGCGTGCCGGCACCGCGATAGCCCATCTTGCCGATGGCCTTGGCGGCGAGATCGCCGATGCGCTCGCGCGTCTCGCGGTTGAGCGCCGGCGATGGCGTCTCCTCCAGCACCTTCTGGTGGCGGCGCTGCAATGAGCAGTCGCGCTCGCCCAGATGCACGCAATTGCCGTGGGTGTCGGCGAGGATCTGGATCTCGATGTGCCGCGGCCGGCCGAGATACTTCTCGACATAGACCGAGCCGTTGCCGAAGGCGGCGGTGGCTTCCTGGCGCGCCAAGGTGAAGGCTTCCTCGGCCGCGTCGGCGCTGTCGATCACCTTCATGCCGCGGCCGCCGCCGCCGGCGACCGCCTTGACCAGCACCGGATAGCCGATCTTCTCGCCCAGCGCGCGCACCTCGTCGAGCGAGTCGACCGGGCCGGGCGAGCCGGGCACCAGCGGCAGACCAAGCTTCTCCGCCGTCTGCTTGGCGACGATCTTGTCGCCCATCATGCGGATGTGCTCGGGCGTCGGGCCGATGAAGGTGAAGCCGTGTTCCTCGACCAGCTCGGCAAAACGCGCGTTCTCGCTCAGGAATCCATAACCGGGATGGATCGCGTCGACGCCTGCGATGGTCGCGGCCGACAGGATCGCCGGGATGTTGAGATAGCTCTCGCGCGCCGGCGGCGGGCCGATGCACACCGATTCGTCGGCCAGGCGCACATGCATGGCGTCGGAATCGGCGGTCGAGTGGATCGCCACCGTCTCGATGCCCATTTCCTTGCAGGCGCGATGGACCCGCAGCGCGATCTCGCCGCGGTTGGCGATCAGGATTTTCTCGAACATCGTCAATCCACGATCAGCAGCACCTGGCCGAATTCCACCGGCTGGGCGTTGCCCACGATGATCTTCGACACGGTGCCGGCCTTCGGCGCCTTGATCGGATTGAAGGTCTTCATCGCCTCGATGATCAACAGCGTCTGGCCGGCCGCGACCTTGTCGCCGACATTGATGAAGGCGGGCTTGCCCGGCTCGGGCGATAGATAGGCGGTCCCGACCATCGGCGACTTCACGGCGCCGGGGTTGCTGGCGTCGTCGGCCACCGGCGGCGCGGCGGCGGCGGGCGCGGCACCGGCCACGGCGGGTGCGGCGGCGGCTTGCGTCGCGCCGCCGACAAAGATCGGGGCGGCGGCCGCGGCGGCCTGCTTGGCCAGCCGCACGCGACGGCCGTTGGTTTCGTACTCGATCTCGCCCAGCCCGCTGTCATTGAGCAGCTCGGCCAGCTTGCGGATCAACGCGAGGTCTTCATCGGGTCTCGACATGGTCCGTCCGTTGGTGAGGGGTCAGCGGGAAACGAGGCGGGCCATCGCCCGCAGCGCCAGAAGGTAGCCCTGGCTGCCGAAGCCGCAGATCACACCCACGGCGACCGGGCTGATGTAGGAATGATGCCGGAACTCTTCGCGCTTGTAGATATTCGACAGATGGACCTCGATCACCGGCTTTTCGGCGGCGTTCAGCGCGTCGAGCAAGGCGACCGAAGTGTGGGTATAAGCGCCGGCATTGATGATGATGCCGCTATTGGCCTCGCGCGCCTGCTGGATTCGATCGACCAGCGCGCCCTCGTGGTTGCTCTGGAAGAAGTCCAGGGCCAAGTCGAGCCCCTTGGCCTCAACGCGGCAGGCGGCCTCGATATCGGCCAGGGTCTCGCGGCCATAGATTTCGGGCTGACGCTTGCCCAGCATATTGAGGTTGGGGCCGTTGAGGACCAGCACGGGTGACAAGGTCGATCTCTTTGTTTTCGCGGCGCTTTCGGACGCTAGCGATGGTCTTATATATCCCCTGACACCATATATCTAGGGGTCCGGGCGCATCGCCAAGGCGCGTGCCGCCTCTAGCAGCCGGTCCAGCAAGCCGTCCAGCGCCTTGCGCTCAGCCGGCGACAGCTGCGCCAGCAGCTCCGCTTCATAACCCAGCGCCAGCGGCACGATCAGGTCGTGCATGGCCCGGCCGGGCGGGGTGAGACGCAGCTGTGACCGCCGCCGGTCGCTGCCGTCGGTCGCCTGCTCGACCAGGCGGCGGCGGCGCAGGCCGGCGACGGCGCGGCTGACCGTGACCTTGTCCATCACCGTGCGCTGACAAATATCGGAAGCCGTGAGGGGCGCGAAGCGGCCGAGCACGGCGATCACCCGCCATTGCGGGATGGTAAGATGCGAGGGGCCGAAATAGCGGCGGTGCAGGTCGGCGCTGGTGGTCTGGCTGAGAATGGACAGCCGGTAGGGCAGGAAGCGTTCGAGCCGCAGGCCGGGTTTGTCGGACATGTGGATAGACTTTGTTGGTCCCGGGGGTTGCCAGCGCATCGACAGCGTATTAGTTTCATTTGAAACCAATTCATCCGATCCGTCAATGGAGGCCGCCCATGGCGAGCGCGCAGCCCGAGGTCGACACGGTGAACCCGATGGGCACCGACGGTTTCGAGTTCATCGAATACACCGCGCCCGATCCCGCCGAGCTCGGCCGGCTTTTCGTGTCGATGGGCTTCACGGCGGTGGCCAAGCACCGCTCGAAGGACGTCACGCTCTATCGCCAAGGTGACGTGAACTTCATCGTCAACGCCGAACCGGCGAGCTTCGCGCAGGGCTTCGCGCGCGTGCACGGGCCCAGCATCTGCGCCATCGCCTTCCGGGTGAAGAACGCCGCGCAGGCCTACAAGCGCGCGTTGTCGCTGGGCGCCTGGGGCGTCGAGGGCCGCATCGGGCCGATGGAGCTCAACATCCCGGCGATCAAGGGCATCGGCGACAGCCTGATCTACCTGGTCGACCGCTACGGTCCGAAGGGTACGATCTACGACGTCGATTTCGAGTATCTGCCCGGCGTCGATCCCAAGCCGCGCGGCGTCGGGCTGACCTATATCGATCATCTCACCCACAACGTGCATCGCGGCCGCATGACGGAGTGGTCGGAGTTCTACGAACGACTCTTCAATTTCCGCGAGATCAAGTACTTCGACATCGAGGGCAAGCTCACCGGCCTGAAGTCCAAGGCGATGACCAGCCCGTGCGGCAAGATCCGCATCCCGATCAACGAGAGTTCCGACGACAAGTCGCAGATCGCCGAGTACCTCAACGCCTATCACGGCGAGGGCATCCAGCACGTGGCGCTCGGCAGCGACGACATCTACGCCTCGGTCGAAGCGCTGCGCGGCATGGGCACGCCGTTCCAGGATACGATCGAGACCTATTACGAAGGCATCGACCGCCGCCTGCCGGGCCACGGCGAGGACCTCGCGCGGCTGAAGCGCAACCGTATCCTGATCGACGGCGCGCCTACCGAGGGCGGCGGCCGTCTGCTGCAGATCTTCACCAACACGGTGATCGGGCCGATCTTCTTCGAGATCATCCAACGCAAGGGTGACGAGGGATTCGGCGAAGGCAATTTCCGCGCGCTCTTCGAGTCGATCGAGCTCGACCAGATCCGCCGCGGCGTGCTGAAGGCGTAAGGCGCTCGCTGTCATCCCGAGCGCAGCGAGGGATCCAGGGCTACCTTAGATCCCTCGCTGCGCTCGGGATGACAGGAGGTTGACGAATAGGGAGGACACGATGGCCAGGAACTGGATTCCCCTGTCGCGCGTCGAGGGTGTGGCCTCGCGCCAGGCGCATGTGCGGCTGCCCGCGGGCACCTACGAGCGTGAGATCAGCAAGGAGGGCTTCTTCGGCCCCTCGGCGCAGTTCCATCACCCGCACAAGCCCACGGACTGGATCGACTTCGAAGGCCCGATTCGGCCGCGCGCCTTCGACCTCAACAAGCTCGCGAAGGGGCAGGGCAGCCCGTGGGCGGCGCAGGACGTGCTGAAGAACGGGGCCGTGCACATGCGCGTCTGGCGGCTCGACGCGGCGCAGCCCGACCTGGCGCGCAACAGCGATGGCGATGACCTGCTGTTCATCCACGAGGGCGCCGGCCATCTGTTCTGCGACTACGGCCACATGGAATACCGCGACGGCGACTACATCATGATCCCGCGCGGCACGATGTGGCGGCTCGAGCCCGTGGCGCCGACCATGGTGCTGATGATCGAGGCGACCAACGATCACTACACCCTGCCCGACAAGGGCATCGCCGGCCGCCACGCGATCTTCGATCCGGCGATCCTCGACACGCCAACCCTCGACGACGCCTTCAAGGCGCAGCAGGGCGAGAAGCGCTGGCGCGTCGTGGTCAAGCGGCGCGATCAGCTCTCGACCATCACCTATCCGTTCAACCCGCTGGATACGACGGGCTGGCACGGCGATCTGTCGGTCGTGCGCGTGAACTGGCGCGATATCAGACCGATCATGAGTCACCGCGCGCATCTGCCGCCCTCGGTGCACACGACCTTCCTGACCGGCCGATTCGTCGTCTGCACCTTTGTGCCGCGGCCGCTGGAAAGCGATCCGGAGGCATTGCGCCTGCCGTTCTTCCACAACAACGACGATTTCGACGAGGTGCTGTTCTATCACAAGGGCAGCTTCTTCAGCCGCGACAACATCCATCCCGGCATGATGACGGTGCATCCCAGCGGCTTCACGCACGGCCCGCATCCCAAGGCGTTCCACGCCGCGACCAAGGGCGGCAGGACCGAGACGGACGAGGTCGCGGTCATGCTCGACACGCGCGACGCGCTCGACATCGCCGCGATGCCGGCGGGGGTTGAGTGGGAAGGCTACGTGCACTCCTGGCGGCCGCCGCAGACCAAGCAGGCGGCGGAATAACAACCACTGTCATTCCGAGCGCAGCGAGGAATCTTTCGCAACTTAAAGATCCCTCGCTACGCTCGGGATGACACTGTGCGAGGCACCGACAATGAAACTGGGTTCACTGAAGGAAGGCGGCCGCGACGGCACGCTGGTCGTGGTCAGTCGCGACCTCTCGCGCGCGGTGCGGGCGAGCGACGTCGCGCCGACCTTGCAGCGCGCGCTCGACGACTGGAAGAACACCGAGCCGTTGCTGCGCAAGCTCGCCGCTGATCTGGAGGCGGGCAAGAACGAGGGCAGCTTCGCCTTCGATCCGGCGAAGGCGGCGGCGCCCTTGCCGCGCGCCTATCAGTGGGCCGACGGCTCGGCCTACGTCGTGCATGTCGAGCTGGTGCGCAAGGCGCGCGGCGTCGAGATGCCGCCCAGCTTCTGGACCGATCCGCTGATGTACCAGGGCGGCTCGGACGGCTTCATCGGCCCGCGCGACGATATCGAGATGGGCGACGAGGCCTGGGGCATCGATTTCGAGAGCGAGATCGGCGTCATCGTCGACGACGTGCCGATGGGTGTGACGCCGCAGGACGCGCGCCAGCACATCAAGCTGGTGACCATCCTCAACGACGTGTCGCTGCGCAACCTGATCCCGGGCGAGCTCAACAAGGGCTTCGGCTTCTTCCATGGCAAGCCGGCCACCGCCTTCGCGCCGGTCGCAGTCACGCCCGATGAGCTGGGCGCCGCGTGGGAAGGCGCCAAGCTGAACCTGCCGATGCTCTCGACGTACAACGGCCAGCTCTTCGGCAAGCCCAACGCGGCCACCGACCTGACCTTCGATTTCGGTCAGCTGATCGCCCACGCGGCGAAGACGCGGCACCTCGAGGCCGGCAGCGTGATCGGCTCGGGCACGGTGGCCAACCGCGATGCCTCGGTCGGCTGCTCCTGCATCGCCGAGCGGCGCGTGCGCGAGACCATCGACGGCGGCAAACCCATCACGCCGTTCATGAAGTTCGGCGATCGCATCCAGATCGAGATGCTCGACGCGCAGGGGCGGTCCATCTTCGGCGCCATCGACCAGAAGGTCGTGCGCTACGGGGGGCCGGCATGAAGCTCTACGGCTACTTTCGGTCGTCCGCCGCCTATCGCGTGCGCATCGCGCTCAACCTCAAGGGCATCGCCGTCGAGCAAGAGTCCAAGCACCTGCGCAAGGGTGAGCATCTGAAGGACGACTTCGCCGCGCTCAATCCGCAGAAGCTGCTGCCGGCGCTGAAGCTCGACTCCGGCGACATTCTCACCCAGTCGCTGGCGATCCTCGAATACCTGGAGGAGACGCACCCCAATCCACCACTGCTGCCCAAGGACCTGGTCGGCCGCGCGCGCGTGCGCTCGCTGGCGCTGATCCCGGCCTGCGAGATCCACCCCGTGCAGAACCTGCGGGTGATGAACTATATCCGCCAGCATTACGGGCAAGACGAAGCCGGCGCTTTCGCCTGGTCGCGGCACTGGATCGAGGTTGGCTTCGAGGCCTACGAGAATTCGATCGCCAACGATCCGGCCACCGGGGCGTTCAGCCATGGCGATGCGCCGACCATGGCCGATCTTTGCCTGGTCCCGCAGGTCTTCAACGCCGGCCGCTTCAGCGTCGACATGTCGAAGTACCCGACCATCGCGCACATCAACGCGACCTGCCTGAAGCTGCCGGCCTTCGACCTGGCGCAGCCGTCGAAGCAGCCTGACTACGAGCCTTAGCTGTCATCCCTCGCTGCGCTCGGGATGACAGCGACCGGCTATCCCTTGCGGGCCTTCGCCACCGCCGCCTTCATGGTGTCGGCGTCCACCGCGCCGGGGATCAGCTGGTTGCCGATGATGAAGGCCGGCGTGCCGTTGACGCCCAGCGCGCGGGCGAGGTCGGCGGCTTGCGCGAGATGCGCGGTGATCGCCGGGTCTTCCATGTCCTTGGTCAAGCGCTGCGCGTCGAGCTTCAGGTCGGCGATGATCTGCGCCATGCGCTCGGCCGAGATCTGGCCGCGCGCTTCCATCAGCGCGTTGTGCGTCTCGAAATACTTGCCCTGCTTGTGGGCGGCCAGCGCCATGCGCGCGGCGATCTTCGATTCCTCGGAGAGGATCGGGAACTGCTTGTGGACGACGCGGATCTTGCCGTCGCCGGCGACCACCGACTTCACCGTCGGATGGGCGCGCCGGCAATAGCCGCAATTGTAGTCGAAGAACTCGACGATGGTGACGTCGCCCTTGGGATTGC
>CAYTFW010000173.1:0-10964 GCA_964437145.1 uncultured Rhizobiaceae bacterium
CCGCTAGACCACGATCTCTGAAGCGCTATCCTGATCTCGCCCGCCGGCCTCCTGTGGGGCGCGTTGCCGCTAGACCACGATCTCTGAAGCGCTATCCTGCCGCTGGAGGCGTGGCCAGGCTTCCCCGAGTTGCCGCTAGACCACGATCTCTGAAGCGCTATCCTTTCCGCTGTCCACGACACAGCGAAGGGCACGTTGCCGCTAGACCACGATCTCTGAAGCGCTATCCTTCTGCGGGATGCCGAAGCGCGACTCGTACAGTTGCCGCTAGACCACGATCTCTGAAGCGCTATCCTTCGGGCGCGGTGTCGCGCGAGGCGTCGGCGGTTGCCGCTAGACCACGATCTCTGAAGCGCTATCCTCCGCTCTCGACAAGGTCCGCGAGAGCTCGAGTTGCCGCTAGACCACGATCTCTGAAGCGCTATCCTGATGGCTGCGGCGCTCAAGCACGTCACGGAGTTGCCGCTAGACCACGATCTCTGAAGCGCTATCCTCGCCCACAGCACTTGATCAGACGCGCTGTGGTTGCCGCTAGACCACGATCTCTGAAGCGCTATCCTCTTTGTCGAGTACGCCGGCCAGAAGATTCAGTTGCCGCTAGACCACGATCTCTGAAGCGCTATCCTCGCTCAAGCAGCAATGCCAAGCGGCGGGTGGTTGCCGCTAGACCACGATCTCTGAAGCGCTATCCTCCGGACGACGATGCTTACAAGTCCGGCGACGTTGCCGCTAGACCACGATCTCTGAAGCGCTATCCTCGTCGGCGCGAGTGACCAGCGGCGTTGTGGGTTGCCGCTAGACCACGATCTCTGAAGCGCTATCCTATCGGGCGTGCTCGGCGACATAGCGGCTCAGTTGCCGCTAGACCACGATCTCTGAAGCGCTATCCTAGGCGCCATCATCGAGCCGCGATCCATCACGTTGCCGCTAGACCACGATCTCTGAAGCGCTATCCTTGCCGCCGGAGCACGTGGCCGGCCTGAACGGTTGCCGCTAGACCACGATCTCTGAAGCGCTATCCTTGCGTGCGCAACCCCCTCCCTATCGGGAGGGTTGCCGCTAGACCACGATCTCTGAAGCGCTATCCTCGAGAACGGCAGCGGTGGCGCCGCGCCCCTGTTGCCGCTAGACCACGATCTCTGAAGCGCTATCCTCGCTCGACGGCCGCGAGCATCGGGAGTTCCGTTGCCGCTAGACCACGATCTCTGAAGCGCTATCCTAAAGTGAGGCGACAAAGCCCAAGCGGCGCAGTTGCCGCTAGACCACGATCTCTGAAGCGCTATCCTCCACGCCGGCGGCCCAGAGAACACCGAGGCGTTGCCGCTAGACCACGATCTCTGAAGCGCTATCCTCGCGGGTAGCCAGCGCCTGCGCCGACACCAGTTGCCGCTAGACCACGATCTCTGAAGCGCTATCCTCGGTGGCGGCGTCGATGCCATGGGCAACGCGTTGCCGCTAGACCACGATCTCTGAAGCGCTATCCTAGCGCCGAGAGAGGGCGCGAGTACGGGAAAGTTGCCGCTAGACCACGATCTCTGAAGCGCTATCCTGCATGGACGCAGCGGCCCACGCCTTCGCCAGTTGCCGCTAGACCACGATCTCTGAAGCGCTATCCTATGATCCGCTTGCAGGAGGGAGACCAATGAGTTGCCGCTAGACCACGATCTCTGAAGCGCTATCCTCAAGCGGATTCGTGCGACAGCGAACCCCGGGTTGCCGCTAGACCACGATCTCTGAAGCGCTATCCTCGAATGGGTGAAAACCCGCGAGCGCAACGAGTTGCCGCTAGACCACGATCTCTGAAGCGCTATCCTTCGCCGAGAGGTCGAGGTGCAAGGTCTGCGGTTGCCGCTAGACCACGATCTCTGAAGCGCTATCCTCGAGGCGATCATGGCCTTGTGCGCCATCTTGTTGCCGCTAGACCACGATCTCTGAAGCGCTATCCTGTGATGAAATCCGTGTACTCGGCCACCGCCGTTGCCGCTAGACCACGATCTCTGAAGCGCTATCCTCGTCGGCTGGGTATCCCTTTGACAAACAAAGGAATATCCACGCCGGCGGGCGGCGAAAAAACGCCGAGGGCATCAGAACAACGCCAACTGATCGGGGTTCTTCCGTTGCCGTCTGCGGCGCTGACCGGAAAATCGCACGATGTTTTCGTACTGCTTGTCCGTGAATGTCAGCACGTGGATTTCCCCCCGATCGGGCAGGTTGGCTTCGATCCGGCGCATATAGGTTTCGAACTGTTCCTTGCCGTTGCAGAACCGAGCATAGACCGAGAATTGACTCTTCTCGAACCCCTGGTCGAGCAGGAACTCGCGGAACTTTGTGGCCGCTCGGCTTTCGGGCTTGGTGGCGACCGGAAGGTCGAACATGACGAAAATCCACATGAGCCGGTAGCTGTTCAGACGAGACGGGATCACGTGACCAATGCGCCGAGGCTAGCTAGCTCAAGGCTCGACGGCGGAAGGGGCGGGGTGAGCTCCGAAGCTTTGCCGATTTCGAAGCAACGGGCGATCGACTGGGCGAGTCTGGTGGACGCCATGGAGACCGTGGTGGTTCCGTCGTCGCTCGGCAAGTCGAGGGCGATCAAGCGCGCGAAGGCCCGCTTCGCCTCTGGCGTCACGTCCGCGCATCCGCTCGCGGCAAGCTGCGTCACCATCGCGTCGACCAGCGGTCTAAACGGTTCCATCAGATCGTCGGCGAGCGCGAAGGCGTTGCCACGGTTCGCATGATGGATGCCGATCGAGGGGTGGAGACCCGCCGCGACCACTGAGCGGGCCACCAGTGAACGCATGACCGTATAGCCGTAGTTCAGCAGGCCGTTGACGCCGCCGGCGTCGCGGTCGCGGCGGAAGGCTGCCCCCATGAGGAGGGGCCAGTAACGGCGCGCCACCTGCGCCTCGATATTGTCCGGATCGCCCGACCGCACCCGACGCGCCAACAGGTCGAAGGCGCCCGCGGATACGCCGTGCGCTTCGAGCACCGCCGCCTGCCATCGAATCTTCGCGATCACGATCTCTCGCCAGAGCTGCTTGGCGAGCGGCCGGCCGGCTTCCCATTGCGCCCGAATACGCGCGTTCTGACCGTGGTGTCCGTCGAGCGGTTGGCAGACCGCGACAGGAGCGTGATTGCTGCCGCACAGCACCATCAGCGCACCCCGTTCCGCTAGCGCGACGGCGAGGTTTGTTGTCCACGTCACCCCGTGCGCATGCACGATGACGGCCGCCACATCCTCAAGGGGAACACGGCCGACTTCCTGCTGATCCCTGGCCACAACGAGAAAACCGCGATGGACGGACAGGTGCTGTCCGTCTGTGGCGATGTCGACGATCCGCTCCATCACTCCGCCGTGCTGTCGCGGTCACGTGGACCCGGGTCGTAGACGCGTCCCAGTTCATCGATCCGCACCTGGCGGGCGCGAAGCTTCTTCAATCCGCCGGGTGTGGGTGACGAATACTTGAAGGGGTCGATATCGTTCGCCAGCGCGTCCCGCCGCTTCAGATCGCCGGCTTCGTGATGCTCGGCCAGAGTTACCTGGCCGTTCAATCCAAACTTCACAACCCGAACGAGCTTGCGCTCATGGCCCGCCGTCTCGATGGCCAACGTGTCGTCTTGATGCAGCGAAAGCACCTTTCGCGCCGTCGGGTTGTCACGGCGGATCGCTGACTCCCGCCCGCGTTGATGTGCGTCGAACATCGACACGACCTCCGCCACCCATCTCCCGCCCTTCAGTTCCCAAACGTCGTAGCGATAGTTGGAGTCGCCCTTGTAGCCCTTGTAGGCACGGCCGTTCGCGTCGTGGATGGGAATCACCGACAGCGGTTCCTGGATGCGCAGCCGGCGAACGCCGCGGAACGGCAGCGGGCCAAGCCGGGGGAACTCGAGCAGCCGCGTCGCGAAAGCGCGCGGCTCGGCTTCTTTCGTCCAGTCGAGAAGCGCGTTGCGCAGATCCTTGTCGCGCACGCGCTTGAGGTCGTCAGCTTTCGACAACGACGACAACGGCACTCTGTGAACAACAAGGTCGTTGCCCTTCTCGTCCTTCTCACCGGTCAGACCATAGGCCGTATCATTGTGCAGCCGGCCGGCGGTTTCGCTCCGCCTCCCGTCGCGGCCGCCGATACTGCCGTGGTCGGCACGATGACTGACGACTATGCGCTTGATGACGGCGTCGACGCTCGCTCGGAATTCGCCCCATGGTTCCGGAAGATCCGCCGTCACTCGATTCGCGGCCTCGTGTCCACGTTGTCCCGACTCGTGCGCGATGCGCTGCAGCAGATGACGGTCGGTTACGCCGACAACGACCGCGTCGATGGCGTGGTGCCGATGATCCCGCCGGTTTTTGGGCTGATCGGCGCCACCGGCGAAATTGTGGTCGGGCAACAGGCTGTTCAAACCCCAGCTTCTGCGTAGCATTTCGGTCAAGCGGCCCGGCGAGGCCCACACATGGCCACTGCCTTCGCCTTGCTCGGGATACAGGGCTCCGAGATATTCCCTAGCGAGCCGGGAAAGGTATTGAGTGTCGACAAGCTGACGCGCGAGAAACCCTCCCTCGTTGTCGAATCGCGCCATGGCATCCGGTTCGAAGCGCCATCGCTTGCCGCGCGGCAAGCGGGAGGCGCGAGCGGCGATTTCCTCCCAGCGCGCGCCGTCTTTGCTGAACGCTTCATGAGGCGAGCGCTTGCGCTTTTCGCGATTGGCTTCGCGCGTGCAGAGCAGGCGATTGTCGTTTGAATCGTCCCAGGTGGCGCTGAACGGCAGAATGTGATCGACCTCCACCGCGCCCGAGAAAAGCATCTCGATCGAAATTTGAGTTCCGGTGTAGATACAGCGTCGATCCAGCACATTGTCCGGATTCAGCTCTTCCCAGAGCTTTAGCAACGCCCGGTTCCCACCTTTGTCGGCGATACCGATCGCCGACAGCTTTTGCGAACGCTTCTCCGCCGCTTCACGATTTTCCCGGTTACGGTTGTTGATCTCGCGCTTGCGTTCGTCGTTGAGCTTGAGCTCGCGTGCCAGCTCGATGGCGATCTGTTCGGGACGACCATATCGTTTGATCAGCTGGTTCACGACGCGGCGCAGCTGGTTCAACCCGATATGAACCGTGGGATTGGTCAACCGACCGATGCGCAGTTCCTCTGGGTCGCTCGGTGCGCCCGTACCAGGCATGATGTGCCGTTCGAGGACCGCACCGTAGTAGGGCAGCTCATCCCATAGCTCTCCGCTTCGAAAGTCCGAATGGTGGAAGCCCGCGGTCTTGACCGCCTCGCTGTAGACGACGACGTCGGCCCGCAACGCTTCGATCAGCTTGCGCGTCGCTGTGACGCCGAACCGACCGTATCCTTCGGGCAACCGCGCGTTGATCGTGGCGCGTCCCTGCTCGGCGCTGAGGCCGTGCTGCTCGCGCAACCAGTCGAGTAGGGCGGCCTCATCGGCCTCGCTCTGCACGTCGCGGATACGCGAAACGACATTCCATTGCCTGTCGGCGTCGAGATGCTGCCAGCGTTTGCCGAACCGGGACTTCGAGCCAAGTTCGGCGGCGACTTCGTCGCCCTTTATATCCTTGCGATTCTCGCTCTCCTTGTTGAAGCGTGCCTCCGGCGCGAGCTTCAGCGCCTTGCGCATGGTCTCGAAGGGGAGGGCCCTGCGGCTTTTCAACGTCCCATAGAGAAGGTCGCGCTGCTCGACTGACAACGCCCGCGCGACCTCGCCCGGCTGAGCGATCTTGAGCGCGTTTAGTTCCTCTAAGAGGCGGCGTTGCTGGAATAGTGGATGCGCCTTGGCGAGACGGTCCTCGCTGGCGATCAGCATGCAGCGTCCGATCTTCGGCGCCCTCAACGGCCTTTGGTGGAAGATGACCTCGAACAACCGCTTGCGCGCTTCCGCTGTTAGAACTCCGGGGTGATGGCGCCTTTGGGCGGTCCAGATGGCATCGAACTCCTCTTCGAGCATCTGCCGGTCGGGATAGAAGTCGTAGCCGTCACCTTTGCCGCCTTCGCCGGTCTCTGGTCGTAGTCGGGTGCGGACGCCCGGGATCGCATTCGCATCCGTCGCGCCGGCTCGGCGGCTGTGCAGAAACTCCCCGAGTGTCGCGGCGCCTCGATCACGCATGGCCTCGTACAGGCGACTGACGCCGAGCCGGACTTTGCCATCCTCGTCGTTCTTGCCGCGATCGACCTTGCGGTTGGACTTGAAGCCGCGCCGCTGGTTGAGATGGAAAAGGGCGCGACCGATCTGATGCGGTGGCAGCGGTTCATGCAGCGCACGGGCCCGCAGCTCGAAGGGGTCGACGCCAGCGAGCGCCGCCCGTTCCGTCGCGTCGCCCGGAAACAGGCCGGCCAATGTAAGGTGCTTCAGCAACGCTTCCTGGCGTTGCTTGAAGCGGTCACGGCGACGTCGCATGGCGCGGGCGGCGCGGCGCGCCACCGCGAGCGAAGCGCCCGACTTGGCTTCACGCCCGTCACTGAAGATGCGCGATCCGGCGGCCACTAAGCCGATCGGTTCGTTCTTCGCGTTGAGCTCGATGACGGCCCATCCCAGTGAATTCGTTCCGAGGTCCGCCCCTAGTCTCCACCGAATACGAGCGTTCATGCCCCAACTCGCGTGTTTCTAGTGGCAGCATATCAAGATGCTCTATCAACTGTCACGGTATCTCCGGGTATCAAGAATGATTACGGATTGGCGATCCTGCGTCGTCACCCTAACTTTCCCAAGAGATTGAAAACACGGGATTCCAACATCTGCCAAGGCAGATGTCCAAGTTTGCATCGCAAGCGCGCAACGTCCTGCTGGATGCCCAATACCGAACTCTACTTTAGGTAGAGTTTCCAAACCTCACTCCCAAAGATAATTGGATGCCGCTTGACCTTGCGCTCTTGGCGGGCCAAAGTTTGGCCTTCAGAGATCGTGGTCTGGCGGTTAACAAGCAGCCAGTCTGCACCAGATAAGGGCGGCGCTCCGGCGCCGCCTTTTTGTTGGTCGAGATGCGCGGACCGATACAGACATTGTGTCGCCCCGCGTTGGGCACCTCATCAAATCATTCGATAACGGTCTCCCCTCGGCGGTGGTACTCAATCTCGTCACGGCGCTGGTAATGCGCGCCGACGAGGTCGAGCTTCGGGTGACGTGCGCCGGCGGGTCGAGCGCGGCGCCGCGCTGCGACGGTCGCGGTGGCCTGTGGCGGAGCAGAGGCGTCGCATGCGCTAGGGCGACAAAAAACGAGTCCGATCAGGGGGTTAGTGATTCGAAAAGAAAACTATTGAAATCAGGATTCTATACCCTTATCTTAATCTCACAATTGCACGCGATCCCCTCCCCCACGTGATCGACGTGCAGCATAATAAAGTAATAACGCCGGCACTTCCGGGCCGGTTTTCCCCCCGATTAGGCGGTGCGTTTTTGCCGCCCTTTTGTAAATTTTCAGTCTGTCATGGGTAGCGTGAGGCAAGGGATGGCAAAGCGGCTGATCCTGCTGCTATTGCCGGCGGCGTTGGCGTTGTCGGCCTGTGGCGAGAGCTTGGGCGAGCGCGCGGCCACTGGTGGCGGCGTCGGCGCGGCCACCGGGGCCATCGTCGGCCTGCTGGTGCCGGGCGTCTCCTGGTGGGGCGGCGCGCTGATCGGCGGCCTCGGTGGCGCCGCAATCGGCGCCGCGACGACCGAGAAGAAGCGGTAGGCCGACGCTAACATACTGATTTAGCGTAGTAAGTTGGATCGGGCGGCTTCGGCCGCCCGTTTCTATTTGTCACCCGACGATACGCAAGGCCACAGCTTCGCCTTTGCGCGGCCCTCGTATCGGCCCGCCGGCGGGGTCATCTCTCGTCCAGCCGCTTCCCGCGGCGACACAAGAGGAGAACGCGTCATGACCTCGAAGTCGAAGCTCATCGCCATCGGCCTGGTGTCGATCCTGGGCCTGTCGGCCTGCGGCGACACGACCGGCCAGCGGGCGGTGTCGGGCGGCGTGATCGGCGGCGCTGGTGGCGCGCTTGTCGGTCCGGCGCTGGGCGTCGACCCGGTGACCGGCCTGGTCCTGGGCGGCCTGGGCGGCGCCGCGGTCGGCGCGGCGACCACGCCGCGGCAGCGGCCGTATTACAACAACGGCTACTACGACAACCGCTACCGCTACTAAGGCGGCGCGTTCCCCATGTCTGGTCAAAGGGTCTTCCTTCTCCCCGCGCAGGCGGGGAGAAGGTGCCCGAAGGGCGGATGAGGGGCTTAGCGGAAGTTCAACAACGACGGATTTGGTCGTTGCTCGAGGAAGCCCCTCATCCGCCTCGCTGACGCTCGGCACCTTCTCCCTCGGGGCCGTCCGCGGCCCCTGACCTTCGCGGGGAGAAGGGATGGAAACGAGACGCCCGACTTGACCCGCCGGACGATAGCCGGCAAAGGGGGCTGATGCGCCGCTGGGTCCCCGAGGGCTGGACGCGCACGGCCCTGCTGTCATGCGCCGTGCTGGCGCTCAGCATCGTCGGCGCGGCCTCGCAAGCGTTCGCGCCGCGCGCGATTGCGGCGCAGTTCGCGGGCGCGCTCGTCGATGCCTCCCGAGCCGGCGATCATGGCCTGCGATCCGGCCAAGCCGGCCCGCGACTCGCGGTCGACCGGCGGCAGATCGAGCCCGGCGTCGATCGCGCGCCACCGCCGGACATCGCCGCGCTCCCCCGTCTTGTCGACATCGCCACGGTCGATGTCGCTCGCCGCGCCTGGGCAAGCACCGCGGTCGCTCGACTTCTTTCGCATCGTGTCGCCCACCGCCCGCGCGGTCCACCGCGGGGGGATCCACCGTCAGGCCGGTCGTCACTTCGTGACCGACCGGCGCACGAACTGTGGAGCGGCGGTGCCGACCGTGCGCGCGGGCAGCCATCCCCGATAATGGGCTGACCTGAGCGGCGGTGCGCCGCGCGTTCCGCGCGGCCACCTCTGCCTCAGGATCTCCCATCCATGCGTTCATCCCAGTGGAAGGTGATGGCCTACGCCATCATCGTGCTCTGCGGCATCGCCGTCGCGCTGCCCAATCTCTTCTCCCGCGACTATCTCGATCAGCTTCCCGGCTGGCTGCCCAAGCAACGCGTCACGCTGGGCCTCGATCTGCGCGGCGGCTCGCAGCTGCTGCTGGAGATCGACAGCGAGGCGGTGCTCAAGGACCGGCTCGCCGGCCTTGCCGATTCGGCCGATGACGCGCTGCGCCAGGCCGGCATCAAGGCACGCGCCATCAAGCCGGCGTCGTCCTCGGTCGTCGTCGAGCTCGCCGATCCCGCGCGCACGCGCGATGTGCAGCGCGCGCTCGCCGCGCTGGTGACGCCTGTGGCGGGGCGCTTCGGCGAGGGGCCGCCAGCCCTGCAGATCGCCGTCGAGCGCGACGGCGTGCTGCGTCTGCGGCCCACCACCCAGGACATCGCGGCGCGCGCCGACCGGGCGGCCGATCAGAGCCTGGAGATTGTGCGGCGACGCATCGACGGCGCCGGCATCGCCGAGCCCACGGTGATGCGCCAGGGCGCCCACCGCATCCTGGTGCAGCTGCCGGGCGTGCAGGATCCGGCGCGCATCAAGCAGCTGCTCGGCAGCACGGCGCGGCTCACCTTCCACCTGGTCGCGACGGAGCAGGACGCGGGGCACGTGCCCGGCACTGTCGTGCTGCCGCTCGAGGGCAGTGGCGCGCGCATCCGGATCATCGAGGAGGTGATGCTCAGGGGTGAGCGCCTGGTCGATGCCAGCGCCGGCTTCGATCAGCGCAGCGGCGAGCCGATCGTGCAGTTCCACTTCGACAGCGGCGGCGCGCGGCTCTTCGGCAAGATCACGCACGATAACGTCGGCCAGCCCTTCGCCATCGTGCTCGACGGCAGGGTGCTGAGCGCGCCGGTGATCCGCGAGCCGATCATCGGCGGCTCGGGACAGATCAGTGGTCACTTCACCGTGCAGGGC
Organism: uncultured Rhizobiaceae bacterium; assembly: GCA_964437145.1. Classification (GTDB taxonomy): domain Bacteria; phylum Pseudomonadota; class Alphaproteobacteria; order Reyranellales; family Reyranellaceae; genus JAFAZJ01. The sequence continues at coordinate 9,916 of CAYTFW010000173.1, forward strand.
GCGCGCGATCTCGCCGTGCTGCTGCGCGCCGGCGCCTTGCCGGTGCCGATGACGGTGATCGAGGAGCGCACGGTCGGCGCCGATCTCGGCAGCGACGCGATCGAGCAGGGCGTGACCACGGGGCTGATCGGCTTCGCGCTGGTCGTCGCCTTCATGCTGGTGCTCTACGGACCCTGGGGCATGGTCGCCAACCTGGCGCTGGCGCTCAACGTGACATTGACCTTCGCCGCGCTCAGCCTGCTCGACGCGACGCTGACCTTGCCGGGTATCGCCGGCATCGTGCTCGGCATCGGCCTGGCGGTCGACGCCAACGTGCTGATCAACGAGCGCATCCGCGAGGAGATCGCGCGCGGCCGCGGCGCGCGCGCGGCGCTCGATGCCGGCTTCCGGCGCGCCTATGGCACGATCGTCGACGCCAATGTCACGACGTTGATCGCCACCACCTTGCTGTTCGCTTTCGGCTCGGGCCCGGTGCGCGGTTTCGCGGTGACCATGGGGCTGGGCATCGTGATCTCGATGTTCACCGCCGTGTCCGTGGTGAAGATGATCATGACGCTGTGGGTCGGCGGTGGGCGGGTGCCGCGGCCGCTCGATATCCGGCCGCTGTTCGGCATCAAGCTGATTCCCGACAAGACGGCGTGGCGCTTCATGCGCGCGCGCTTCGTCGGCATCGCGGTCTCGGCGCTGTTGTCGCTGGGCTCGCTCGGGCTGCTGGTCTCACCGGGGCTGAACTACGGCATCGACTTCAGGGGCGGCACCTTGATCGAGCTGCGGACCACCGAGCCGGCGCGGCTCGACGCGCTGCGCGGCGCGCTCGGTGGGGCGGGATTGGGCGAGGTCGTGCTGCAGGAGGGCGGCTCGTCGCGTCAGGTGCTGATCCGCATCGAGCAGGCGGCGAGCGAGAGGGTCCGGGCGGTGCTGGCCGAGGCGGCGCCGGGCGCTTCGGTCGAGCGGGTCGAGGCGGTGGGGCCGAAGGTCAGCGGCGAGCTGGTCGAGGCCGGCGTGCTGGCCGTGGCGCTCGCGGCGCTGGCGATGCTGGCCTATATCTG
>CAYTFW010000173.1:10974-12737 GCA_964437145.1 uncultured Rhizobiaceae bacterium
GCCCTTCGCGGTGGGCGCGATCGTCACCCTGGTGCTCGACGTCACCAAGACCCTGGGGCTGTTCGCGCTGACGGGGATGGATTTCAACCTGACGGCGGTGGCGGCGCTGCTGACCCTGGTGGGCTATTCGGTCAACGACAAGGTCGTGGTCTATGACCGCATGCGCGAGAACCTCAGGCTCTACAAGACCATGCCGTTGCGCGACCTGATCGACCTCAGCATCAACGCCACCCTGGGGCGCAGCCTCTACACCTCGGTGACGGCTTTTCTGTCGATGCTGCCGATGGCGCTGGCGGGCGGTGGGGCGGTCGATAACTTCGCCGTCGCCATGGTCTTCGGCATCGTCGTCGCGGCCAGTTCGTCGGTCTTTGTCGCCGCGCCCGTCCTGCTGATTCTGCGGGGCGCATTCAGCCGCCGGCGAGCACCCTGAGCTTGCGGTCGAAGACGCTCAGCACCTCGCCCAGGTCGTCGCCCTGGGCCAGACGGCGCGGGCCGGCGTGCACCGTCCAGCGCGCGCCGGCGACCTTGGCGATGGCGAACAGCGGCTGCTCGGCGGTGTGGCGGAAGATCGAGAACAGCGCCATGCCGGGCCGGAAATCGATGGCGTAGTCGCGCCACTCGCCCGTGATCACCCGGGCGCTGTACAGGGCCAGGAGCTGCCGCAGCTCGCGCCGGTCGAAGGTGACGACCCGCCGTCGGCTGCGAATGTCTTGCATTCGCAGTAGATTGTCCATATCAGGCGAAAAATGTCGCAAAAACCCGGGTCATGGTAAAGGCTTCCCGCGCGGGCGGCGGCCGGCTAGAACGCCCGCCCCCGATCCCTCCAAACCCGGGTAACGGCGTGTCGGATATCTTCCAGGAAGTCGACGAGGCCCTGCGCGAGGACCGCGCCAAGGAGTGGTGGCGGCGCTGGGGCACCGCGGTGATTGGCGGCGCGGTGGCGATCGTCGTGGCGGTCGCGGCCTATAACGGCTGGAACTGGTACCAGGCCAACCAGCGCGCCCAGGCCGGCGACGCCTTCGGCGCGGCGCTGGCCCAGGTGGCGACCGACAAGCCGGGCGCCATCGCCGCGCTCGACAAGATCGCCGCCCAGGGCGTGGCGCCCTACGCCGAGCTGGCCCGCCTGCGCATCGCGCGGCTGAAGGCCGAGGCCGGCGACAAGGACGGCGCGGCGGCGGCCTACCGCGCCGCGGTGGCGGGCGCGCGCGACGCCGATGGCCGCGAGCTCGCCATCCTGCTCAAGGCCATGCAGGAGTTCGACAGCGCCAAGCCGGAGGATCTCGCCGCCGAGCTGCAGCCGCTCCTGGGCAAGGACCGGCCGTGGCGGCCGATGGCGCTGGAGCTGCTGGCGGCGCTGGCGCTGAAGCAGAAGGACGAGACCAAGGCCAAGGCGCTGCTCGGCGAGCTGCGCGACGAGTCGGCGGCGAGCCAGGCGCTGCGCGAGCGTGCCGCCGAGCTGTTGAGCGCCCTGGGCGAGCCGGCCACGAAATGACGCGATCGCTCCCCATCCTCGCCGCCGCGCTGCTGTCGCTCACGGCCTGCGAGACCATCAGCGATATCCTCGCCCGGGACAAGACGCCGCTGCCCGGCGATCGCGTCGCCGTGCTGGCCGACGACTCCGAGCTCAAGCCCGACACATCAGGCGACGTCGTCCTGCCGCGCCCGGCGGTCAACGATTCGTGGCCGCAATCCGGCGGCTTCGCCAACTTCGCCATGCACCACCTCGAGATCGGCGACGCGCCCAAGGAGGCGTGGAGCGTCGA
>CAYTFW010000174.1:0-12447 GCA_964437145.1 uncultured Rhizobiaceae bacterium
CCGGCCGCATCGCCGGCCTCGACGTGCTGCGCATCATCAACGAGCCGACCGCGGCCGCGCTGGCCTATGGCATGGACAAGAAGAAGACCGGCCTGATCGCGGTCTACGATCTGGGCGGCGGTACCTTTGACATCTCCGTGCTGGAGATCGGCGATGGCGTCTTCGAGGTCAAGGCGACCAACGGCGATACCTTCCTCGGCGGCGAGGACTTCGACCAGCGCGTCATCAACTACCTCGCCGACGAGTTCAAGAAGGACCAAGGCATCGACCTGCGTGGCGACAAGCTGGCGCTGCAGCGTCTGAAGGAAGCGGCCGAGAAGGCCAAGATCGAGCTCTCCAACAGCAAGGAGACCGAGATCAACCTGCCCTTCATCACCGCCGACGCTTCCGGTCCGAAGCACCTCGTGATGAAGCTCTCGCGCGCCAAGCTCGAGGCGCTGGTCGACGACCTGGTGCAGCGCACCTTGGAGCCGTGCCGCGCCGCGATGCGCGACGCCGGCGTGACCGCGGGCCAGATCGACGAGGTCATCCTGGTCGGCGGCATGACGCGCATGCCCAAGGTGATCGACACGGTGAAGCAGTTCTTCGGCAAGGATCCGGCGCGCAACGTCAACCCCGACGAGGTCGTGGCGATCGGCGCGGGCGTGCAGGGCGCGGTGCTGAAGGGCGAGGTCAAGGACGTCCTGCTGCTCGACGTGACGCCGCTATCGCTGGGCATCGAGACCCTGGGTGGCGTGTTCACGCGCCTGATCGAGCGCAACACCACGATCCCGACCAAGAAGAGCCAGATCTTCTCGACCGCCGACGACAACCAGACGGCGGTGACCATCCGCGTCTTCCAGGGCGAGCGCGAGATGGCGTCGGACAACAAGCTGCTGGGCCAGTTCGACCTGGTCGGCATCCCGCCGGCGCCGCGTGGCGTGCCGCAGGTCGAGGTCACCTTCGACATCGACGCCAACGGCATCGTCTCGGTCACGGCCAAGGACAAGGCGACGTCCAAGGAGCAGCAGATCCGCATCCAGGCGTCGGGCGGGCTGAGCGAGGCCGAGATCCAGAAGATGGTCAAGGACGCCGAGCAGCACGCCACCGAGGACAAGAAGAAGCGCGAGCTGGTCGATGCGCGCAACCAGGCCGAGGGCCTCGTGCATTCGACGGCGAAGAACCTCGGCGAGCACGGCGACAAGGTGCCGGCCGCCGACAAGGCGGCGATCGAGGGCGCGATGGAGTCGCTCAAGAGCGTGCTGGCCGGCGAGGACGTCGAGGCCATCAAGGAGAAGACCAACGCGCTGGCGCAGGCCGCCATGAAGCTGGGCGAGGCGATGTACAAGGCGCAGGAGGCCGACCAGCAGGCGGCGCCGGGCGCCCAGGCTCAGAGCTCGACCGGCCCGGGCGCGGCGGCCAACAAGGACGACAAGGTGGTCGACGCCGATTTCACCGACGTCACCGACGCCAAGAACAAGAAGACCGGCTCGGGCGACTGAGGCGACCGGACGTGATCGACGCCCCCATCCGTGCTATCTGCGCCGGTTGGGGGCGTTCGCGTGATGCGGACCTTGGGGTGGGGGCGCCGAACGGCCGCTCCGGATACGCGTGATGGCTCAGGATTACTACGAACTGCTCGGCGCCAGCCGTACCGCCAGCGCGGACGACCTGAAGAAGGCCTACCGCAAGCTGGCGATGAAGTACCATCCGGATCGCAATCCGGGTGACAAGGAAGCCGAGAAGAAGTTCAAGGAGATCAACCACGCCTACGACGTCCTGAAGGACGATCAGAAGCGCGCCGCCTACGACCGCTACGGTCCGGCCGCCTTCGACGGCAACTCCAATGGTCCAGGCGGCCCGGGCGGCGGCCCCGGCGGCTTCGAGTTCACCGGCGGCTTCGCCGACATCTTCGAGCAGATGTTCGGCAACATGGGCGGCGGCCAGCGCAACGGGCCGGGCCGCGGCGCCGACCTGCGCTACAACCTCGAGATCTCGCTGGAAGAGGCCTATGCCGGCGCCGAGGCCAATGTGCGCGCGCCCAGCTCGGTGACCTGCGAGGCCTGCCATGGCAGCGGCGCGGAGCCGGGCTCCAAGCCGGTGACCTGCCCGACCTGCCAGGGCCGCGGCCGCATGCGCATGCAGCAGGGCTTCTTCACCGTCGAGCGCACCTGCCCGACCTGCCACGGCGCCGGCCAGAAGATCGAGAAGCCGTGCCGCGCCTGCAACGGCGCCGGCCGCGTGCGCAAGGACAAGACCCTGCAGGTCAAGATCCCGCCCGGCGTCGAGGATGGCACGCGCATTCGGCTCAGCGGCGAGGGCGAGGCCGGCGCGCGCGGTGGACCGCCGGGCGACCTCTACGTCTTCTTGAGCGTGCGCAAGCACAAGATGTTCGAGCGCGACGGCGCCGATCTGCTGTGCCGCGCGCCGATCAGCATGGTCACCGCGACCTTGGGTGGGCACATCGAGGTGCCGACCCTCGACGGCAAGACGGCGCGCATCTCGATCCCCGCCGGCACCCAGTCGAGCCACCAGTTCCGCCTGCGCGGCAAGGGCATGCCGGTGCTGCGCTCGACCCAGAAGGGCGACCTCTACATCGAGACCGTGGTCGAAACGCCGGTCAATCTCACCGCCAAGCAGAAGGAGCTGCTCAAGGAGTTCGAGGCCGCCGGCAAGGACGGCGGCACCTCGCCCGAATCCGAGGGCTTCTTCAACAAGGTGAAGGAGATGTTCGGCGGCGACGACTGATCGCGCCGTTGAAATTCTCGCGCTAAGACGCGCGCCGTCGCGGCGCCGCGGCACGACCCCGTCGGTTGAAACCGCAACGCGACGGAACCGTCATCATCCCGTGACATCGACCTCCCAGCATCGAGTCGGCGCGCGCGCAGCGCCGCCGCGATGGTGGGGGATCTCTGATGAATATTTTCACCCAGGTGATCGTCCCGGTCATCGGCGGGTTGGGCATCTTCATGCTCGGCCTGGAGTTCATGAGCAACGGCATCCAGGCGCTGGCCGTCAACAAGATGCGCAACCTGCTGGCGCGCATCGCCGGCACGCCGGTCAAGGGCGTGATGGCCGGCACCCTCATCACCGGCGTCATCCAGTCGAGCACGGCGATGACCGTCATGGTCGTGGGCCTGGTCAACGCCGGCGTCATGGGCTTGCGTCCGGCGATCAGCGTCATCATGGGCGCCAACATCGGCACCACCCTGGGCAACGGCCTGATCGCCCTGCCGCTGGGGCCGCTGGGCCTGGTCCTGGGCGGCTTCTTCGCGCTGATCTACGTCTTCGCCAAGAGCGACCGGGTGCGCAACATCGCGCTGGCCTGCATGGGCTTCGCGCTGATCTTCTACGGCCTCAACCTGATGACCGGCGGCCTGCGACCGTTGCGCAACATGCCGGAGGTGATGTCGATCATCTCCGCGCTCAAGGCCGACAATTTCATGAGCCTGATCTACTGCGTCATCATCGCCGCCGGCATCACGGCGATGATCCATTCCTCGTCGGCGACCATCGGCATCGTCATGGGCCTGGGCGCCGCCGGCGTGCTCGACTGGCAGACGGCGGTGGCCTTCTCGCTCGGCGCCGATCTCGGCACCACCATCACCTCGTGGATGGCCTCGCTCAATCTCTCCAAGAACGCCAAGCGCGCGGCCTATGCCCACATTTCCTTCAATATCATCGGCGTGGCGGTCATGTTGCCGCTGTTCTTCCCGTCCATGCAGGTGCTCACCTGGGCGATGGGCTGGTTCGGCGGCGATCCCGGCATCCCCGAGGTGGTCAACGGCAAGGAGACCTTCCCGCTGGTGCCGGTCGCGGTTGGCCTCTACTCGACCTTCTTCAATGTCTTCAACACCGCGCTGCTGTTCCCGTTCATCGGCGTCTTCGACCGCGTGCTGTCGAAGATCGGCCACACCTCGGCCGAGGACGTTGAAGACTACTCGCAGCCGAAGTACCTCGACTCTCGGCTGACCGGCCGGATCGAAAGCGGCGTGCCTGCGGTACAGCGGGAAACCGCGCGCTACCTCGAGGCGGCGTCGCAGTTCATCGACATCGCGCGGGGCAAGGAGAACGCACCCGACGACAGCGCCGAGCACTACGCAGCGATGGACGTGCTCAGCCGCGAGATCCGCGCCTATACCGCGGCGATGTTCTCGCCCGATCTGCCGCACGCCCGGGCCGACCTGATCGGCAGCCTGATCGAGGAGGAGGACTTCACCGCCAGCCTGGGCGAGACGCTGTACCAGGTGGCCCGCCGTATCGAGCGCCAACCCTTCGGCGCCAGCGGTCGCGCCCTCGTGAACGAGACACTCGACCAGCTGGAAGCGGCGCTGGCGGCGGTGATCCCGCTGGATCGTGCCGGCGTGCCGCATGTGCCCGCCGAGGCCGCGCCGCGCCTGCCCGCCCTCGTCGAGCTGCGTGAGCGTTGCCTCAGGTTGGGCAATGAGCTGCCCTGGATCGAGCGTGGCGCGATTCTCGCCCTGCTGGGCAGCGTCGAGCGCGCCTTCTACCTGATCGAACGCATCGACGCGGAGCGCCGCTCGGTGATGCGCGTCGTGCCCCAGGCGGCGGAGAACCCCGCCGCCGACATCTCCGGCGCCATACCGGCGCCGGCTTAGGGACGGCGGGGGAGTTCGCCATGAGACTCGCGGGTTTGACGGCCATCGCCGCCATTGTGCTCACCGTCGTCGCGGCGCCCGTGCGCGGGCAGGATGTGCTGGGCGACAACAGCATGGTCAGCGGCGCGGGCTCGACCTTCGCCTTCCCGGTGCTGTCGCGCTGGGCCGCCGGCTATCAACGCTTCGTTGCCGGCGGCGCTACGGTGGCGGTGGCCGGGTCGGGCCTGGAGGATCCGCCGACGCGGCCGGCATTGGCCTATGAGCCGAGCGGCTCGCTGGCCGGCATGATGCGGGTCAAGGGCGCGGCGGTCGATTTCGGCGCGACGGATTTCCCGATGTCCTCGGCCGACCTGGCGAAGGCGGGACTGGCGCAGTTCCCCTTCGTGATCGGCGGCATCGCCGTCGTGGTGAACATCGATGGCGTGCAGGCCGGCAAGATCACGTTCACCGGGCCTGTGCTGGCCGACATCTTCCTCGGCGCCATCACCAGCTGGTCCGATCCGGCGATCGCCGCGCTCAACCCTGATCTCAAGCTGCCTGACGCGAGGATCGTCGTGATCCATCGCAGCGATGGCTCGGGCACGACGTTCAACTTCACCGACTACCTCGGCAAGGTGAGCCCGACATGGAAGACGAAGGTCGGCTCCGACCTCTTGGTCACATGGCCGACCGGGCGCGGCGCCAAAGGCAATGACGGTGTCGCGGAGGCCGTGAAACGCACGCCGTCCTCGATCGGCTATGTCGAGTTCGCGCGCGCGGTGCAGGCCCGATTGACCTACGCCGTCTTGCGCAACAAGGCCGGGCGCGACATCGTGCCGTCCGCCAAGGCCTTCGCTGCGGCGGCGGCCGGCGCCGATTGGCGCGGTGCGGGCGACTTCCAGCTGCTGCTCACCGATGCGGCCGGTGACGACTCCTATCCGATTGTCGCCACCGCCTTCGCGCTGATGCGCAAGAACGCGCCGCAGTCACGCACGCGCGCTACCCTGGATTTCTTCACCTGGTCGTTCGAAAAAGGCGCCGACGAGGCCGCCCGGCTCGGCTACGTGCCGCTGCCGGCGGCGCTGGTCGATCAGGTCAAGGTCTCGTGGTCGACCAGCCTTCAGCCGCGCCGCTAGGCACTTGATCCGCGGCGCGACCTGATTCACCGTCGCACATGGTCTGGAAGCACAATGTCGTCACGCTGGACGATGGCAAGCCGCGCTGCGGCTGGGTGAGCGACGATCCGCTCTATCGCGCCTATCACGACAGCGAATGGGGCCGACCGCATCGCGACCCGCAGGCGCTGTTCGAACTGCTGATCCTCGAGGGCTGCCAGGCGGGCTTGAGCTGGATCACAGTGCTGCGCAAACGCGCGCACTACCGAAAAGTCTATGACGGCTTCGATCCGGCGAAGATCGCGCGCTACACGCCGAAGAAGCTCGACAAGCTCACCGCTGATCCCGGCATCGTGCGCCATCGCGGCAAGATCGAAGCCAGCGTCGGCAACGCCCAGGCCTGGCTGGCGCTGGCCGAGCGCGAGGATCCGGTCGCCTTCCTGTGGTCGTTCACCGGCGACAAGCCGGTGGTGCGCCGGCCGGCGACCTTGAAGGAGGTGCCGGCGCAGACGCCGCAGAGCGCGGCGATGTCGAAGGCATTGATGAAGCTGGGCTTCCGCTTCGTCGGCTCGACCATCTGCTACGCCTTCATGCAGGCCACCGGCATGGTCGACGACCATGTCGCGGGTTGCCACTGCGTCACGGCTGCTGCCCGCTCACAAAGCGCTCCAGCACGTCGCGCCTGAGCCGCTGGTTGTTGCGGTACCAGCTGTCCGACGTGAAGAAGGTCGGCTCGCTCTCGTCCCAGCCACTGCAGCTGTAGTCCGACTGCTTGGCGAAGAAGGCGACGAACGCTTCCTCGTCGAGCCATTGCGCGATCGTCTCGCCATAGTGCTGTCCGGCGTCCTGCACGTCGCAGAGCTTCACGCCATCTGTCGTGCGGATCAGCCCCTGGCCGCAGAAGTCGCGATGGCGCTCGTAGATCACGCCCTCGTTCACCGCCGTGTCCATCAGCTTGCGCCAGACCTCGTGCGCCAATTCCGCGCCGAACGGCCGGCGGTCGAGCTGGTCGCGCAACTCCCGCGCGTAGCCCTCGATCTCCTCGGGCGTTGCATTGCGCGGTTCGTCGGGCCTTGGGCGCCGGACCATCGACCAGATCACGAGGCCGAGGACGCCCAGAATCAAGGCCAGGGCGATCAGGGGGATGACGATGGCCACGCCGCTCCTTGGGTCGAGGGGTGATCCACGATACAACAGATCACAGCAACGGGGAGACGGGCGATGGACATCGCGATCACGGGCGCCGGTGGGCGCATGGGCCAGATGCTGGTGCGGCAGATCGCCAAGACGCCGGGCGCCAAGCTGGTGGCGGCGATCGAGGCGCCGCGCAGCAATCTCGTGGGCCGCGACGCCGGCGAGCTGGCGGGCATCGACGCGGCGGGCGTGAAGATCACCGACGACGCGGGTGCCGGCATCGCCGCGGCCAAGGTGGTGATCGACTTCACCGTGCCGGCGGCGACGGCGGCGCACGCGACAATCGCGGCGCAAAAGGGTGTCGGCATGGTGATCGGCACGACAGGGTTGGACCCGGCGCAGACCAAGACCGTGCACGAGGCGGCGACCAAGGTGCCGGTGATGTGGGCGGCCAACATGTCGCTGGGCGTGAACATCCTGCTGGCGCTGGTCGAGCAGACCGCGCGCCTGCTCGATCCGGCTTACGACATCGACATCCTGGAGATGCACCACCGCCACAAGATCGACGCGCCATCAGGGACGGCGCTGGCGCTCGGCATGGCCGCCGCGGCGGGCCGCGCGGTGCAGTTGGATCAGGTCTGGCGCAAGACCCGCGACGGCCATACCGGCGCGCGTCCCGCCGGCGAGATCGGCTTCGCGACTTTACGCGGCGGCGACGAGGTCGGCTTCCACACGGTGCACTACGCCGGTATCGGTGAACGGCTGGAGCTGACCCATCGCGCCTTCAGCCGCGAGATCTACGCCAACGGCGCGGTGAAGGCGGCGTTGTGGACCGAGGGCCGTAAGGCCGGGCTGTACACGATGAAGGACGTGCTGGGCCTGGGTTAAGGGCCGTTAGGGCCGCGCCGCTCCAGCGGCGCTCATGAAGCCGAGAAACGAAGAGCGCCGCTGGAGCGGCGCGGCCCTAACGGCTCAGGACCAATCGTGATCGAAGCGGCGCGCCTTCATGCGCGCCAGCGCGGCGCGCAGGTCAACGGCGACCTCCAGCCGTTCCTCGGGCGTCAGAAATCGGCCGACGACTAGCCGGTTACCGCGCGAGATCAGGGTCAGGCGGCTCTCGTGTTCCGGCGGATCGTCCATGTCGACGCGCAGCCAGGCGGCTTCCAATCGCGACTCCTCGACGACGCCCTCGGGATCGATGCGCGTGACGATCAGCTCCGCGTCGGTGAGCCGGAGCGTCTCCGAGAGCCGGCCGCTCCGGTAGTTGAGCCGGAACAGGAACACGACCAGCGCGATATCCAGGCCCATGAAGCCGATCACCGGCCAGGCGCCGAGCAGGAACATCGGCACGCCGAGGATGAAGTTGGCGGCGATCAGGGCGGCGATCAGCGCGTGGAAGCCCTCGCGCGGCAGGCTGCGGTGCGGCAGTAGCGTGGCGTCGAAATGGACGGCTTGAGGGACCGGCTCCGACATGGCACCAGATTAGGCGCGCATCAGGGGGTGCGCCAAGACCGCAAGGACGCGCCCGCATGCCGCAGCTCAAGCCCGCCGCGATCCACGAATTCTACAGCCGCCTGCGCGCCGCCATGCCCGAGCCCCGGGGCGAGCTGGAAAGCGGCAACGTCTATCAGCTCCTCGTCGCCGTCGTGCTCTCGGCGCAGGCCACCGATGTCGGCGTCAACCGCGCCACCAAGGAACTTTTCAAGATCGTCCATACACCGGCGCAGATGCTGGCGCTGGGCGAGACCAAGCTGATCGGCCACATCAAGACCATCGGCCTCTATCGCGGCAAGGCGAAGAACGTGATCGCGCTGTCGAAGATCCTGATCGACAAGCACGGCGGCGAGGTGCCCAACGACCGCGAAGCGCTGGAGGCGCTGCCCGGCGTCGGCCGCAAGACCGCCAACGTCGTGCGCAACATCGCCTTCGGCGAGCCGACCATCGCCGTCGACACCCATGTCTTCCGCGTCGGCAACCGCACCGGCCTGGCGCCGGGCAAGACGCCGCTCGAGGTCGAGCTCAAGCTGCTCAAGCGCACGCCGCCCGAGTTCCTGCGCCACGCGCACCACTGGCTGATCCTGCACGGCCGCTACGTCTGCAAGGCGCGCAAGCCCGACTGCCCGGCCTGCGTCGTACGCGACGTCTGCGGCTACAAGGCGAAGACGACGGTGGAGTGATCAGCTCATGGCGTGGCGTTACGAAATGCGCAACTGCGGGCTTATCCAAGGGACCAGTCTGCCGCTATTGCGGGACTACCTAATCGACGATGAGCACAAAGTGGAGATTTACGGCGGACGGACGACCGGGGGGTGGCTGTACGTGTATCGTGACCCCGACGTCGAGTTTGAGTTCCGCACGTCAGCCGCAGGCAGTAACCTTCGGACTAACGAGTTTCCTGGCCCAGAGTGCGAGATCATACTCTCTCGTACCCCCTTCCTTCCTCTGTCGTTGGCTGTTCGACAACGGATCGGGAAGACGATCGAAGACTACCTGCTTCACCTGCATCTGATACCCCATCTGGTCGCGCGAGGGCGGCATGTGGAGCGATGCTGGTTCAGTGATTGGTCACGACCGCTGGTTGATGGTTCAGACCTCAGTTGAGTTGAATACCCGCCGTCTTCACAAGTTCGCCGTAGCGCGGCAGCTCGCGCTTCAGCAGCGCGTCGACATCGGCTGGCGACAACGGTGCGGGCGGCAGCACAGCACCGGCGGCTTCGAGCTTCTTCTGTACGTCAGCGTCCTTCAGCGCCTCTGCGGTCGCGGCGTGGATGCGGGCGATGATGTCCTTTGGTGTCTTGGCCGGCACGAGGGTCACGTACCAGGATTCGACCACCGAATCGGCCAGCCCCGCTTCGGCGAAGGTCGGCACATCGGGCACGGATTTCAGCCGCTGCGAGGCGGCCACCGCCAACGGCCGCAGCTTGCCGGCGCGGATATGCGCGCCTGCCAGTACCGGCGGCAGCAGGCCGAAATCCAGCCGCCCTTCGAGCAGGTCGGGCATGCCCGGCGGCAGGCCGCGATAGGGCACGCCGGCCACGGCGGCGCCGGTGCGCACGCGCACCATCTCCATGTTGAGATGCATGGAGGTGCCGACACCGGGGCTGAGATAGGTCAGCTTGCCCGGCTCGGCCTTGGCCTTGGCGATCACCTCGGCCATCGATTTGAACGGCGAGGCGGCGGGCACCACGGCGATCGCCGGCACGTTGCAGAGATAGGCGGCACCGGCGAAATCGCCGACCGGATCGTAGTCGACCTTCTGCAGATGCGGCGTGACGACGTGGCTGACGGTGGCCAGCAGCCACGTGTAGCCGTCGGCCGGCGCCTTGGCGACGATGTCGGTGGCGATCGCGCCGTTGGCGCCGGTGCGGTTGTCGGCGATCACTTGCTGGCCCAAGAGCCCGGCGAGCTTCTCGCCCACCGCGCGGCCCACGACATCGACGATGCCGCCGGCCGGGAAGGGTATCACGAAGCGCGGCGGCTTGGCGGGGAACGCCTGCCCGCGGACGCTCGATGACGCGAGGACGGCGGCGCCCGCCAGCGCCGCGCGACGTGTGATCATGGTGCGCTCCTCTCCCTCTAATGTCTGGCTATCGCATCGACGCATCGAGTCTACCTTCCCCCGGAGGGGGAAGGTGGCGCGAAGCGCCGGATGGGGGATGTTCCGACGAAATCGGTGTCCGTCTTCGACATCCCCCATCCGCCCTTCGGGCACCTTCCCCCTCCGGGGGAAGGTAAGGCAAATCACGCACCTGGCTTCTCGGCGACGAACGCTGTCAGCACGCGCACGACCTGAGCCATCGCCGCGCGGCTGTGCTCGACCAGCGCATCATGGGCGATCGCCTGGGCGCTGTCGCCCAGGCCGGCGGCGTGGTTCACGACGATGTTGATGGCGGCGTAGGGCAGGTCGAGCTCGCGCGCCAGCGCCACCTCGGGCATCGCCGTCTGGCCGACCACGTCGCAGCCGTCGCGTTTCATGCGGGTGATCTCGGCGGCGGTCTCCAGCCTGGGTCCATTGGTGCAGCCGTAGCAGCCGCCGTCGTGCACCGTGACACCGGCGGTGCGCGCCGCGTCGAGCACGCGGCGCCGTGGCTCGGCGCTGAACGGCCAGGTGAAGTCGATATGTCGGACGGAGCCGCTCTCGCCGTCGAAGAAGGTCAGCGGCCGGCCCGACGTGTAGTCGATGATCTGATCGGGCACGACCAAGGTGCCGGGACCCCAACCGTCGCGAATGCCGCCGACCGTGGCGATCGCCACGACGCCCTCGACGCCGGCGTCGGCGAGCGCGCGGATATTGGCGCGATAGTTGATGCGGTGCGGCGGCACGGCGTGATCCTCGCCGTGGCGCGGCAGGACGACCACAGGCGCGCCACCCAAGGAGCCGTACAGCAACGGCGAGGATGGGCTGCCATAGGGCGTCTGCGCGGGAACGCGCCGCTCGATCGCGAGGCCGGGCAGCGCGTCGGGCCGGGACCGGGCGATGAGGGCGAACATGGCAGGCTCCGCGCGAGGGGACGCACCATGCTACGGTTTCCCGCGGGAGGAACGCCATGCTTGAAACGACGATCGCCGGCAGCCTGCCCAAGCCGATCTGGCTCGCCAAGCCGGGCGTGCTGTGGGCGCCCTGGGCGCTGGAGGGCGAGGCGCTGGCGGTGGCCAAGCTCGACGCCACCCAGCTATCGGTGGCCGAGCAGGCGCGCTGCGGTATCGACATCGTCAGCGACGGCGAGCAGGCGCGGCAGCATTTCGTGCACGGCTTTCTCGTCGGCGTCGAGGGCGTCGACTTCGCCAAGAAGAAGCGCATCGGTATCCGCAACAACCGCTACGAGGCGGATTGCCCGACCGTGGTATCCGAGCTGCGCCGCACCGGCCCGGTGCATTCGGCAGAGGCGAAAGCCGCGCGTGCGGCGACGAAGAACAAGCTGAAGTTCACCCTGCCGGGTCCGATGACCATCATCGACACGCTGGCCAACGAGCATTATCGCGACAAGGTCGACATGGCGATGGCCTTCGCTCGCCTGCTCAATCAGGAGGCGCGCGAGCTCGAGGCGCTGGGCGTCGACGTGATCCAGTTCGACGAGCCGGCGTTCAACGTCTACATGGACGAGGCCGTGCGCTGGGGCATCGACGCGCTGCACGTCGCGTCCGAGGGCCTGCGCTGCGCCACCGCCGTGCACATCTGCTACGGCTACGGCATCGAGGCCAACATCAAGTGGAAGGAGACGCTGGGGCAGTCCTGGCGGCAGTACGAGCAGGTCTTCCCGGCGCTTGACCAGAGCCGCATCCAGCAGGTCTCGCTGGAATGCGCCGCCTCGAAGGTGCCGCTGGAGCTGATCGCGCTCTTGAAAACCAAGCAGGTGCTGGTCGGCGCCATCGACGTCGCCAGCGACGTGGTCGAGACGCCGGAGCAGGTCGCCGCCACCATCCGCGCCGCGACGAAGTTCGTCGACGTCGAGCGCATCATGCCCTGCACCAATTGCGGCATGGCACCGATGGCGCGCGAGATCGCCTACGCCAAGCTGCGCGCGCTGGCCGACGGCGCGGCGTTGGTGCGCCGGGAGGTCTGACCTGGGACCGCCGGCGTCCCGGTGCGCCACGAGGGCGCGTAACACCAGTGGAGGAAG
>CAYTFW010000175.1:0-12439 GCA_964437145.1 uncultured Rhizobiaceae bacterium
AGATCGCTGCGGTTTTCCGCTCCGCGATAGATCGTCATCACCAGCCAGCCATCGCCCTCGGCCGCCGTCTCGCCGCGCGGCACGAAAATCGGCTCGCCGCAGTAATCACCGTTGGGCGGTTGCCAGTGCAGGACCTTGCGCGTGGCGAGGTCGATATGCGCCAGCCCCGAGCGCTTCTCACGCTCGCCGTCGGTCTCGGTCGGCACGCCGGCCTGGAAATAGCCGTGGCGGTTGGGCAGGCAGGCGAAGCGCTCGTCGAGCCGCGGGAATTCGCCGGGATGATCGTCGAGCGGCTCCTCGCGATAGGAATTGCTGGTGCCGGCGGGATCGAAGGTCCAGCGCACCAAGGTCGCTTGCGGCGAGTGCTTTGTCGGCATCGAGCCGTCGGGCAGCGGGAAGAGCGGGGCGACAGGATACTTCATCATGTCGCAGACGATCTTGCCGCCCTCGCCGTCGAAGGCGTTGAGCGGATGGAAGACGTAGCAGGCATCGCCGGTGATCCATTTGACGTCGGCGACCGTGCCGTCGCGCGGGATCAGCGCGACATGCGTGCCCTTGTCCGGCTCCCAGGCGAAGGCCGGCTGACCCTTCATGGCGCGCTCCATCGAGCCGGTGAGCGGGAAGACCGGCAGGATGATCCAGCGCTCGGTGACGACGAAGTCGTGGATCATGCTGGAATAGGGCGCGTTGAAACGCTCCTTGCGCTTGAGCGCGCCGTCGGCGCCGACGACGATGATGTCGATCTCCGACGTGAACCGCCCCGCCGCCGAATAGGCGAAAGCCACCATGTCGCCGGTGCGCGGATCGATCTTGGGATGCGCGGTGAAGCGGCCGACCTGGCCGGCCCAGTCGTGGTAGCCCTTGGGCATCAAGGTCTTGGCGTCGACCTCGAAGGGCGCGTGCGCTTCTTCCAGCGCCAGCAGGCGATCGCCGTGCCAGACGACGTTGGTGTTGGCGATGGTCGAGTCGAAGCCCCAGTGCTTCTGGTCGGTCCACATCGGATTGCCGAAGGCGCCGATCAGCGCCTCGCCGGCCTTGTTCTCGAGCTCCCATTTGGGCGTGCGCACCCAGCGATTGCGGTAGGAGACGCGGCCATCCTCGACATGGAAGGCGTGCAGCATGCCGTCGCCGGCGAACCAGTGATAGAAGCCGCGCGGCGCGAATTGCGGGTTCGGCCCGTTGCGATAGAGGGTGCCGCAGAGTTCCTTGGGGATCTCGCCTATGATCGGCAAATGATCCGCGTCGCATTCCATGTGCAGCGGCGCGTAGTAGCCGCGCAGGAAGGGATGGTCGGGGAAAGCCTTGGCCATGAGCGTGCCTCCGCGTGGGAGATTTTTAAGGGTAACGCTGTGAATTTATAGAACCTAACGTCGTTCCTCCCATTACGCAAGGGGGTATCATTCAGATGCGGGTGGCTCCTGCGGCGGCACGAACATGCGGCCGAAGTAGAAGCTGCCGGCGAGACCGATACTCAGGATGAACAGGCCGCTGCCCAGCACGGTCGAGGTTACGCCGAGACGCTCGAACAGCACTGTGGCGCCCAGGCTGGCGATCAGCTGCACGCCGGCCATCAGCGCCAGGCGGATGCGGAAGACGCGCGCGATGTCGGCGCCGCGGAACACGGTCTGCAGCCGCGTGATCATCGGGATGAAGAAGAACGGTCCGCCGATGCCGGAGATCAGCGCCGTCAGCATCATCGCCGGCAGCAGCCAGCCGGGCTGCACCGCCCAGGTCGCCAACGCCATCAGCACGAAGCCGCCGCCCATGGCGATATAGCCGAAATACATCACCTGCAGCGGCCGGCGGAAACGCACCGAGCCGACATAGAGGTTGGCGAGGAGATCGCCCACGCCATAGGCGCCCATGACCACGCCATAGGCGGCGAGATCCTCGATGCCGAGGAAGCGCGGGTCGTAGGTCTTCACCAGCAGCGCCACGCCGAGCATCAGCGTGACCATCCACGGCCCGTTCACCATGGCGTTGCTCAGCATCAGGATGGTCATCACCCGGTCGCGAAACAGCACCAGGCGATAGCCGATCGCCATGCTCGACAGCAGGCCGCGCCAGCCCGGATCGACCTTCGGGATATCGGCCGGATCGCGCTGGATGCGCGCGCGGATAGCAAAGACCGCGGCCGCCGCCGACAGCATGCCCAGCGCCGTGACGGTGAGGAAATGGATCACGGGGATGATCGCCGACAGCAGCGCGGCGATCGCCGGGCCGACCAGGCGCGCCAGACGCCACGTCGTGTCGAGCAGCCCGTTGACCGCCTGCAGCCATTGCTTGTCGCGCACCAGGGTCGGCACGACGGATTGCAACGCCGGGGCGTAGAAGGTGCGCAGGATCGCCAGGCCGACCACTGTCGTGATCAACAGCCCCAAGGTCACGCTGTAGAACGTGCCCAGGACCACCGGCATCATCACGATCGCCGCCGACAGCAGGCTCACCGCCACCATGGTGCGGTCGGGCTTCCAGCGTTCGGCGATGGCGCCGGCGGTCAGCCCGACGACCAGCATCGTCGCGTTCTGCGCCGCGGTGACCAGGCCGGCCTGGTTGCCGGCGATCTCGACCGCAAGCCAGACGATGGCGACGCGGAAGACGTCCTCGCCGATCGTCGAGGCCGCCATGCCGAGCCACAGGATGGCGATGGCGCGGTCCTGGAACGGCCGCAGGATCGGCAGCATCAGTAACGCCCAAGAAATGAACCACAGAGACACAGAGACACAGAGGAAGACAGGAACCCGCGCGCGAAGCGCGCAGCCATCTTGGTTTTCCTCTGTGTCTCCGTGTCTCTGTGGTGGATCTTCTTCACAGCCGCTTCTCAAGCGCGACTTCGTAATCGTTGAATCCTGCCTTGCGGTAGGCGCGGATCGCCTGGTCGTTGTTGGCCAGCGAACTGAGGCGCAGGCGCGTCACGCCGTGCGGCCGCAGGCGGCGCTCGGCTTCGGCGACGAGCAACGCGGCGATGCCGCGGCCGCGCATGTCCGATATCACGAACACGTCGGAGACATAGCCGAAGCGGTTGGAGTCGGCGGCCTCCGCCACCGCGTCGCCGGTCCCGATGCGGCAGGCCATGTAGCCGACGCGCCGATCGCCGTCGAAGGCGACGACGATGCAGCCGTGGTCAGCCGCGATCGCCGCCGAGATCTTGGCGAGATACGCTTCGGCGATCTCGGCGCCGGGCAGGCGCGTGTCGTGCAGCGCGCGCTCGTGATCGTTGAGCGCGGCGATGGAGTCCAGCAGGAACCGACGGTCCTCGGGCGTGGCGTCCCGCAGCGTGATGTTCAGCGCGTCCATATGCCGGCGTCCTTCTCGGTAAAGCCCAGCGCGCGGTACGTCGCGTCGACCAGCGACTGGCCGCGCTCGTTCATCAGCAGGCCCGGGCCCATGCGGTTCATGCTGTAGCCAAAGCTGAGTCCATTGGCCGGGTCGGCGAAACCCAGCGAGCCGCCGGCGCCGACATGACCGAACGCGGCGGGCCCCATGATCACGCTGTCGCAATCCTCGCCCCAGATCGCGGGCGCCAGGCTGCGCTTGCGGTTGTCCATCGACTTCATGAAGCCCAGCGCGAAGCGCGTAGGGATGCGCAACGTGGCGTCGTCATGCGTCGCCATCGACACCTCGCCCATGCGCGCCACCGTCGCTTTGTCGACCAGCGCGCCGCCGCCATTGGCCAGAGGCGCGTACATGCCCGCGAGGCCGCGCGCGTTGGTGACGCCGTTGGCCGCACCGATCTCGGCGGCACGGCCTTCGCGACTATTGGCGCCACCCGAGCGCCACTTACCGTTGTTGAAATAGAACAGCGCGGGGATCGATGTCGGCTCCTTGGCCAACGCGACCATGAATGGCGTCCGCGCATCCTTCGCGGCGTAGACGAAGGGGATGATCGGCGCGACACGCGGCTCGACGGCCTCCGGTAGGCCGATCCAGAAATCGATGCCCAGCGGTCTCGCGACTTCCTCCTGGAAGAACGTGCCCAGCGACCTGCCGGATACGCGCCGCACCATCTCGCCGACCGTCCAGCCGAAGGTGAAACCGTGATAGCCGTTGCGCGTGCCCGGCTCCCAGAATGGCGCCTCGGCCGCCAGCCGGCTGGTCCAGTATTGCCAGTCGTACGATAGGTCCTTGTCGACGGGATCGCGCAGCGCCGGCACGGCCGCGGAATGATCGAGCATCATGCGCGTGGTGACGCGCGCTTTGCCCTGGGCGGCGAAGTCCGGCCACAGCTCCGCCACCGGCGCGTCGATATCCAGCTGGCCGCGGCTCGACAGCACATGCGCGCAGAGCGCCGTGGCGCCCTTGGTGCAGGAGAACACCACGCTGACCGTGTCGCGCGTCCACGGCCGGTTCGTCTTGGGATCGGCCAGCCCGCCCCACAGATCGACCTTGGTCTCGCCGCCCAGCGTGACGCAGAGCGAGGCGCCGACCTCGCCATGGCTGCGGAAATTGTCGAGGAAAGCCCGCGCCACGCCGTCGAAGCCCGGTGCGACGGTGCCCTCGACGACGGCGTTGTCGCCGACTTTCTCCTTCAGCGCGCTCATGATGTTTTCACTCCGAAGGCGCGCAGCAAGAAGCGCGCGCATTTCTCCAGGCCATGGCCATCGATCGAATGGCCGACGCCTTTGGCGGCGTAGCTGCTGACCTGCACGCCGACGGCCTTCAGTCCATTTTCGGCGCGATCCATCATCTCGAACGGCACCATGGGATCGGCGTCGCCGTGGATCAGCAGCACCGGCGGCTTCGACTTGATCTCGTCCTGTAGGGTCTCGATGCCGGGCAGCAGGCCGGAGAAGCCGACGATGCCGGCGAGCGTCTTCTCACGCCGCAGGCCGACATGCAGCGACATCATCGTGCCCTGCGAGAAGCCGATCAGCGCGGTGTCGGCCTCGGTCAGCCCATACTCGGCCAGCAGCGTGTCGAGGAAAGCCTCGACGAAGGGCGCCGCACCGCGCACGCCCGCCAGCATCAGGTGCGGATCCAGGCGCGAGATGCCGAACCACTGATAGCCGAACGGGTTGCCATCGCAGGGATAGGGCGCGTTGGGCGCGTGGAAGACGACGTCGGGCATCAGCGGCGCCAGCGGCTCGGCCAGGCCGATCAAATCGTTGCCGTCGGCGCCATAGCCGTGCAGCAGGATCGCCAGCTTCTTCGGTTTGCCGCCGCTGAGGGGAGCGTGCACCGCGCCTTCGAGCTCGAACATCAGGACCTCCGACGCACCGCGATCTTTTTCTTCGCCGCCTTCTTCTTCGCGATCTTCTTCTTCACGGCAGGCTTCTTGGGCGCGGCGGCGCGCACCGCCTTGCGCTCTTGCTTCGCCACGCGCTCCGCCTCGCGCCGCGCGACGGCGGCGGGGCTGTCGCTGAAATCCGGCATGTTGTGGCGGTAGTGCCAGAGGAACAGCGATGCCACCGTGCGCCAGGGCCGCCAGGCCTCGGCCATCTTCAGGAGCTTCGCGGGATCCGGGCGCCGGCGCAGGCCGAAGAAATGCTGCGCGGCGACGATGATGCCGAGATCGTTGGCCGGCATGACGTCGGGCCGGCCGAGCGCGAACATCATGTAGATCTCGGCGGTCCAGCGGCCGATGCCCTTGGCCTGGGTCAGCATGGCGACCACCGCCTCGTCGTCGAGCTCCGGCAGCGCCTCGAAGACGATGCGCTTCTCCGCGGTGTCGAGCGCCAGCGAGCGCGCGAATTTCACCTTGTTGTTGGAAAGCCCGCAGGCGCGCAGCCGCTCGTCGCTGAATTCCAGCAGGCGCTCCGGCGTCATCGGGTTCACCAAGGCGGCGACGCGATCCCAGATGCTGCGCGCGGCGTAGACCGAGACCTGCTGGCCGACGATGGCGCGCAACAGCGCGGCGTAGCCTTCCTCGGCGCGGCGCAACGGCGGCGGACCGTAGGTCGTGAGTCCGGCGGCGAAGCGCGGATCAATCGCGCCCAGCGCCGCCATGCCCTCCAGGACGTGCTGGTCGGTGAGACGAAACGGAATCGACATGGCCGGCGACATAGCACGGCGCTTCAGGCCACGCTAACGTCGCGACCCATGTCCACGGTGGTCACCCGCTTCGCGCCCAGCCCGACCGGCTACCTGCATCTGGGGCACGCGTTCTCCGCGCTGACGGCGTGGCACGCCGCGCGCGATGTCGGCGGCCGTTTCCTGCTGCGCATCGAGGATATCGACATCCGCCGCTGCAAGGCGGAATTCACCGAGGCGATCCTGGTCGACCTCGCCTGGCTGGGTCTCGATTGGGACGGCGAAGTGCGGCGCCAGAGCCAGCACTTCGACGACTATGGCGCCGCGCTCGACCGGCTCAGCGGCATGGGCCTGGTCTATCCCTGCTTCTGCACCCGCGCCGACATCGCCGCCGCGGCCAGCGCGCCGCATGGACCCGATGGTCCACTCTACCCCGGCACCTGCCGACACCGTTCAGCGGACGAACGCCGTGCGTTGATGCAAGCCGGCACCGAGTTCGCGCTGCGCCTCGACGCGGCGAAGGCGGCGGCCACCGCCGGGCCGTACCGCTTCCACGATGCGCTGCACGGCGATGTCGCGGGCGATCCGCTACTGTTCGGCGATATGGTGATCGCGCGCAAGGACACGCCGACCAGCTACCATCTCGCCGTCACCGTCGACGACCACCTGCAGGGCGTCACCCTGGTGACGCGCGGCGAGGATCTCTATCCCGCCACGCATGTCCATGTCCTGCTGCAGCGCCTGCTGGGCTACGCCACGCCGCGCTACGCCCACCACCGGCTGCTCACCGACTCGGGCGGCCGCCGCTTCGCCAAGCGCGACCGCGCGCTGACATTGCGGGCGATGCGCGAGGCGGGCGTCTCGGCAGCCGAACTGCGCCGCCAGGCGGGCTTCGGCTAGGCGGCCTTCTTCTTTTTCTTCTTCGCCGGGGGCTCCGCGTACTTGCCAAACATCTGAACAAGCGGCGGTAGGCCGTTCATATAGCGCTGGAGCTCGTCCTCGACCTCGTCCTTGGTCATGAACGGAAAGCGCGCCCAGATGTCGGAGGTCGACTTGATCAACTTGGTCCAGTACCAGAAATACGGCCCGGCGGGATTGATCAAGTGAGAGTCGATGTCTGGCGCAAAAGGAAAGCGCGTGACGTAGGGGTTCGTGTTGCCGTGCCCGGAGCAGCTATGGCCCCAGAAGGTGACGGTGCCGCCGAGCATTGTGGCGAGCTTCTCGCAGAAGCCGCTGCGGCCGCCGAGCTGGCAGGCGTAGAAGATCACCTGACAGCCCGGCGCGGCCGCGATCTTGATCGCCTCCTTCAGGTCTTCCAGATCCGTGAGGCCGATATCGGCCGAGCCGATCTTGTTGCGGTCGCCGTGGCCGAAATAGGCGATCACGTCGAGCATCGTCGACTTCTTGATCGCGGAGATCATCTTCTTCTTGTCGTCGACATCGTCGAGCAGGACCGGCTTGTCGAGGCCGTGCAGCTTCGCGAAGTACTTCGCGCCGGGAACGAAGACGCCGCTGGCGTCCTTGTAGCCGATGCCGGTTTCGGGATTGATGCCTGCCTTGTTGATGCTCTGAGCCAGAACCAGACCGCGCATTGATCGTCTCCCCCGTCGTCTTGAGATGTCGTCTTATCGCCGCTCCCAGCGTTTCGCGCTGTTCCCCGCGGCACACTCCATCACGCGGCGTCGCAATCGTGCCTGGGCGCGTTGCGGCGGGCCCAGGCGTCGAGCAACGGGCCATAGGCCGGCGCCAGCGGCGGGTTGACCATCTTCAGGATCGCGGCCAGCGCGTAGCAATTGGCCGGGCGTGCGGACCACGAATCGAGCATCGGGCCGTAGAGATCGGCGACCGGCGGGTTCACGCGCTTGAGGATACCCGCCAGCACGCGCAGGCTGCCCAGGCCCGGCGCGCAACTGGCCAGACGCAGCCAGTCGTCGAGCGACGCGCCATAGACCGGCGCCTGCCCGGGATTGATCTGGCGGATGATGTCGACCAGCTCGTCGCGGCAGGCGGCTGAGAGGAAAGCGGACATGGTGGCCTCCATCGCGGGGGCCCATCTTGACTGTTGATCGTGCCGATCTGCTGTTTCCTGGGGCACAGGCTTCACGCCCGTATATCTTCACGCCAGGACCGCCCTCAGAGAACGACCAGGCCGTCGTCGCTCTGCGCTGTCGCTGTGCCGAGTCTCGAGCAAAGCGCGCGCATATGGTCGATCATCTGGCGATGGCGCGCGCCCTTTGCCAAACGCAGCGGGTGCGGCTTGGTGATGACAGGCACGAGCCTCAGGCCGGGACGCGCGCCGGCGCGCACCTCGAGAAGCCAGATGAAGGTCGAGGTCGTGCGGCGGAACGGGATCTTCCAGTAGTCGTCGATGAAATTGCCGGTGTCGTAAAGCACGAGGCCGGCGCCCCGCCGCTCGACGCCTTGCGCCACGTGAGAGGAGTGTCCGTGAACGACATCGACGCCAGCGCCGATGGCGTCGCGGGCGAAGGCGCGAAAGCGCGCTTTCGGCGATCGACGAAGGTTCGGTCCCCAGTGAACGGAGAGCACGATCAGGCTCGCACCCGCGCGCTTCAGATCGGTCACCGACCGGGCGATCCAGTCGAGATTGCCCTCGCGAAATTCGAGGACATGGGTTCCCGCGGACTTTGCTGTCGCCGCGAACTCCGGCATGCCGTCGGTCGCGGCGAGAAGTCCGATCTTCGCGCCGGCGATGTTGAGGATCCTCCCCGCGCTGGCTTCGGCCAGATCGCGACCGGCGCCTACTCCGGTGATCGCCGCGCCCTGCAGCGCCGTCAGCGTGTCCATCAGGCCGCGCTCGCCGTAGTCGAGCATGTGGTTGTTCGCCAGGCAGACCGCGCGCACGTTGCCCGCCCGCAGGAGCTTCACCGCGTTGGGCGGTGCTTTGAAGTGGTAGAATTTGAAGGTCCGCCGCCACCGCGTGGCGCTCGTCGTGATCGGACTTTCGAGATTGGCGATGACCGCATCCGCTCGGCGCAGGTGATCGAGGCAGTCCCCGAACAACCAGGATGGATCTTGTTCCTCCAGCGCGGCACCGACATCGCCGCCAAGCATGAGGTCGCCGAGGAATGCCAGGGTCGTCATCGAGCCGACAAGACTAGCCAGGGCAGAACGATGGCGACAAGCGGCACCGTCATCGGAAAGACGGTGCCGCCTGCCCTGGTGGCGGACACGCGGCGGCAATGAGCGGGCAGGGCGCCGGGGCCGCGAACGGCCCGCGCCCCTACACAGCCTTGCGCGCGCGCAGATCGGCGATGGCGGCCTGGTCGTAGCCCAGCTCGGCGAGGATCTCGTCGGTGTGCTCGCCGGCCTCGGGCGCGCCCTTGTGCGTGTCGAGCGCCGTGCGGCTCATGCCGATGGGCTGGTTCACCAGATGGATCTCGCCCAGCCTGGGATGCTGAACCGCGACCTCCATCTTGTTGTGGATCACCTGCTCGTCGGCGAAGACCTGGTCCATCGAGTAGATATGGCCGCAGGGCACGCCGCCCTTGTTCAGCGCGTCGATCCAGTGCTGGCTGGTCTTGCCTTTGGTGATCGCGTTGATCTGGGCGTTCATCTCGACGCGATTCTTCGAGCGATCAGCCGGCTTGGCGAAGCGCTCGTCGGTCTTCCAATCCTCGCGCCCCATGATGGCGCAGAAGCGCTCCCAGATCGCGCCGGGCGAGGTGGCGATGTTGATGTGGCCGTCGCTGGTGACGAACACACCGGTCGGAATGCCGGTGGGATGATCGTTGCCGGCCTGTGGCGGCACCTTGCGGTCCATGGTCCAGCGCGCCGCCTGGAAATCGCACAGCGCCAGCAGCGCCTGCAGCAGCGAGGTATGAACCCATTGGCCCTCACCCGAGGTCTCGCGCTCGAGCAGGGCGGCGAGGATGCCGAAGGAGAGGTAGATGCCGGCGCTCGAATCGGCGACGGCGATGCCGGCGCGTACCGGCCCCTGGCCGGGAATACCGGTGACCGACATCAGGCCGCTCATGCCCTGCGCGATCTGGTCGTAGCCCGGCCGGTTGGCGTAGGGGCCGCTCTGGCCGAAGCCGGAGATGCTGCCCAGCACGATGCGCTTGTTGATCGAGCGCAGGGTCTCGTAGTCCAACCCCAGCCGCTTCTTCACGTCCGGCCGGTAGTTCTCGACCACGACGTCGGAGACCTTCACCAGCTTGTGCAGCACGGCGCGACCTTCCTCGGTCTTGAGGTTGAGCGTGATCGAGCGCCGGTTGCGCTGCAGGTTCTGGAAGTCGCTGCCGTGGCGGCCGCCGCCCAGGATCTCGACTGTCCCTGAGTCCTCGATCTTGATGACGTCGGCGCCCCAGTCGGCGAGCTGGCGCGCCGCCGTGGGGCCGGCGCGGGCGCGGGTAAGGTCGAGGACCTTGAAACGGGCCAAGGGTCCGCTGCGGCGAGTACGCGTGTCGGGCATCGGTCGAATGTCTCGTTGTCTATATCAACTCTGCTAGCATCGCGTGGAAACAACACCGCTGTCGAGGAGCCGGCTATGGCGCATCCGACCGATCCGAATTGCGTCTTCTGCAAGATTATCGCCGGCGCGATCCCGTGCTTCCGCCTGCACGAGGACGACGACACCATCGCCTTCATGGACATCAATCCGGCCAACGAGGGCCATGCGCTCGCCGTCGCCAAGGGCCACTGGCCAACCGTGCACGACATTCCCGCCGACGTGCTGGGCGCCGTCGCGCAGACGGCGCAACGCGTCTCCAAGGCGATCCACAAGACGCTGTCGCCCGATGGCATCAGCCTGATCCAGGCCAACGGCCCGGGCGCGGCGCAGAGCGTCCCGCACCTGCATATCCACATCCTGCCGCGCTGGAAGAACGACGGCCTGGCGATCAACTGGCACCCCAGGCCAGGCGACATGGCGAAGATCAAGGCCTTGCACGCGCGCATCCTCGCCAACATGGGCTGATGTCCTTCTCCCTCTCCCCGCGCGCGGGGAGAGGGTCGGGGTGAGGGGGAGTCGCAGGTTGCGTACGGCGGTGGTGCGTCACCTGATTCAGCCCCTCACCCCAACCCTCTCCCCGCTTGCGGGGAGAGGGAGGAAGAGTGTGCATCCTCGCCAACATGGGCTGAGGCGTGCTTAGATCGCGTCAGGGAAATATGTCGTTGGGGAGGATCTCATGCGCGCGTTCCGGGCCGCCGGGCTCGTTGCCGGCCTGACCATCGCCGTGCTTGCGCAGCCCGCGCTCGGCCAGGGCAAGCTCAACATGTACTGCACCGCCAACGAGGAGTGGTGCAAGGTCATGGCTAACGAGTTCAACAAGAAGACCGGCATCGACATCGCCTTCACCCGCCGCGGCACCGGCGAGACCTACGCGATGATCAAGGCCGAGAAGGACAATCCCAAGGGCGACATCTGGTGGGGCGGCACCGGCGACCCGCATCTGCAGGCCGCCGAGGAGAAGCTCACCGTCAAGTACGAGCCGGCGATCCTCAAGGAGCTGCATCCCTGGGCCAAGGCGCAGTGGGATCGCAGCGGCGGTCGTACGGTCGGCATCTACATGGGCGCCATCGGCTTCGTCTACAACAAGGAGGTCGCGGCCAAGAAGGGCGTGACGCCGCCGGCGTGCTGGGCCGATCTGCTGAAGCCCGAGTTCAAGGGCGAGATCCAGATGCCCAACCCGCATTCTTCGGGCACCGCCTACACGACGATCGCCACGCTGGTGCAGCTCTGGGGCGAGGACAAAGCCTTCGACTACCTCAAGAAGCTGCACGCCAGCATCAACCAGTACACCAAGCAGGGCCCGGCGCCGGGCCAAGCGGCGGCGCGCGGTGAGACCATGATCGCGATCACGTTCCTGCACGATGGCGCCATGAGCAAGCGGCGCGGCTTCCCGGTCGAAGGCGTCGCGCCCTGCGAGGGCACGGGCTACGAGATCGGCTCGATGTCGATCATCGACGGCACGCGCAACCTCGCCAACGCCAAGCGCTACTACGACTTCGCGCTGTCGGTCGACGGCCAACGCCTGGCCGACGCCGGCGAGAGCTACCAGGCGCCATCGAACCGGGGCACGCCGCCCTCGCCGTACTCGCCAGACCTGTCGAAGATCAAGCTGATCGACTACGACTTCGCCAAGTACGGCTCCAGCGCCGAGCGTCGCCGCCTGCTGGCGCGCTGGGACGCCGAGCTGAAGGTCGGCGCGCCGAAGTAGTCTCGGCCACGGTCCTTCATGTCGCGCGCCGCCCGCTGGTGGCTCGCCGTCGGCTGGGCGGCGATACTGCTGCTGCCGTGGTACGCGCTCGAGGACGGCCTGTTCTCGTTCGCCTGGCTGCGCGACCCCTGGGGCGAGGACGCCGCGCCGCTCATCGTGCAGGTCCTGCGCCACGGCCGCATCTGGCTCGCACCGCTGCTGCTGGCGTTCGCCGCTCCATTGCTTTTCTTTTTTCCTCCCTCTCCCCGCTTGCGGGGAGAGGGTTGGGGTGAGGGGGAGTCGCAGGTTGC
>CAYTFW010000176.1:0-8591 GCA_964437145.1 uncultured Rhizobiaceae bacterium
CCACCTTCATGATCATGGGCGACACCTGCACGCGGGCCTGCGCCTTCTGCAACGTGCGCACCGGCATGCCCGGCGCGCTCAATCCGCACGAACCGGCCAATGTCGCGGAGGCTGTCGGCAAGCTCGGGCTGAGCCACGTCGTCATCACCTCGGTCGATCGCGACGACCTGCCGGATGGAGGTGCTTCGCACTTCGTCGCCGTGATCGAGGCGATCCGCCGCGCTTCGCCTGATACGACGATCGAGATCCTGACGCCGGACTTCTTGCGCAAGCGCGGCGCGATCGAGCGCGTGGTCGCGGCCAAGCCCGACGTCTTCAACCACAACCTCGAGACCGTGCCGCGGCTCTATCCGACGATCCGCCCCGGCGCGCGCTACTTCGCCTCGCTGCAGTTGCTGGCCAAGGTCAAGGAGACCGACCCGGCGCGCTTCACCAAGTCCGGGCTGATGGTCGGGCTGGGTGAGACCAGGGGCGAGATCCTGCAGGTGATGGACGATCTGCGCGCCGCCGACGTCGATTTCCTGACCATCGGCCAATACCTGCAGCCGACGCCCAAGCACGCCGCCGTCGAGCGTTTCTGGACGCCCGACGAGTTCGCCCAGCTCGCCAGCGCCGCCAGGGGCAGGGGGTTCCTTATGGTCTCCGCCTCGCCGCTGACGCGCTCGAGCTACCACGCCGGCGACGATTTCCAACGCCTGCGCGCGGCGCGCGAGGCCAGGCTGGCTTCAGGCTGAGCGCGCATGCCGGTTCATCGCGAACGGCGGGTGCTGCCCTACACGCCGCGCCAGCTCTTCGACCTCGTGGCCGACATCGAGGCCTATCCGCAGTTCCTGCCGTGGTGCATCGGCGCGCGCATCCGCAAGCGCGAGGGCGCGCAGATCGTCGCCGACCTGATCATCGGCTTCCGCCTGTTCCGCGAGCGCTTCACCTCGAAGGTCTCGCTGTTGCCCGATGATCCTCGCGGTCCACGCATCGACACGGTCTACGCCGACGGCCCGTTCAAGCGGCTGGAGAACCACTGGATCTTCCATGAGCATCCGGATGGCTGCGACGTCGAGTTCTTCGTCGACTTCGAGTTCAAGTCCTACCTTCTGCAGGCGACCGTCGAGATCCTGTTCCACGAGGCCGTACGCCGCATGGTCGCCGCCTTCGAAGGCCGCGCCGCCAGACTCTACGGCGCGGTTCCGCGGGCACGGCCAGCCTAACGCACCGCGTCGCGCAGCATCGCCAGCGCCGTCTCGACGGCGCGCACTCTGATCTCATCGCGATCGCCGGGGAAGACATGCCGCGCAGTGATAGTCGGCCGGCCGCGCCGCGCGCAGCCGAAATGCACCAGCCCCACGGGCTTCTCGGCGCTGCCGCCGCCTGGCCCGGCGACACCAGTGATCGACACGGCGACGTCGGCCAAGGACTCCGCCAGCGCGCCTTCGGCCATCGCGCGCGCCACCGGCTCGCTCACTGCGCCGTAGGACAGCAGCGTGACGCGAGGCACGCCGAGCATCTTCTCCTTGGCCTCGTTGGAGTAGGTGGCGAAGCCGCGCTCGACCACGTCGGAGGAGCCAGGGATCGCGGTCAGGGTCGCCGCAACCAGGCCGCCGGTGCACGACTCCGCCGTCGCCAGCTTCAGGCCGGCGCGGCGGTAGCGCTCGAGCAGATCGGTGGCCAGCGCGCGCCAGGTGCCGGGGAAGAGGGCGTCGGTCATGCTTGCTCCAGCGCTGGCAGCGACACCGTGGCGATGGCCTGCGCGGCGATGCCTTCGCCGCGGCCGGTGAAGCCGAGCTTCTCGGTCGTCGTCGCCTTCACCGCCACGCGATCGACGGCGACGCCGAGGATCCCGGCCACCCGTTCGCGCATGCGCTCGCGATGCGGCCCGACCTTGGGGCGCTCGCAGATGATGGTGACGTCGACATTGATCACGCAGCCACCTCGCTTGGCCACCAGATCGGCGGCGTGGCGCAGGAAGCGGTCGGAGGAGGCGCCGCGCCATCGCGGATCGGACGGCGGGAAGTGCAGGCCGATATCGCCGGCGCCGATCGTGCCCAGGAGCGCGTCGGTCAGCGCATGCAGCGCGACATCGGCGTCGGAGTGGCCGGCGAGGCCGTGGCTGTGCGGCACCGGCACGCCGCAGAGCGTCACCGAGTCGCCGGGCCCGAAGGCATGCACGTCGAAGCCGGTACCGGTGCGGGTTTCCATCGGTGGGGCGAGCTCCCGTTCGGCGCGTGCGAGGTCGGCGGTGGTGGTGATCTTGAAGTTGGGCTCGGCGCCTTCGACCAGCGCGACGCGATAGCCGGCTTTCTCGGCGACGGCCGCGTCGTCGGTCAGCGCCGTGGCCTCGTCGTCGCCCAGCGCCGCGACGGCGCGGTGGGCGGCGAGGATACGGTCGAAGCGGAAGACCTGCGGGGTCTGGGCGCGCCACAGAAGCTGGCGCGGGATGGTGGCCGCGACCATCGCCTGATCGTCGCCGCGCTTGAGCGTATCGGCCACCGGCAGCGCGGCCAGGGCGCCATCGACGCCGTCGCGGGCGGCGGCCTCAAGGGTGCGGGTGATGGTCCCGGCATCGACCAGCGGGCGGGCGGCGTCGTGGATGGCCACCAGCTCGAGCCCGTGTCCGGCCAGCGCCTCCAGCCCATTGAGCACCGAACGCTGGCGGGTAGCGCCGCCAATCACCGGCGCCGGCAGATCCAGTCCGCGCGTCGCCGCGTAAAAGAGCGCTTGGTCTGCCTCGGCGATCACCACCTGCACCAGCGCGACGCCGGGGTGTCCAGCGAAACGCTCCACCGCGTGCCGCAGGACAGCGACGCCCGACAGGCCCAGATATTGCTTCGGCAGGGGCGCCCCGACCCGATGGCCGCGGCCGGCGGCGACGATCAGCGCGGCGGTTCGCATCGGGCGATCATACAGGGTTGAAACTGCCGGGGCGACGCGGTACCAGTGTGGCTAAGATTTGTACAGATCAGAAACTGCACATAAAATGAGCACCACGGTACTACACCCGATCACCATCGGCGCCGTGACCCTGGAGGCGCCCGTGATCCTGGCGCCGATGTCGGGGGTCACCGACCTGCCGTTCCGCCGGCTGGTGAAGAGCCAGGGGGCGGGGCTGGTGGTGTCGGAGATGATCGCCAGCCAGGCGATGATCCGCGAGAACCGCAAGACCCTGCTGATGGCCGCGCGCGGCGAGGACGAGAACCCGATGGCCGTCCAGCTCGCCGGCTGCGAGCCCGAGGTGATGGCCGAGGCCGCCAAGCTCAACGAAGATCGCGGCGCGCACATCATCGACATCAATTTCGGCTGCCCGGTGAAGAAGGTTGTCAACGGCCACGCCGGCTCCTCGCTGATGCGCGACGAGGTGCACGCGGCCAGGATCCTCGAGGCCACCGTCAAGGCGGTGAAGATCCCGGTGACCTTGAAGATGCGCAAGGGCTGGGACGAGCGCACGCAGAACGCGCCCAACCTGGCGCGCATCGCCGAGGCGAGCGGCATCCGCATGATCACCGTGCACGGCCGCACGCGCTGCCAGTTCTACGAGGGTATCGCCGACTGGGCCTTCATCCGTTCGGTCAAGGCGGCGACCCGGCTGCCGGTGATCGTCAACGGCGACATCGTCTCCTACGACGACGCGGCGACGGCGCTTCAGCAGTCCGGCGCCGACGGCGTGATGATCGGCCGCGGCGCCTATGGGCGACCCTGGTTTTTGCGACAAGTCGCGCAGTTCCTGAGGACCGGCGAGCGGCCGGCCGACCCGCCAATCGCAATTCAGTATGAGTTGCTGTCGCGTCACTACGAGGACACGCTGGCCCATTACGGCGCGCATGCCGGGGTGCGCATGGCGCGCAAGCATATCGGCTGGTACTCCAAGGGCCTGCCCGGCTCGGCGGAGTTCCGCGCGACGGTCAACCGCGTGGCCGACCCGGACGAGGTGCGCCGGCTGGTGGCGGCGTTCTACGCCGCCGCCATCGACCGCGGCGACACGCGCGAGGCGGCCTGACGTGGCTCAGCGCGCCGCCACCCTTGCGCGCGCCCAACCGGGCGGAGCGGCGCCGACTGCCGACGCGATCCTCGCCGCGCTGGTCGAGGCGACCATCGTGGTCGACGCCGACGACACCATCCTCTACGCCAACCCGGCGGCCGAGCAGTTCTTCGGCACCGGCGCGTCGCTGCTGATCGGCCACCCGCTCGAGGCGTTCCTGCCCAAGGACTCACCGGCCTTCTCGCTGCTGACGCAGGTCAGGCTGAGCGCCGCGGCGGTGAGCGAGAGCGGCGTGACCTTGAGCTCGCCGCGCATCGGCGCGCGTTTCGTCGCCATCCTGATGGCGCCGGTGCACGACGGCGACGATCGCGTGGTGATCTCGCTGCTCGAGCAGTCGATGGCGCGCAAGATCGACAACCAGATGCTGCACCGGGGCGCGGCGCGCTCGGTCAGCGCCATGGGCTCGATGCTGGCGCACGAGGTCAAGAACCCGCTGTCGGGCATCAGGGGCGCCGCGCAGCTGCTGGAGCAGTCGCTGGGCGAGGAGGAGCGCGAGCTCACGCAGCTGATCTGCGAGGAGACCGACCGCATCGTCGCCCTGGTCGATCGCATGGAGGCGTTCGCCGACGGCCGCCCGGTCGAGCGCGGCCCGGTCAACATCCATCAGGTCCTGGGCCACGTGCGCAAGATCGCCGAGAACGGCTTCGGCCGACGCGTGCGCTTCGTCGAGACCTACGATCCGTCGCTGCCCGCGGTCTGGGGCAATCGCGACCAGCTCATCCAAGTGTTTCTCAATCTGGTGAAGAACGCCTGCGAGGCGGTTCCGGAGGAGGGCGGCGAGATCATTCTCTCGACCGCCTATCGGCAAGGCGTGCGGCTTGCCGTTCCGGGCGTGCTGACCAAGGTGCACCTGCCGCTGGTCGTCTCGGTGCAGGACAATGGTCCGGGCATCGCCGAGGCGATCCGCGAGCAGGTGTTCGACGCGTTCGTCACCAGCAAGGTCAACGGTACCGGGCTCGGACTCGCCCTGGTGGCCAAGATCGTCAATGACCATGGAGGGGTCGTCGAGTTCGACAGCGAGCCGAGGCGCACGGTCTTCAACGTCATGCTGCCCATGCAGCCGGTGACGCGCGAAGATCAGTGGCGTCCCGGCGGCTAGGCAACGGAGCCTTCCATGTCCCCCGCCAACGCCGTCATCCTGGTCGCCGACGATGACAAGGCGATCCGCACGGTGCTCAGCCAGGCGCTCGGCCGTCAGGGCTACGACGTGCGCTGCACCGGCAACGCCGCCAATCTGTGGAGCTGGATCCAGGACGGGTTGGGCGATCTGGTGATCACCGACGTCGTCATGCCCGACGACAACGGGCTGGACCTGATCCCGCGCATCCGCAAGCTGCGCCCCGACCTGCGCATCATCGTCATGAGCGCGCAGACCACCTTGCTCACCGCCGTGCGCGCCGCCGAGCGCGGCGCGTTCGAGTACCTGCCCAAGCCCTTCGACCTCAAGGAGCTGGTCGCGGTGGTCGGCCGCGCGCTCGCCAGCCAGACGGCGCGCGGCGTCGAGCCCGAGCTGCCGGAAAACGCCAATGGCGAACGCCTGCCGCTGATCGGCCGCTCGCCAGCGATGCAGGAGATCTACCGCACGCTCGCGCGCCTGATGTCGACCGACCTCTCGGTGATGATCTCCGGCGAATCGGGCACCGGCAAGGAGCTGGTGGCGCGCGCCCTGCACGATTACGGCAAGCGGCGCAGCGGGCCGTTCGTGGCCATCAACATGGCGGCGATCCCGCGCGAGCTGATCGAGAGCGAGCTGTTCGGCCACGAGCGCGGCGCCTTCACCGGCGCCACCCAGCGCATGGCCGGCAAGTTCGAGCAGGCCGCCGGTGGCACCTTGTTCCTCGACGAGATCGGCGACATGCCGATCGAGGCGCAGACACGCCTGCTGCGCGTGCTGCAGGAGGGCGAGTACACCACGGTCGGCGGCCGCCAGCCGATCCGCGCCAACGCCCGTATCGTGGCGGCGACGCATCAGGATCTGCGTCGGTTGATCCAGCAGGGCCTGTTCCGCGAGGATCTGTTCTACCGCCTGAACGTCGTGCCGATCCGCCTGCCGCCGCTGCGCGACAAGCCCGAGGACATCGCCGAGCTGGCGCATCACTACCTGCGCAAGGCGGCGGCCGATGGCCTGCCTGAGAAGGTGCTGGCGCCCGAGGCCTTGGCGCTGCTGAAGGCCTATCGCTGGCCCGGCAACGTGCGCGAGCTGGAGAATCTGGTGCGCCGCCTGGCGGCGCTCTACTCCCAGGAAGTCATCACATCAGACATCATCGAAGCCGAGCTCGCCGAGCAGGTCGGCGCGCCGACCACACCGGCCGCACCGGCGGCCAACGGCGCGGCCGTCGCCGCGCTGTCGAGCGTCGAGACGCTGAGCGAAGCGGTCGAGCGCCACCTCCGGGACTATTTCGCCGCCCACAAGGAGAACCTGCCGCCCAACGGCCTCTACGACCGCGTCCTCGCCGACATGGAGCGGCCGCTGCTCGCCCTGACCTTGGGCGCCACGCGCGGCAACCAGGTCAAGGCGGCGCAGCTTCTTGGCCTGAACCGCAACACGCTGCGGAAGAAGATCCGCGAGCTCGACGTCCAGGTGGTGCGCAGCCCGCGGTGACGCGCTCTACTGCCCCCCATTGGCGCAGGGCTGTTGCCTATGGATAACCAGTGACTTGCGCCGCCCGGCGAGGGACGAATGATATGAATCTGAATCGACCGCCCGCATGCCCGAAATGATAAGAGCTACCGCGCTCAGCGGCGATCTCCTTCATTGACCCCGCATTGCCAGGATGAACCATTGAACTGGCCGGCGTCGAATCAGTATTAGCCATCGGGTTCAGCGCTTTGTTTGATTGGATCAGTGGCGAAGATGGTGCAGCCATCCGGTGAAGCTTCCTCGTCCTGACACAGAAGCTGATACATCACGACTCAAGCCCTGCGATTGACCGTTCGATGGGGTCGGGATATGTTCATGCATTAAACAAAAGTTATTTGAGATTTCTGATCCCCCGTGACGAGGCGAGATGCCTTGGATACCTGGACCACCTGACGCAGGGATCCTCGCGGTTCATGCGGCGCTATTGCCTACAGGTGAAATCCTGTACTTCGGCGGCGACCAGCACAGCCCTGGCGCGCACGCGGCCAATGACATCGACCATACACGTACCTTCGACACGATCTCGAACACCATTGTCCGCCACTCGTCGCCCACCACTGACATCTTCTGCAGCGGCCACGCGTTCCTAGGAGATGGCCGGTTGCTTGTCGGGGGCGGCACCGAGCAATGGGGCGACGGAGGAGACGCAGGTCACCCTCATGAGCTTAACTTTGGCGGTCACCGCGCATGCTGGATCTTCGATCCGGCCACTCACCGATGGTCCCAAGTCGCGAGCATGAACACCGAACCGGGGCAGGTCTCCGGAGGCGGGCGATGGTATCCAACACTCATCACCCTTCCCTCTGGAGAAGTGCTCGCCGTCTTTGGCCACCCCAGTCGAATCGGGTCAAGTGAGCACCGAAACAATAGGCCAGAACTTTACTCTCCATCCCAGAACACGTGGCGACGACTAGCTGAGATCGCCGCCGAGCACTTCGACGAGTTTCGGCCATTGTTCTATCCCCGATTGCACGTGCTGCCGTCTGGGAACGTCTTCTTTGCGACTCCCGTGCCACTGCCGGTGCCCGGCGGCCAACCCTACAGCAATAGGCTTTACAATCCGCAGACCGAGCAGTTTAGCGGGCCCATCATCGTCCCTCCCGAAGGGGCTCTCTATCAGGGCTGGTCGGCTACCTCGGTACTACTGCCGTTGCTCCCCGCCGACGGTTACCGACCCCGCGTCCTGGTTTGCGGGGATCAACGTCCTTTCCGGATCGATCTCGGACCACCCCCTGCAGGATCTGTCACGGCATGGCAGGAGGCGGGAGAACGCATGGCTCCAGCAGCCGGCAAAGTACGTGAGCACCTCTGCGCGGTTCTGCTCCCCACCGGTGACGTATTCGTATCGGGAGGCGTTACGATACCAGACCCCAGCCCCAACGATGCACTAGTACCAGAAGAAGCCGTGCTAGAAGGCGAGATCTACACGCCGGGCATCGACTGGGCTCGGCTCACGTACACCGCCGGTCAGAGATGGATTTCGACCGAACCGGCTACAGTCTCGCGTAACTACCACTCAGTGGCTTTGCTAATGCCCAACGGTCGGGTGTGGACAGCAGGGTCGAGCAGGAACGCGCAGGCAGGGAATCCGAACACGTTCGCGGAAAAGCGAATCGAGATATTCAAGCCGGTGTATGACAAGGAAATAGACTGGGTGCCGTGGCGGCGGATCGACCCGGCCGCCACCCCGGGCCGGACGGTACCCCGACGGTCAGTGGTGTGGCCCGCCTCGCGCAACCCGAACCGGGTCGACGTGTTCGTCGTCGGCCACGACGGCGGCATCTACACCAGTGGCCGTAACACCGCAGACCCCGACTGGGATCCATGGCGTCCCATCGGCGACCCTGCCGCAGGCCACACCGTTCCGCAGGCCGACGAAGACAACAACGTCCCCAACTCGGTGGTCTCCGCGGTAGCCCG
>CAYTFW010000176.1:8691-9131 GCA_964437145.1 uncultured Rhizobiaceae bacterium
GTGGCCCGCCTCGCGCAACCCGAACCGGGTCGACGTGTTCGTCGTCGGCCACGACCGCGGCATATACACGACAGGCAGCGAGACCGACCCGGACCGACCGAAGATCCTTACCTCGCCACAGAGCATCGGCTATGCGGAGTCGTTCGAGATTCGCACCAACGTCGACCCGTCCGTAATTGAACGCGTCGCACTGATCCGGGCTGGTTCGGTGACTCACGCCTTCGACGCCGATCAACGCTACGTGGCGCTACGATTCGACAAGATAGAAAACAACAGCCTGCGCGTGTATGCGCCGCCTCATGCCAACATTGCGCCACCAGGTATGTACATGCTGTGGATCGTGACAGCTCGTGGCATACCCTGTCAGCGCGCAAGTTTTGTCAGGGTTTCCTCCACCGGCGGACTACCCGGCCCTCCCGGAACCGGAGTGGTGTCCTTGG
>CAYTFW010000176.1:9231-12371 GCA_964437145.1 uncultured Rhizobiaceae bacterium
CCACCCAGCTACGACAGCTCAGCGCCGAGCTGACCATTGCCAACCGGCCGGCCGAGGCGGCGCAGGCCACCCAGGCCGCGATCGACGTACTGCGCGGCTTCACCCCGCCGGCCGCGGAACACGCCGACAACCGGTGGATGTTCGCGCATGTGCTGCTCGACCACTTCCGCCGGCTACTCGCCGTGCAACGGCCCGACGAAGCGACCGCGGCGGCAGTGGAGTCGATCGGGATGTTCCGGCAGGCCGCCGCCGCGGGGATCAACGGCACCGTGGTCGCCACCCAGCTACGACAGCTCAGCGCCGAGCTGACCATTGCCAACCGGCCGGCCGAAGCGGCACAGGCGGCGCAGGCTGCTGCCGATATCCAAATCTGATCGGAAGTTCGCCAACTGTGAGCGTCCAGCGGTTCCACCGACGTGCGGTGTGGCGGCTAGGGGATAGAGGTTTGACGTAGCGGCAGCGACTCGTCGACGCGGCTATTGGCGTGGAGAAAAGTAAACTTGTCTGCTTTAACCGCAAGAACTCGATCAGCTTCAGCCCGCGCCGGCCGTGCGCCAGTAGTCGGTGAACGGTCATCGATACAGGAAGATGCGCGTTAGGCGCGGCTCGATGAGTTAGGGCAGCGCGCTACCAGCGCACACCTCTTGACGAGCGGTGGGCATCGACGGGGTCGCGGGATGAAATTGGCGATATTTGGCCGCGTGCGGTAGATTGTATCCCCCCGGGCCGGCGCGCCGTGCGCCGCCCAAGATCAAGGTGCAATGAGCGTTCCATCGGCCTCCGCTCCGGAGCGACCCCTGATCGTCCTGCTGTCGCGTGTCGGGCAGCTGTTCACCGGGCGTGTCGCGGCGCTGGCGCTGGTCGTGCTGGCGATGGCCGCCGGCGCACTGACCTACGCGGCGTTCGGCGGCCTGCTGCCGATGACTTTCGCCAATCGCTGGTTCGTCGGCGGCCTGCTCGCGGCCGACATCGTCATCGCCATCGGCCTGGCCACCGTTGTCATCGCACGGGTGGTGCGCACATTGATGGAGCAGCGCCGCGGCGCCGCCGGCGCGCGCCTGCATGTGCGCATGGTGCTGCTGTTCGGCCTGTTCGCCGTGGTGCCGACCTTCGTCGTCGCCATGGTCTCCGGCTACTGGCTGTCGATCGGCCTGCAGGAGTTCGTCAACGAGCGCATCGCGCGCGGCATGGACAGCGCCCGCCTGATCGGCAACACGGCGCTCGAGCCGCAGCGCGCTGCCGTGCTGGCCGATGTCGAACGCCTGTCGAGCGCGCTGCAGCTTCTCGGCCCCGAGACGGCGGGCGACGCTGAACGCGCGACAGTGGCGCTCGGCCGGCTCGCGCCGGGCTTGCCGACGCTGATGGACGCGCTGATCGTCGATTCCTCGGGCAAGGCCATCGCCTCGATCGCGCTGCTGCCCGGCCGCACCGCGCCATCCTACGTGCCGCCGGCCGCCTCGCTGGCGCGCGCCGCCGCCGAAGCCGGCCCGTTGATCGAGCTCCGTCAGACCGGCGTCTATATCGTGCTGCACCTGTTCACCGGCGGCGACCTGTTCCTGGTGAGCGGCCACAACGTCGATCCCGGCCTGTGGTTCCACGTCGATCAGATCGCGCGCGCCGACGCCTTCCTGACCCAGCTCGAGAACAACTCGATCGACAACCAGCTGCGCGTCTTCGCGGTCTACGCCGTGATCGCCGTGCTGATGTTGCTGTCGGCGGTATGGCTGGCCCTGACCTTCGCCTCGCGGCTGGCGCAGCCGATCGGCAATCTGATGACGGCGGCCGACCAGGTGCGCAAGGGCGACCTCTCGGCGCGGGTGTCGGAGGATGGCGCCGACGGCGAGCTCAAGCGGCTGGTGCGCGCCTTCAATCGCATGGCGCGCCAGCTCGACGAGCAGCGCCGCGACCTGGTCGCCGCCAACCGCCAGCTCGACGAACGCCGCCAGCTTACCGAGGCGATCCTGTCGGGTGTCTCGGCCGGCGTGCTCAGCATCGGCATCTCGGGCGAGGTGCTGCGCGCCAACCGCTCGTCCGCCGACCTGCTGGGCCTGCCGTCCGACCAGATCGAGAGCCGTCGGCTGCTCGACGTGCTGCCCGAGCTGGGCGACGCGTTGGAGCAGGCGCGCGCCCGGCCCGACCGCGCCTACCAGCGGCAGATCGAGATCCGCCGTGACGGCGTGTCGCGTACGCTGCTGGTGCGCATCTCCACCGAGCTGGGCGACGACGGGCTCAGCGGCAACGTCGTCACCTTCGACGACGTCAGCGACCTCATGGCGGCGCAGCGCATGGCCGCCTGGGCGGACGTCGCGCGCCGCATCGCGCACGAGATCAAGAATCCGCTGACACCGATCCAGCTCTCCGCCGAGCGTCTCAAGCGCAAGTACCTGCGCCAGATCACCGACGATCCCGATACCTTCACCATTTGCACCGACACCATCGTGCGCCAGGTCGGCGATATCGGCCGCATGGTCGACGAGTTCTCGTCCTTCGCCCGCATGCCCCGGCCGACCTTGGCCAGCGAGGACCTCAAGGAGCTTTGCCAGCAGGCGCTGTTCCTGCAGCGTAACGCCCAACCGCAGATCGAGTTCATCGCCGAGCTGCCCGACACGCCGCCGATCGTGGTCTGCGACCGGCGCCAGATCGGCCAGGCGCTGACCAACCTGCTGAAGAACGCCGGCGAGGCGATCGAAGGGCGCGCGCCGCCGGCGGACGGCGGCAAGCTGCCACCGGGCCGGATCAGCCTGCGCTTGCTCGATCGCGGCGGCGAGGTGCGCGTGATCATCGAGGACAACGGCAAGGGCCTGCCGCGCGAGGGCCGCGAGCGCCTGGCCGAGCCCTATGTGACGACGCGGGCCAAGGGCACCGGGCTGGGCCTGGCGATCGTCAAGAAGATCATGGAGGATCACGGCGGCGCGCTGACGCTCGACGATCGCGAGGGTGGCGGAGCGCGGATCTCTTTGCTATTCCAGCGCGCCGCATCCCAGGCGCTGCCGGCGACCGCCGCCGCTTCCGCCTGATGGCCCATAGCTCGCACCGGAATCGCGAATGACCGATACAGCCCCGCAACCGCGTATGGCGTTCTTCTCTTCTCCCCGCGAAGGCGGGGAGAAGGTGCCGAGCGTCAGCGAGGCGGATGAGGG